>JARKUW010000059.1 GCA_029851965.1 Bacteroidota bacterium | reverse complement strand
GGTTGTCCAACTTCTGCCGCCTGGTCAACAGATCGCTGCCAGTTTTCATCAATATGTACATGCCCGCTGACGACCTTGATGTTCAGATCTGCACATACCTTTTTTATCTCCTCTGGCGCCAGGCCATAATAGTTTCCTTTCTCGCTTCTCGCCGATTCAATTTCATTATAACCGATTTTCGCCAATTGCTTTAAAGTTCCTGCGGCATCAGACAACATTTCCTTTCTAACCGTATAGAGCTGTATGCCAATTTTCTTGGCGGCTCCAGACTTTGCACGTAAAAACTGGGGAATAATTGCCGCTCCAAGCGCCAAGGTACCAGAGACTTTTAAAAAATTCCTTCTGTTGTTGATGTCAAAGCTCATACTATTTTCGATTATAAATATTCTAAAGTGTGCGACGAACAAGCCGTGAGGGCCTAAATACCCACTTAAGGTAGGTGTTTTTATTGATTATCCAAACAAGTCGCTACTGAGATAGCGATCACCACGGTCGCACGCCACGAAAACAATTACACCTGTTTCTAGTTCCGCAGCAATTCGGAGTGCTGCAGAGCATGCACCTCCCGTACTTGTACCGGCAAAGATTCCTTCACCCTTTGCGAGTTGCCTGGCCATCAGAACTGCAGAATCCTCGGAGATATCCATCAAACGATCTACGCGTTTCGGATCAAAGATCTTAGGAAGGTAAGCTTCAGGCCAGCGGCGAATACCTGGAATGGAAGATCCTTCTGTCGGCTGACAGCCGACAATCTGAATGTCCGGATTCTTTTCCTTCAGATATTTGGAGCAGCCCATGATGGTACCTGTCGTGCCCATTGAGCTCACAAAGTGAGTAATTGCCCCATCCGTATCCCTCCACAGCTCCGGCCCGGTTGTTTTATAATGGGCCATATAGTTGTCACTGTTCGAAAACTGATTTAGCAGATAATATCCGTCTGTGGCACCCTTTTCTTCGGCATAGTCGCGGCAAATTTCCATATTATCCAGCAGAACAACATTTGCTCCGAAAGCTTCCATGGTCACCTTCCGCTCCCGGGTGGAATTTGCAGGCATCACCAGTTCAATTTCCAGGTTAAACAAGCTTGCGATCATCGCCAGGGCAATCCCAGTGTTACCGCTCGTCGCCTCAATAAGCTTCATGCCCTTTTTTATTTCTCCGCGCTCTAGTGCGCTCCGGATCATATTTAAAGACGCACGATCTTTTACACTTCCACCTGGATTGTTGCCCTCAAGTTTTGCATAGATCTTTACGCCCGGATTGGAATTTAGCTTGGTCAGTTCAACAAGTGGCGTGTTCCCAATTAGATCAATAATGCCTGCCATAGTTCTGATTAATTATCAATATTCATTTTCTGCACCGTAATTATCGGCGAGTGGTATACCGTAGAAAACGGAGCAATACTTTGTGTAAGCCAAACGTTTCCGCCGACAACACTATTGTGCCCGATCACGGTGTCTCCACCCAGTATCGTGGCTCCTGAATAAATCACCACCTGATCTTCGACTGTAGGATGACGTTTTTTGCCGGCCAGATCTTTCCGGACACTCATTGCACCAAGCGTCACACCCTGGTACAACTTAACGTGCCTGCCAATGATGGCCGTTTCTCCAATAACAATACCTGTACCATGATCAATGTGAAAATACTCACCAATGATTGCTGAAGGATGAATGTCAATTCCAGTCTTAGAATGGGCATACTCGGTCAAGATACGCGGGACAATGGGTATGTCAAATTTGAACAAAAGATGCGCTATCCTGTAAAAGGAGATCGCGTAAAACCCGGGGTAAGTACGAATAACTTCAAACTCGTTGTGTGCTGCAGGATCACCTTCATAGATGGCCTGTATATCTGTATTCAAGACATTATACAGCTCCGGCAGGTTATGAAAAAAATCTTCCGCCAGCTGCGCACAGGTGTTTCTTGAAAAACGGCTGCTGGCCTCGATAATTTCGAATAGTTCTTCCTGAAGCTCGCGCGTTTTTGCTTTAAGCTGATCTATATTAATCAGCACCTTTTTAGAGTTCTCCGGATACAGTAAATGTATGACACCTAAGGCCCATTGTGCAATAACCTTATTCGGTGGTACCGCACAATAGAACTTAGGCTTATCTAATAAGTGTCTGTAAAAGTCGTCATCCATAAGAACTATCTAAATCTTTGGCGAAGATACACTGATCCTCGCATAAAGCAGATTGAGGAAGGGAAAATATCTATTTTCCAACCAAAGCTTACTTTTTGTTAACAGTTCTTACAGCAGTGACTTCCGAAACATCGATTGGAGTCGCTTTATTACCAAAACTGTTCCGTACATAAGTTAACACATCTGCAATTTCCTGATCATTCAGAAAATTATGTGGCGGCATAGCGTTATTGTAGTATTCACCGTTGATTTCCACTTCTTCATTGAAGCCGTTAAGCACAATATCTATCAGCCTTTTCTTGTCGCCTAAAACATAGTCGGTGTTTATCAAAGGAGGGTTCAGACGTTGTACACCCGCACCATCCGCCTGATGGCAGGATAGACAGGATTTGTTGTAAACTGTCTTCCCTGACAGCATCCTGGCCGTCAGATCAGTTTTGACCGCTGGCTTCTTTGTAGCAGTCTTAGGCTTCGTCTGCGCATTTGCAAATGAGCTTAAGCACAGCAGCAGGGAAAGAACAGCAAAATATTTTGTCCGCTTCATTGTGTCGTATTTGGATTATATTATTTGGTATAGCTTATCTTAAAAACACTTCCTTTCGTATCATCTGTGACATACAATGATCCATCCGGACCTTGTGCCAGTCCGCATGGACGGTGGACCGCACGGCCACTCGCAGTGTTTTCAGGGGATCCGGAAAAGCCATCGGCAAAAACTTCCCATGGTCCGTCAGGTTTTCCGTTCTTAAAAGGCTGAAAAACGACATAATAACCTGCCTGAGGTTCGGGAGCGCGGTTCCATGAACCATGGAACGCGATAAAAGCTCCATTCTTATAGCGTTCCGGAAACTGGTCTCCAGTGTAAAACAGCAGTCCGTTAGGACCAAGATGTCCGGGATAGGCAGCAACGGGATCAACAAACTTCGAATCCGCTTCCTTCTTCCCGTCTCCTCCATATTCAGGACCTAAAATCTTTTTCTTTTGTTCCTGATCATAGTACATGTATGGCCAGCCGGCATTATCTCCTTTTTTTATAGCATACATACATTCCGCCGGTAAAATAGCAGATTGCTTAGTCGTGTAATATTTAGGATAAAGGTCAGATAGCCTGTCGCGTCCATGTTGCATAACATAAAGCTGATTGGTCGCATTGTTCCAGTCAAGTCCAACCACATTCCGCAATCCGGTCGCATAATGAACCCCATCACCATACGTCTGATTTAGCTTGTCGGCTTTGAACTGCCATATCCCACCGGCAGAATCCAGGATTGGGCATCCCGTTGCATTTGGGTCAAACTCGCTGCAAATATTTGAATACGCACCTACGTTTACATACACATTTCCATCGTTATCCAGCGTTATGGACTTTGACCGATGGGAGCGTCTTTCCAGTAATTTGGTTACAACAAGCTCTGGTTTTTCAGGATTTATCACTTCACCTTTCTCATTCAGTTTGTACCTGAAGATATCGGCGTTTGATGAAGCATAAAGGTATCCGTTCTTTATGGCGAGTCCAGTCCCGCCGTAGTTGCCAAATGCAGCTTTAACTTCCATTTTTCCTGCAGCTTCGCGCAACATCAAAATACCCTTCCCATTCTTTGGACGCTCGAGTTTGATGTAAACATCACCCTGAGGGGTAACCGCTATATGGCGGGTTCCACCTAGATTCTCAGCGACGATATTGGCTTTGAATCCTGCAGGAAGCGTTAGTCCTGCCGCTGCCACTGGCTTTGTTCCCGGTTCCAGGGATGTGTTTACCGCCTTGAAGGACACCAGCCCCGCAATAAGTGCGATAGAAGAAATAAAGATCAGATTTCTACGTTTTTTCATGGTTTATATTCTTTTAAGTGCCTATGCTACCATAAGCTTAACGCTTATTACGAGTATCACTATTACAGTTCAAGACGGCAGTCAATATTTAAGTACACCGCCGGGATCATATCAGCTTATCTGGCGTAATCGGCAAGGTCCTGATCCGTTTGCCCGTCGCATTATATACAGCGTTTGCAACCGCGGGTGCAACACCAATAAGCGATATCTCACCGATCCCTTTTGTACCGATCGGGTTCAGAATGGTATCCGGCTTATCGATAAATATGGCCTCCATGTCGAGAATATCTGCATTTACGGGTACGTGATAATCTGCAAAGTTGCCGTTAACATAGCGGCCAAACCGATCATCAAATACCGCCTCTTCTGTCATCGCCATTCCAATTCCACCTACTGCACCTCCGGTCATCTGACTGGTTGCTGTCTTGTGGTTGATAATTTTTCCCGCATCAACCACCGCCACTACTTTCTTGATCTGTACTGCCCCCGTTAACGGATGCACATACACCTTTGCGAAGTGCGCAGAGAAGGAATACAGCGAATATTTCTTTGATTCTTCATTCCCTGCAGATTCCAGTGTCATCTCAACAAATGGTAAGTTGTTCTTCTTTAAAACGGCAGGGTAATCCAACTGATCTGTACTATTTTCCGGTTTGCCGGCAAGGCTGTACAGCTTCTGCTTCAATGCCAGGCACACATCATGCACAGCGGACCCTACCGTGGAAACGGTTGCCGAACCACCCTGAGTTGGCGCCAGCGGCAGCGAAGAGTCACCTAAGTCGAAGGTTATCATCTTAACGGGAATTTTTAGTACATCAGCGGCGACAAGCACCATTGATGTAGCCGTTCCCGGACCAATATCGCTTGTAGCACTCTGAATGTTCACAGTACCATCGGCCAGTAGCCTGATTTTTGCTGTTGCACGGTTCCGGTAAGCACCGAAAGCCCCGCAGCCAATCCCATAGCCCACCAGCCATTCGCCGTCATACTTAGTACCAGGCTTTGAAGCACGTTCGGACCATCCGATACTTTCTGCACCTTTCTGATAACATTCCTTCAGATACTTACTTGACCAGGGAAGGTTCTTCTCCTGATCTGCATCTGCATAATTCTTGAGCCGAAGTTCAATCGGATCCATGTTCAGGGCATAAGCCAGTTCATCCAGCGCACATTCCAACGCAAATGAACCAGTCGCTTCTCCCGGGCCACGCATAGGTGCCGGTACACCCACATTCAAGGGGATAACCTTATATGTGGTATTTACATTCGGACATTGATAGAGAAACCTGGAGATGTTCACCGAGCGCTCCGTAAATTCTTCGTAGATTGCGGTTTGCGAATGGGATTCATGGGTAATACCAACCAGCTGCCCATCGGCAGAAGCACCTATCCCTACTTTCTGAATCGTTGCAGGACGGTAACCAACCAACGTAAACATCTGCTCGCGGGTAAGTGTGAGCCGTACAGGTCGCCTAAGCATTTTTGAAGCTTGGGCAGCTGCGACCTCATGTGGCCAGGTCCGTAAAGATGAACCAAATGCCCCACCAACAAACTTCGAATTAATTTGCACATTCCTGGGTTCCAACTGAAAGGCTGTGGCAATGGCTCTTTGTGAGCTCATTACGCCCTGAGATTTCGTGTAAATGGTAACTTTGTCGTCCCCTGTCCAGTGTGCCGTCGTGACATGCAATTCCATTGGATTGTGCATCTCTGATGGAAGTATATATTCCTGTTCGACTTTAACTGCTGCGTTTTTATATGCGTTGGCTTCGCCGCGTAAATAGTCCTTATTGTTTTGCGGACTTACAGCTAACCCCATGTTGTCTAGAAAATTGGTCTGGAAAGGCTTTTTTTCATAAGTAGCCTTCACCAGGCTGGCGGCATGTGTCGCCCGCTCGAAAGTATCAGCGACAACAAGTGCTATCGGCTGACCGTTGAAATGAATTTGATTGTCGTCAAATAGCTTTAGCCCCTTAACACGCACGGGAGCCTCCGGCTGATATCCTGGTACTTTCGGCGCGTTGAACGGAGTTATTACGGCCAGAACCCCTGGCGCACGCAGGGCCGACTTGCTGTCAATGGCAGTAACCGTCCCGCTTGTAATTGGGGCTGGAACAAGTACGCCGTAGGTTAAGGCCGGCAATTTATATTCACCGGAATATTTCGCACCGCCTGTGACTTTAAGTCTTCCGTCTACCCTATTTAATGGATCTTCTATGCTATCCTTTCTCATGAGTTGTATTTTTTACTGGCTTACAAGCGATCGTAAGCGCTTTTCCGCTTTAGACCAGCAACAGCCTGCTCTCTGGTAAATTTATGTGCTCTTTATTCCTGATGCGGTTCTTAGTGCCTGTACGACAGCATTCGGTGCCATTGTAAGCTTGAACCTATTGTGTTCATACGCCTTAGCGCCTCTCATCGCAATCTGCGCAGCCTCCTTGAAAACCTCGGAACGAACTGGCTTACCCTTAAGGAATGCCTCCGTTTCAGTCAATCTCCATGGCTTATGTGCGACACCTCCCATTGCCATCCTTGCATCCTTAATGATATTATTCTCTATATCCAATGCCGCTGCTACGGATATCAATGCAAAAGCATAGGAAGTTCTGTCTCGAATCTTCAAGTAATGTACATTCTTCTGGTATGGAGAGTCAGGCAGCTCTATTGCCGTGATGAGCTCCCCTTTCTTTAGGGTATTATCCAGCTGCGGCTGGTCACCGGGAAGGCGATGAAAATCGGCGAACTTGATGGATCTTTCTCCGTCCTTGCCGGTGACCAGAACCGACGCATCAAGGGCCCTCAGGGCTACGTTCATGTCGCTGGGATTAACCGCAATGCACTGGTCACTCGCACCGAATAGTGCATGCATCCGGTTATAACCCTTCAAAGCACCACAACCAGATCCGGGAACCCGCTTGTTACAAGGCATAGTTGTGTCGAAGAAATACGGGCACCTTGTCCGCTGCATCAGATTTCCGCCAACGGTAGCCATGTTTCTCAATTGTGGTGAAGCACCTGCATTGATGGCAAGTGACAGCAATGGAAAATTAGTTTTAATCAAACTACTCTCAGACACTTCTGTGTTACTCGCCAAAGCGCCGATCCGAAGGCCATCGGGTGTTTTCTCAATCTTCTTCAAAGGAAGAAGGTTGATGTCCACAAGTCGCTCTGGAACGACAACCCCCATTTTCATTAGATCAAGTAAATTGGTCCCCCCAGCAAGAAACCAGGAGTTAGAATCCTTTACAATTGCCTTTTTAGCCCCACTTACTTCTGCTGGCCGCACATACTGAAACTGGTTCATGATAATCCTCCCGATTTTACCGCCTGTATAGCTTTTACAATATTGGAATATGCACCGCAACGGCAAATATTCCCGCTCATATACTCACGAATCTCTGCTGCAGAACCGGCATGTCCCTCTTTAATACAGGACACCGCTGACATGATCTGCCCGGACGTACAGTATCCGCATTGGAAGCCGTCGTGCTCGATGAAAGCTTCCTGCATCGGATGCAGATCGTCGCCCTGAGCAAGACCTTCTATTGTTGTTATTCTTTTTCCTTGATTGGTTACTGCAAGACTAAGGCAGGAATTCACACGAACACCATCGACGTGCACGGTACAGGCACCACACTGTCCGCGATCGCATCCTTTCTTTGTTCCTGTCAAATGCAATTGCTCACGCAGCAGGTCTAGAAGTGTTACGCGCGGCTCAACAGAAAGGGTGTGGGTTACGCCATTCACATCCAATTTGACGGAAACCTTTTCAAAAACGTCAGCTAGTTTTTCATCCCACTGCTTTTCTGCTGCTTTCACAACAGTTCCGGGAGTTAAAGCTGCAGCCGTTAAAAAAGATGACTTTTTAAGAAAATCTCTTCTGGATTCACTGGAAAGCGGAGCGCTGTCTCGCTCGCTTGATGATTTTTTACCGGACATAAGGCTTACATTAACAATTTATTGTATTAATATTGATACCAACAGCAGTTCTATATGGAACGCATTAAATCTCAGAACAAACGATATATACAAAATTCATTCACCCACCTAATTTTTCAGAGAAAACGCCCCTGAAACAACGTAAACAGGCTTTATGTCGTAAATTAATCATTACTTTAGGATTAAGCAAGTACCCGCCAGTAAAATTCAACTCAGCCATTCTGATCAGGCAGCAGCACATTGGAACACGCTGCGGCACTCCGGATCAAAATGCAGGCATCAAATCACAAAACCAATAACCAATGGAGTTTTTTTGATTGTCCCCGGCTGAATCAAGCGCTAGCTTATACTCCCGAAATACGGTCTCCCCTTTTCTAAATTCTACCGGGCGTGTAAAGATCGGGCCGTCGAAACAGAATGTATGAAACTCGCCGTTCTCTCCACAGGGATCAACATTTTCTGGCAAGTCTTCGAGGAATGTACCGTCGAGCAACCTGCCTGCAAATGATGAATCCAGCAGATCCGCGTTCACACAGATCACAATTGCCTTAAACCCAAGATCAATAAATTCGGTCAGGAGCTTTTCAGTATTCTCTTTCCACAGTGGGAAAACTGTCTGAAGCCCCAATACCTCCATTTGGTCCTCACGATACTTCCTGAGGTCTTCCAGAAAAATATCGCCGAAGGCTGCCTGAGTAAAGCCCTCGGATCGAAGCCGCTCTACTGCATCTTTCATCAGTGCCTCGTATGTTTCCATAGACGGTTCTTCAGGTAACTCTATGGTGCTATGGGGAATACCGATCGAGTCCAGTTGCTGCTGCATTAATGTCCTTCTTAATCCATGCATGCTCACCCGTTCGTGGGTAGCGTTGACTGACGTAAGCAGGTGCTCGACTGTTTCTCCATTCTGCTGCAATCGGTGTAACGCGAGCGCGGAGTCCTTGCCGGTGCTCCAGTTCAAGTATGTTCGTGATGTTTCCAAAGTTAAAATCCGTTTGACGCCTCTGATGTCAATATTACGACAAACATTCCAATACCCACATTGTTATAGCCTCCAAGTTTAGAACATCGTCATCAACATTCTAAAATCTACAAACATGAAACCCGAAGAAAACGAATCAACAAACCCGGAGGAGTCTCAACCTGAAGGCGTAAAAGGATCAAACGCGATTAAGGATCCAGATGAGTGGACAACCGGCAACGAACCCATGACGGGTGCACAGCAGTCTTACCTGAAAACGTTGTCGGATGAAGCTGGAGAGGAATTTGACTCCAAATTAAGTAAGTCCGAAGCATCAAAACGCATCGATGAACTTCAACACAAAACCGGCAGGGGATTGACGGATCAATAATCGCGACGGCAACATCAAAGATCAACACCGCTGCGATTAGATCCGTACATTCAGGGAAATGTACGGGTACCATCCTTCTTTGGAATGGCCTGCCAGTACCTGGAACACGGTCAGCCCTGCCGGCGCAAAATACAAACC
>JARKUW010000057.1 GCA_029851965.1 Bacteroidota bacterium | reverse complement strand
GTAGAGCTTAGTTTAAGGGGCACACCTGTACGGACCAGTACTGGGTTGTCGGTAGAGCTGTTTGCCACCTATACCAGAAATAAGAGTGAGGTCGTAGATCTGCTTCCAGGAATTGAGCAGGTGAGTGTAGGCGGTTATTCGGGCATGTCGATCGTTGCGGCAAAAGGAAGACCTTACGGGATGTTCTATGCGGTGACCAATGCAACGGATGGCGAAGGAAGAACCATCGTGGACCCGGAGACCGGAATACCGCTGCCGAGTGCCACTGCACAATACCTGGGCAGTTACAATCCGAAGTATCAGGCTTCGCTGGGCGGAAATATGCGGTATAAGAACTTCTCGCTTAATTTTCTTTTTGACACCAAGCAAGGTGGTGTTTTCTACTCCAGAACACGGGATATCATGGGCTTTACCGGAACATCAGCAGAGACTGGAGGAGAGCGGATCGGGGTTATTTTCCCGAACTCTGTCTACCTGGATGAGGACGGCAACAGTGTCGTGAATACAGATGTGGGCTACAACAAGCAGGACTACTACTCGGATCTGGTTGCCGGGCAGCATATTGTAGATGCTTCCTTTGTAAAGCTGCGGTCGCTGGGGTTGTCCTACACCTTTAGTAAAGCACAGCTTCAAAAAAGTCCTTTCGGCGAGCTTACTGTGGGCGTATTCGGGAACAACCTGTTTATCTGGACGCCAAAAGAAAACAAATATGCAGATCCTGAGGTGAACTCCGCAGGGGCGGGCAATGCGCAGGGGTTTGATTACACTGCTTTGCCTTCCGTGCGAAATTTCGGGCTTAATGTTAGGGTCTCATTTTAAATCAGCATCATATGAAAACTCAGTATATATATATAGGTAAAAAACTAACTGTTCTGGTTCTCGCAGGAATTCTCACCCTTACGGGTTGTAAGAAGTTTTTGGATGTAAATGAGAATCCCAACAATCCAAGCACGGCAACGCCGGTGCTGCTGTTGCCAACAGTCGAGGCCGCGATCGGGCAGCTCGTTGGCAACAACTACCAGATTTACGGCAATATCTGGGCACAATACTGGACCCAGAGTACATCTTCTTCTCAGTACCGATCCCTGGAGCAATACAATGTAACCAATACGGCGTTTGACCGACCATGGCTGATTACGTACCGTAATTCGCTGCAGAATGCGCAGACGATCATCAACAGTACGGCACCAAATAATGAACGTATCCGGGGCATTGCGTATTTGTTAAAAGCATATACCGTTCAGCTCGCAACGGATGCATACGGTGATATACCACTATCTGAAGCCGTTAAGGCTGATCAGTTTGGCAGTCCGAGGTACGACCCGCAAGAGCAGGTTTATGACAGCATATTCAACTATATAGACCTTGGCCTCGCTTCTATCGGTACGGCCAATGCGACTGATCCGGGAGAGCAGGATCTGGTGTTCCAGGGTGATGTTGACCTTTGGATCGCCTTTGCAAACACCCTTAAACTCCGTGCTTATTTAAGGCTGTCGGAAGTTGATCCAGCGGCAGCGCAGGCTGGTGTTGCCAGCTTGTTCAATTCAAATGCAGCATTCCTGACCCAGGATGCGAGCATTGAATATTCGACAACCGGTGGAAATGAGAATCCGTTGTACAATGAAATGGTGGGGCTTGACCGGACGCAGAACGTTGTGGCGAGTGGAACCGTGGTGCGCCAGTTCTTACGAAACAATGATCCGCGGCTCATGGCTTTCTATGAACCGGTACCGGGTTCCGGATCGGATACGATCGCTTATATTCCTCAGGGGAGCTACCGCGCGAATAGTGGGAAAGAGGTTTCGACGCCGTCTGCACTAGTCGCGGGAAATGCCGTGGACCCGGCATCTGCAGTCAGTCCGGTTAAGCTGATATCTGCCGCAGAAAGCTATTTTCTTCAGGCGGAGGCTGTAGCAAGGGGTTGGGGAGGCGGTGCCGGCGATCTAAATGGTCTATTTACCTCGGGCATCCGGGCGAGCTTCGCAGCCTGTGGCCTTACAAACGCGGCCTCAGCGTATATTGCTAATGCCCCTGATGCCAAGCTTCCGGGTTCCTTAGAGGGGAACATCCGTACGATCATTACGCAAAAATACTATGCGATGTGCGGGTTCCAGGGGTTCGAAGCCTGGACCGAATGGAGAAGGACAGACTATCCGACTTTCTTAGTACAATCTGCTGCATCAATTATTGGTTCGGGCAGAATGCCACTCCGGATGTTGTATCCAAATACTGAAGTAACGACGAATCTAAATTATCCCGGAACCATTCCGGTGTATGAGCCGGTATGGTGGGACAAATAGATTTTGACTGCGGAAAGTACGTGTTGCATCAATATTTTTGCCGGAATTTGGTTTCCGAATTTTATTTTTAAAAATGTTGTTTTTAGTTAGTTAAAATACCGTATGTAGGCGCAAAAGCTGCGTATTTTAACCGAATCTGCGGTGCATAAATGGTGCCGAAATGAGGTTTTGTGTTAAATAATGTTAAATAATACTTGCGGGCTCCCATATTAACCTATATATTAGGGGATTATTAACTAACTAAAAACAATTTATGAAAAAACTACTACAAAGTTTGTTCGTATTCTTGTTCATTGCGGTCTCTGCATTTGCTCAAGAACGGACGATTACTGGTACAGTTACAGGACAAGAGGACGGCTTGCCGTTACCGGGTGTTTCTGTCAGACTTCAAGGTACTACTACCGGAACGAGCACCGGTGCAGATGGTAAATTTCTATTAAGAGTTTCTGGCAACGCAACAGCGTTGGAATTTTCTTCTTTGGGATTTGTTTCTCAAACAAGATCAATTGGTTCATCTAACGTGGTAAACGTTGTGTTGGCCAATGACGCTCAGGCATTATCTGAAGTTGTTGTTACGGCTTTGGGTATTCGTCGTAACAAAAATGAGTTGCCTTATGCTGCTCAGGAAGTTAAGGCTGAAGATCTTACCCGTACAAGGGATGTTAACTTTGTTAACGGACTTTCTGGTAAAGTTGCCGGTTTGAACATTACGCAATCCAATACAATGGGTGGATCTACCAACGTTGTAATGCGTGGTTTCAAATCACTAACTGGAAACAACCAGGCGTTATTCGTTATTGATGGTATTCCAATCAGTAATGCAAACACGAACTCTACTGACCAAACAAGTGGTCGCGGTGGATTTGACTACGGTAGTGCGTCAGCAGACGTTAACCCGGATGATATTGAGTCCGTGAACGTTTTGAAAGGTGCAGCTGCAACTGCATTGTACGGATCAAGAGCTGCAAATGGTGTAATTATGATTACAACCAAAAAAGGAAAAAAGAATTCCTTGGGTATCACTGTTAACACTGGTGTGCAGTTTGGTAACATCGACAAAAAAACCTTTGCTAAATATCAGAATGAGTACGGTGCAGGTTATGTTAACCAGTACTCTACAGATGGTGAAGGCAATCCTGCTGGTTACGCCTCTCCTGATGGAAATTTCTGGTACAATGATGTATTTGGTAAAGGAAGAAGCTTAGTAACGCCTTTCACGGAAGATGCATCTTATGGTGCTGCATTCAACCCAAATACATTGGTTTATCAATGGGATGCATTTGATCCTTCATCTCCTACTTACGGACAAGCTACACCTTGGGTTGCTGCAAAAAATGGTCCTGAATCATTCTTCAAGACCAGCGTTAACTCTTCACACAGTGTAAACTTAACCGGTGGTGGTGAAAGCACAACTTTCAAATTCGGCTACTTAAGAAACGATGAAACTGGTATTTTGCCGAACAGTAAAATTACCAAAAACGTTTTCAACTTTTCAGGTAGTCATGATATCACGAAGAATGTAACCTTAAGTGCTTCTGCTAACTATTCGGGCATTAAAGGTCTTGGACGTTATGGAACTGGTTACAGTGGTGATAACCCGAATCAGCAGTTCAGACAATGGTGGCAAACGAATGTTGACTTGAAAGAGCAAGAAGCAGCATTCAACAGAGAAGGTAAAAATGCAACCTGGAACTGGTCTGACGTTACGGCTACAAAACCAATTTATTCCAACAATCCTTACTGGATGCGTTACAACAATATTGAGAACGACAGCAGAGATAGATATTTTGGTAATGTGGCGTTAACATGGAAACCGTTAGAGTGGTTAGATGTTTTGGGTCGTGTAACCTACGACGGATCTAATGAGATGCAGGAAGAACGTACTGCAGTTGGTGGTGCTGATGTTGCTGAATACTACAGATACAACAGGACATTTTCTGAAACCAACTATGATTTGATCGTAAACTTCAATAAGAACATCACTGAAGACCTTACTTTCCGCGGTTTATTGGGATCCAATCTTAGAAGAATGAGTCTAAGTTCCATCTCTGCTGTAACCAACGGTGGTTTGGTTGTTCCGGGATTGTATTCTTTGTCAAATTCTGCAAACTTAATCAATGCGCCTATTGAAAAATCGGAGCCTGTAGCCGTTGATGGATATTTCGCAAGTGCAACTTTTGGGTACAAAGAAATGTTCTTCTTAGATGGAACAATCCGTCGTGATCAGTCGACTACATTACCTGTAAACAACAACACGTATTGGTATCCTTCAGTGGCGGGAAGTTTTATATTCTCAAACCTGATGAAGGAATCAAACTGGTTAAATTATGGTAAAGTTCGCTTGAACTATGCAGAAGTTGGTAACGATGCATTGCCTTTAAGTTTATTTGATGTATATACCATCAACCCAATCTTCAGCGGAAATCTATTGACTTCCCTACCGACAAGCAAGCAAAATGCGAACTTACTTCCTGAGCGTACAAAAAGTTTGGAAGCAGGTATCGAGGCGAATTTCTTCAAAGCAAGATTTGGATTTGATGCATCATACTACCGTTCGAATTCTGTAAACCAGATTATGGCGGTTGACGTATCTACAACCACTGGTTTTGGTAAAAAGTTTGTGAACGCGGGTACTGTTAGAAATGAAGGTGTGGAGATCTCCGCATTCGTTGTTCCGGTTAGAACGACAGACTTTACCTGGACGATGAACGTAAACTTCGCCAGAAACAGAAACAAAGTTATCGATCTATATGAACAAACAGAGAACTTACAACTGGCTTCATTCCAGGGTGGGGTAACTTTGAATGCAACTAAAGGTCAGCCTTACGGTACTTTGAGAGGAAGAGGATTTGTTTACAAAGACGGACAAAAAGTTGTTGATGAAAATGGATACTATGAGTTTGGCCCGGCTAACCAGGTTATTGGTGATGTAAACGCCAAATGGACCGGAGGTCTTCAAAACAGTTTCAAATACAAAGATTTTGGATTGAGTTTCTTAATTGATGTTAAAAAAGGTGGAAGTGTTTTCTCTCTTGATCAATATTATGGACAGGCAACTGGATTGTATCCAGAAAGTGCTGGTCTGAATGATCTCGGAAATTCACAAAGACTTCCGATCTCTTTAGGTGGTGGTGTGATCCTTCCAGGTGTAAATGCTGATGGTACGCCAAACACAACCAGAGTAGAGAACTATGACAACAGTGTAACGCCTTATGGTTATGCAAACAACCCTCAGGAAGCATTTGTTTACGACGCAGGTTTCGTGAAATTACGTGAGGCGGCTTTGACCTACTCTATTCCACAACGTTATTTAGGTGGTAAAGCAGTTAAAGGTATTGATGTATCTCTTGTTGGACGTAACTTATGGTTGATCCATGGAAATGTTCCTTATGCTGATCCTGAAGCAGGCTTAAGTTCTGGTAACAATTCATTGGGTTATCAAAGTGGTGCTTACCCAGCGGTTAGAACATTAGGATTCAATTTAAAGTTTAGATTCTAATCCAATTAAATCAAAAGACATTATGAAAAAACTATTAATATTTATTTTGCCGGTGATGCTTTTGGCATCCTGCGCTAAAAATCTTGATGAATACAACATTGATACGAAGAAGCCCTCATCGGTTTCTGCAGGATCATTGTTTTCAAATTCATTGAAACAAATTACAGATATCCAGGCGAGTGCAAGTGTAAACAATAACAACTTCAGGTTCTGGGTGCAGCAATGGGCTGCGACCACCTACCAGGATGAGCCTAGATATAACATTACATCGAGGGACATTCCTTTAGCGTACTGGACGCCAATGTACCGTGAGGTGTTGCAGGATCTTAAAGAAAGCAAAAGGCTTACAGAAGCGGAAGCTGGTTTAAATCCTGAGGTCAAAAACAACCGTTTGGCATTAACTGAGATCGTATCCGTATATACGTGGTCTGTATTGGTTAATACCTGGGGTAATGTTCCTTACTTCGAAGCGCTTAGTGCTGATGTAAATCAACCAAAATATGATGACGCAGCGGCTATTTACGCTGACTTATTCAAGCGTTTAGATGCAGCAATCGGACAGCTTAATGCTGGTAGCGCCAACTTTGGAAGTGCAGATTTATTGTACAAAGGCAACAGTGCAGCATGGTTGAAGTTTGCGTACAGTTTGAAAATGAAGCTTGCGATCACGCTTGCTGATGTTGACCAAGCTGCTTCACAAGCTGCAATTCAGGCTTCAGCTGACAAAGGCTTTACAAGCAATGCAGACAATGCAGCATTCAGATACCTAAACTCGACGCCTAACAACAACCCGATCTCAAATAGCTTGAATTCAATCTATACTGCGAGACAGGATTATGTTGCTGGAAAAACTCTTGTTGACAAGCTGAATACCCTTAATGATCCAAGAAGACCATTCTACTTTACCACCGTTGGCGGTACATACATTGGTGGTCTTCAAGGTGTGAACAATTCATTTGCTGATCTTTCACATGCTAGTGATAAGGTAATTGCTCCTGATTTCGAAGCATTATTAATGGACTATTCTGAAGTTGAATTTATCCTTGCAGAAGCTGCTGCGAGATGGGGAATTGCTGGAAGTCCAGCAGATCACTACAACAAAGCGATCACTGCTTCCATTACTTATTGGGGTGGAACTGCTGCTCAGGCAACTGCTTATCTGGCTCAGCCAGCAGTAGCATACGCATCTGCTGCAGGGGACTACAAACAAAAAATTGGTGAGCAAAAATACCTTGCACTTTACAACCGTGGAAACGATGCATGGACGGAGTGGAGACGTTTAGACTATCCAAAACTTCAGCCAGCAAACCAGGCTTTAAGTGTAATACCATTGCGTTTAACTTATGTTACCAGTGAGCGTACTTTAAACAGAGTTAATACCGAAGCTGCTGCGGCTGCAATCGGTGGCGATGAAGTTGGTACTAAATTGTTCTGGGATAAGTTTTAACTAAACCCTTAATCTAAAAAAAAAGAGGCTATCCGTAAGGATGGCCTCTTTTTTTGGATATAAATGTCGTTTGTCCGGGTAAAATACTTGTTCATTTTGCTGGATTTGAGTATACTTACGGTGAAATTTAGCGCTCCATATGATTAGACGTTTACCCAGACTACTCGGACTTTTATCTATCGGCCTTTTGATTGTTCAAACAGCCTTCGGGCAGCAATCGAACATGAACGCAATTGCGACGCCAGATACGGGTAATTATATGCGGAGGGTATTTGAATTCAACTTAGCAGAACAGTCCAGACTGTACAATGGAACTGAATACCAGTTCTATAATCCAAATATTGAAGGCTCTGCGTATATGAACGACGCTAAGTTTTTCGACAAGGGATCTGTGGTCTATGATGGAGTTCAGTTTGATGATGTGCCGCTGATGTACGACTTACATACAGATCAGGTCATTTCCTTACTATATGACCAATACAATAAGTTCAGGCTTGTTGAGGATAAAGTAGGTCAGTTCGACCTTTACAATCATCATTTCATTCGGATATCTATTGATTCAGCCGATCGTTCTGTCCCGCTGCGTACTGGTTATTACGATGAAATATACGCTGGAAAAATTAGCCTGGTTGTAAAAAGGACTAAAGAGTTGAAGGAGACATCCGGTGCCAGGGACCTTAAGAAATACTTCCTTGCTAAAAATACCTATTTCTTGAAGAAGGAGGGTCAATATATGAACGTGAATAGCGAACGGTCCTTTATAAATGCGCTTGGCGACAAAAAGAAGGAGCTGCAGCGGCTCATGAAAGAAAATAAACTTAACTATCGTAAGAATCCGGAGCATGCAATGGTTATGCTGGCTACTTATTACGACCGACTATCCAACTAACATGCGATTGATCTCTCTTCTTCTTATGCTGCTTTTGCTGCAGGTTTTTTATGGACATGCGCAAAGTACTGATCCTGGCCGGCAACTCATCGATGTAGACTTCAGATCTGCTGGCATATCCAACTTTGTTCATGAACTGGAATCAAAGGCTAAGGTCAAGTTTTATTATGACCCTGCCGCTCTCGATAGCGTTCGAATTACTTTAAAGGCTACCGGGAAACCGTTGACTTTTATTCTTGAGAACGCATTTGAAGCGACGGACTACACGTTCAGCATAAGCCATAACGGCGAGGTCTTTTTAACCAGGCAACGAAAGATCATCACCGATCTCGCAGCTGGGTTTTCAGGTAAGTCTTCGCGTACCGAAACTGGGAAACCGCTTACCGGCTTGCCTGACTATTTTACAGATGAACCCGACAGGCGTATTCCGAAAGCAACGATTGAAAACAAGGTCTATCAGGTTGGGACGAAATCCAATTCCGGCTCCGGCACGGTAACCATTGCTGGTTATCTCCGGGACATTAAAAGTGGTGAGCCGGTAGTGGGTGCCAGTATTTACGATGTGGAATCGAAGATCGGCGTGGCCTCAGACAAGTTCGGTTTCTATTCTCTTAGTTTGCCCAAAGGAAAGCACACGTTGTTAATTAAAGCTGCAAACATCCGGGATACCCGTAGACAGGTGATGCTGGCTGGTGATGGAAAACTGAATATCGAATTGCAGGAAGAGGTCTTTTCGTTGAAAGAGGTAAACATATCCTCAGAGAAGGTTGCCAACGTAAATCGTTTGGAAATGGGCGTAAATAAAATAGACATTCGCAGTATAAAGCAGGTTCCTACCGCTTTTGGTGAGGCAGATATCCTAAGGGTTGTCCTTACATTGCCGGGCGTACAGTCGGTGGGGGAAGCGACTACAGGTTTCAACGTTCGAGGTGGCTCGGCTGACCAGAACCTAATCCTTTTAGACGATGCAACGATTTACAACCCTTCGCATTTCTTCGGGTTCTTCTCGGCCTTCAATCCGGATCTCGTTAAAGATGTTCAATTGTACAAAAGCAGTATTCCCGAGCGATTCGGCGGCAGGCTTTCTTCCGTTCTGGAAGTCAGCAACCGGGAAGGGAATAAAAAGAAGTTTGCCGGAACCGCGGGAATTGGTCTGGTGACAAGCCGGTTCAATATCGAGGGGCCAATTGATAGCAACAAGACTTCGTTCATATTCGGTGGCCGTACGACCTATTCCAATTGGTTGCTTGATCTTTTACCGGAGGACTACAAAAATAGTAAAGCATCCTTTACCGATCTGAATTTGGGTATCAGTCATCAAATCAATGATAAAAACAATATTTACCTGTCCGGTTATTTTAGTACAGATAAGTTCAAGCTGAACAGCGATACCACCTACGGATATAGCAATCGAAATGCTTCCATCAAATGGAAGCACAATTTTAACAATAAGCTCGTTGGCGTATTCGGCGTAGGCGTCGACAATTACAAGTACGATATCGAAAGCACGGCCAATCCGGTAAATGCATACAAGTTAAACTTTGCCATAAACCAGGTAAATTTAAAAACGGACTTTAATTACTATCTAAACAGAAATCATACGATCAACTTCGGCTTGTCGAGCATTTACTACAAGCTTCAGCCAGGGGATTTTCAACCTGTAGGAGAAGCTTCTTTGATTGCGCCAGATGTTGTTCCTAGTGAAAAGGCGCTGGAAAGTGCGCTGTATCTTGGTGATAAATTTGATGTAAATGATGATTTCTCTGTGAGCGCAGGTTTGAGATATTCATTGTACAACTATCTTGGTCCGCAAGAAGTGAACAACTATGCAGCAGGCTTGCCCAGGACTCCTTTCAATGTAGTTAGTAGTACCCAGTATGGAAATAATGAGGTCATTAACACGTATCATGCGCCTGAAGTGAGGCTATCTGCCAGATACAATTTATCAGATAATCTATCCCTGAAGGCAGCTTATAATACCTTAAGACAATATATCCATCTGTTGTCCAATACGACGGCAATTGCACCTACTGACGTATGGAAATTAAGCGATCCGAACATTAAGCCACAAAGGGGAAATCAGGTTTCTCTTGGAATTTACAAGAACTTTAAAGCCAATACCATTGAAACTTCGGTTGAGGTGTACTACAAAAAGCTACGGGATTATCTTGATTATAAAAGTGGCGCATCACTTTTGTTAAATCAGAACATTGAGACTGATGTTGTGAATACTGCAGGAAAGGCTTATGGAGTCGAATTTTTCGTACGAAAAAATGCCGGAAAGCTCAATGGCTGGATGAGTTATGCCTACTCCCGTACTTTCCTGAAGTTCAATGATCCAACAGTTGGTGAGCCGATCAACGGTGGAAATCAATATCCAGCCAATTATGATAAGCCCCATGCCGTGAATTTTACGGGGAATTACCGCTTCTCCCACCGGTTTAGCCTGTCTATGAACATGACCTACAGCACGGGACGTCCAATTACCCTTCCAATTGCGAAGTATGAATATGATGGAGGCGAACGTGTTTACTATTCTGACCGGAATGCCTATCGAATTCCTGATTATTTCCGCACGGACTTGTCGGTGAACATAGATGGGAACCACAAAGTTCATCAGCTCACGCACAACTCCTGGACAATTGGTGTCTATAACGTTACAGGAAGACAGAATGCCTACTCTGCTTTCTTTAAACAAGAAAGCGGCGCAATTAATGGATATAAGCTATCCATTTTTGCATCCGCAATTCCTTTTGTGAACTACAATATTAGATTTTAAAGATGACTAAACTTAGGATATTATACTTGCTTGTTTCTGTAGTAACTCTTGCAGGTTGCCGAAAGCCCTATCAGCCGCCTGTGACTACCATTAACAGTAACATTCTGGTGGTGGAGGGCATGATTAACCTCACAGATTCCAGCTTTATACGCTTGAGCCGGACGGTGCTGCTTACGAACGGAATCGGATCGAAGGAAGAAACCGGAGCAACACTGGCCATAGAGAGCGATGGAAACCAAAGTTATCCTTTGCAGGAGCAAAAGGCAGGCGAATATGCGGCGCCTGCTCTGAACCTGACCAGTGCGGCTAAATACCGGTTAAAAATTAAAACAAGAGACGGTTCTACCTATTTATCTGATTTCGTTGAAGCAAAGGTAACTCCCGTGATAGATAGTGTCGGCTTCGAAGTGAGGGATAAGGGTGTGCAGGTGTATACAAATGCCCATGATGATCAGAATAAAACGATCTATTACCGATGGGACTACGAGGAGACCTGGCAATTCCAGGCATTGTACAAATCTGATTTTATTTCCGACGGAGAAGAAGTAATGCCCCGTAACTACAAAACAGATGATATTTTTACATGTTGGGGAGAAAGTAAGTCCAGCACCATTGTTCTGGGTTCATCTGCGAAGCTGGAAAAAGATGTGATCAATCAGAATCCACTGACATTTATTCCGTCCGATTCAGAGAAGATCAGTATGAAATACAGCACGCTTGTTAAACAATATGCACTGACGAAAGAAGCATTTGCTTTCTGGGAAAACATGAAGAAGAATACAGAAAGCCTTGGATCTATCTTTGATGCGCAACCTTCTCAGCTGACCGGGAATATTCATAACGTAGATAAGCCTGAAGAGCCCGTGATCGGCTACATTAGTGCCGGGACAGTGTCCCAGAAGCGCGTATTCATTGGTAGAGAGAAACTGCCGGACTGGAAGACGAAGTACCCATTTGAATGTGGCCCTCCTGACAGTGTCTGGATTGTTGAACCTGTCACCGGAAGGAGACTGGAAGATCTATTCTTCGACACCTTTAAATCCATTCCGCTTTCTCCAATCTACATAGGCGGCAGGCTGCTCGGACACCTAGGAGCAACGAAGGAATGCGCAGACTGTACAATCCGAGGAACAAACAAAAGGCCTGCCTTCTGGCAATAATTGAATTTTATGATTAAGAACGTATATAGATTCTTCATAGTTTGTTTCCTGATCGGTGCCAGTACGCTCGTGGCGAACGCACAGGTGCTATCCAGTTTACAGGCGCACTTTAAAAATGAGCAGCAACGATCTTTCCATGAAAAGCTGTTCGTCCATACGGACAAGGATGTTTACCTCACCGGTGAGCTGTTGTGGTTCAAAATATACTACAACACGGCTGCGAAGGGTTTGGCTAAAGCTAGCAGCAAGGTAGCCTATGTTGATGTGCTGGATAAAAGCAACAACCCATTATTGCAGGCGAAGATTTCGCTGGATGGAAAAGGTGGAAACGGATCCTTTTACATCCCGGTTTCTGCCATGAACGGAACGTACACACTACGGGCGTATACGAACTGGATGAAGAATGCAGGCGTAGCGTTTCTGTTTGAAAAGCAGATATCGATTATTAATCCCCTGCTTGAACCCAGCCGATCGGCGGTGTTAAAACGTGAATATGACCTTCGCTTTTTCCCGGAAGGTGGTGACCTGGTTGAAGGTATCCGCAGTAAAGTTGCCTTTAAGGCTACGGCCAGTACAGGAACGGGTGCTGTTGTAAAAGGAAGTGTGGTTAACCAGCGAAACGAAACGGTGGCTGAATTTCACACACAAAAGCATGGTATTGGTCAATTCAGCTTTACACCTGTCGCTGGCGACAGCTATAAGGCTGTGGCGACTTCTCCGGAAAAGGACGTCATCATTAGCGAACTTCCGGAGATCAAGAAGCAAGGGTACGTGCTGGCAGTGAGCGATAATGAAAATGGAAATATCCGTGTGGATGTAAATACAAATCTGACTACCGACGTTGTTTACCTCGTTGTGCACAGCCGTCAGGGGGCAGTGGTTATCGAGCGGGCTTCGGTTTCCGACCGCAACGCCAGGTTTACGGTAGACAAAAGTAAGCTCTACGACGGGGTATCGAATTTCACCGTCTTCAACAGTGCAGGAACACCCGTTTGTGAGCGGCTATATTTCAAACGGCCTGCAGACCAGTTGATGGTCGATGCAAGTACAAGTGCGAACACCTATCAGGGCCGTGAAAAGGTAGGCTTAACCCTGAGCAGTAAAATCCAGAACGGTAAACAAGTTGCAGCTGATTTTTCTGTGGCTATACGGCGGTTGGATTCCCTGGAAATGGACAGACAGGTGGACATTTTAAGTTACATGTGGCTGGGTTCTGAACTTAAAGGCGCAATTGAATCTCCGGATTATTACTTTTCACAGAACAACGTGGAAACAAATACGGCTTTGGACCTATTAATGCTGACTCAGGGCTGGCGCCGCTTTAAGCAGGGTACACGTGGAAGTTCTTCGATAGAATCGATCAAACACCTTCCTGAGTTAAATGGTCATCTTATCACTGGCCGGGTAACTAACCCTGATGGAAGCCCGGCAAGAAACGTACTGGTGCATATGGGTGTAACGGGGAAAAGGACGCAGTACTATGGATCCAAAAGTGATTCAACGGGTAGAATAATCTTCAATACGAAGGATTTTTATGGCCAGAATGAGGTGGTTCTGCAGGCAAACAACGAAGCGGATAGTACACTGAAGATTGAGCTGGAAAATCCTTTCTTAACGCAATACACCCCGGGCGCTACGGGAGGTTTTGCATATAAGCCCTCCATGCTGAACGCGCTTCAGATGCACAGTCTAGGTGTTCAGGTGCAGAATATTTATGGGGGCAATAAACTGAGACAGTTCTATCGCCCGGCGATCGACAGCTCTGCATTTTACGGCAAGCCATATAAAACCTACATGCTGGATGATTATACCCGGTTTAAGACCATGGAAGAGGTAATGAGGGAATATATCCGTGAAGTGGATGTAGTGCGCAGACAACAGCGCTTTCACATTAAAATGGTGAATGGTTTGCGGTACCTTGATGGTGATCCACTGGTTCTGCTGGACGGAGTGCCATTTTTGAACATAGACGGGGTCATGAAAATAGATCCACTAAAAGTTAAAAAACTGGAAGTGGTGCGTGACCAGTACTTTTGGGGTCAGACGGTCTCCCAGGGGATCATGAACTTCAGTACCTATGAAGGAGATCTTGGCGCCTCGGAAATAGATCCGCATGCCGTTGTTCTCGACTACGAGGGGATGCAGCTTCAGCGGGAATTCTATGCGCCGGTATACGACACGGCTGAACAAAAAGCGAGCCGTCTCCCGGATTTCAGAACCCTGTTATACTGGTCGCCAAACGTTGCAACAGACCCTTCCGGGAAGGCAGAATTAAGCTTCTATACCTCCGATCAGCCAGGGAAATATGTCGGTGAAATTCAAGGCATGACCGCAGATGGAATGCCGGGCGTTCGCTACATTCAATTTGAGGTTAAGAAATAGGTTTCTTGGTTACAGGAATGAAG
>JARKUW010000021.1 GCA_029851965.1 Bacteroidota bacterium | reverse complement strand
ACCGATATCGATCCGGCAGATTCCCCGGCGATGGTGACCTTCTTAGGATCACCGCCGAAGGCGGCGATATTCTCCTGTACCCACTTCAAAGCGGCATACTGATCCATCAGGCCGTAATTGCCGGATGCATTGTGCCCGGATTCTTTGCTGAGCTCGGGATGCGCAAAGAAGCCGAAGACGCCCAGGCGGTAGTTTACGGTCAGCGTTACGATACCTTTGCTGGCGAGCTGCGCTCCGTCATAGCGATATTCAGAACCGTCTCCGGCTACATATCCGCCTCCGTAGAAGTAGACGAGTACGGGCAGTTTATCATTTGCCGTCTTTGCGGGAGACCATACGTTCAAAAACAGGCAGTCTTCACTTTTTCCGGGAGACCGAAAGCGCATATCGCCAAAAACATTCGCCTGCATCGGCGATGCACCAAATTGATCAGCCTTTCTAACCCCGGTCCAGTTCTCTGCCGGCTGTGGTTCCCTCCATCGTAGATCGCCTATGGGTGCCTTGGCAAAAGGTATGCCTTTAAATTCCCGAACACCGGAAGCACCTGTGGTACCTTCTAAAATGCCGTTCCTGACCTTTACACGAAGGTTGTTCTGTTGCAAAGGCTGCTGCGCCTTTAAAGTGGGTATGACGGTTAGGAACTGAACCGCAAGTAAGATGCTGAGTAGCTTCATGTGAATGAATTAGGTTAAACGTCTTGCGGCCGGATGCTGTCGTGCTGCCGGCCGCTTCAATAATACTAAAATATGCCATTACATATGGAACTGGGCATAATTATGTGAAATACATCACGATTTTGTAACAGTAATCCACAGAAGGAACAATTGATGCTGGAAAATTATTTATGTTTACTAGGGAGAAATAACCAAATATGACAAACATGATAAACTGGGGAATGATTGGTTGCGGGGATGTTACAGAAGTTAAAAGCGGACCGGCATTTAGCAAAGTTCCAGATTCTAAACTGGTTGCAGTGATGAGCCGGAACGGCCAACGGGCAGCCGATTATGCACGCCGTCATCAGGTACCAAAATGGTATGATGATGCGCAGCTGCTGATTGACGACCCGGAAGTGAATGCCATTTATATCGCCACGCCACCCCAGTCGCATGAAGCGTTAACCATTGCTGCATTGAACGCGGGCAAGCCTGTTTACGTAGAAAAGCCAATGGCCGTGCATGCAGAGGCAAGCAAAAACATGCTTCAGGCTTCCTATGAAAATGGCACCAAATTAACGGTTGCACATTACCGCCGGGAGCAGCCTGTTTTCAAAAAGATAAAGTCATTGCTGGAAGAGCATACCATCGGGCAGATTAAATATGTGAACCTGAAATACCTTGTTCCACCACTTACTGCGGAAGAACTTCAGGATCCAAAAACACAGTGGCGCATTGATCCGGCGATATCCGGAGGAGGCTTATTTCACGACATGGCGCCGCACCAGCTCGACCTGATGCTGCATTTCTTCGGACCAGCGGAAAAAGCCATGGGCATCGCCACCAATCAGGCCGGATTATACCCTGCTGATGACCTGGTAAGCGGCACCATCAAATTCCTGAACAACATTATTTTCACCGGAACATGGTGCTTCTCTGCGCCTGTCGAAGATCAAAGGGACATCTGCAGGATTGTCGGAACAGACGGAAGCATTTCATTTCCCATTTTCGGAAAGCCGGAGATTACCCTGCAGCTGAACGGGAACACGGAGAAGATTCATTTCGAACCGCTTCAGCACGTCCAACAACCGATGATTGATGCTACGGTTCGATATTTTCTGAACAGAGGGCCTAATCCCGGTACGGGAGAGAACGGACTGGCGGTGATGGAACTCATTGATAAATTCTCGTCCCGGTAAGCCAGTCCGTTCGTCTGTTAAAGTTTACGGCGCTTTTTCTCTTTCTGAATGAGATTAAGCTCTCTGCTGGTCTGACCAGCGATAGAAGTGTTCTCCTGTGCCCTTCTGAACAGGTAAGGCATAACTGCTTTAACAGGACCATAGGGAACGTATTTGGCAACATTGTAGTTCGAATCAGAAAGATTGAAACTCAGATTATCACTCATGCCCAGTAGTTGTGCAAAGTACACATGTGGATGGTTGTGCGGGATCTGATGTTCATCTATAAGTTGGGCCAGCAGTTTACAACTGTCTTCGTTGTGGGTACCACAGACAAAACCAATCTGGTTGATATGTTCAACACAGTATTTCAACGTCGCATTAAAATCCTGGTCCGTTGCCGCTTTATCGGGCTGTATTGGTGAACGGTAGCCCATCTTCTCTGCGCGCTCGCGTTCCTTCTCCATGTATGCGCCACGAACCATCTTCACACCCAGCAGATACCCGCTGTTGCTGGCTATGAGGTGATCCGCTTTTATATCGGCTAGCTTATCATGTCTATACAGCTGGTAGGTATTGTAAATCAAAACACGTTCTTTATTGAACAGGCGCATCATTTCCATGGCAAGATCATCAATGGTTTGCTGAATCCAGCTCTCCTCTGCATCAATCATCACCGGAACATCCTTCTCAAAAGCCGTCCGGCAGATCCGCTCACAGCGAACTTTTACCCGGCCAAACTCCGCATGCTCTGCAACAGATAGGGGTGCTTTGGAATCTATTTTTTCCAGCAAGCCAAAACGGCCGATCCCGGTAACTTTAAATACGGTTATAGGAATCCGCACATCCCCTGCTGCCCGTTCTATGGTCCGGATGATCTCGTCGCAGGTGAAGTTGAAAACTTCTTCTTGCTCTTCCCCCTCAACAGAATAGTCAAGGATGGTCCCTACATTTGCGGAGGCCAGCTGGGCAATGGTATGTTCGCACTCTGCAATGGTCTCCCCGCCGCAAAATTGCTTGAATATGGTTGCTTTGATTACTGATTTTATAGGGAGGCCAACGTTAAGAAAGAAGTTCGTAACTGGGGGGCCAACCTTAGTTAGGAAGTTACTGCTGATAACCTTGAACAGTAAGTATGATGCGTTGAGCTCGGAATTGGATTTATTACGAAAGGCAATCTCTGTATTCTCAAAGTTGAGCTTTTTAGTGCTGGAAATTTCCATTTAGATGTGCTGGTTAGTCAAAAAGAATGCAAAAGTATCAATTCCGTAGGTAGCAAAGGTACAACCCTTTGTAATTAATTGTAATTTTGCGCTACCATGATAGAATTTAAATTAGAAGGCGAATTTATTCCCCTGATCCAGTTGCTTAAAGCAACAGCGCTGGTTCAAAGCGGCGGGGAAGCTCAAACCGTTGTTGAAGACGGCCTTGTGAAATACAATGGAAAAGTTGATCACCGCAAACGGCTTAAGGTCAGAGTAGGTGATGTAATCGATTTTATGGGTCAAAAAATAAAGGTGATATAATGGCTGAACTAATTAACTCTGGTCACACGATTCACTTTGAGACGCAGCTTGAACCTTTACAACACTTTTTGGAGCATGAAAAGTACAGCAGGGTGTTCATCTTTACGGACCGCAACACCTCTGAGCATTGCCTTCCCGTCCTGATGGAGCTTTTGGGCGACTTCAACAATTACGACCTGATTGAAACGGATCCCGGCGAGGAGAACAAGAACATCGATTTTTGCATCGGCGTCTGGAAGACGCTGCTTGATTTTGAGGCAGACCGCAAATGTCTGATGATTAATCTGGGTGGTGGCGTCATCACAGATATGGGCGGGTTTATCGCTTCTACCTATAAGAGAGGTATTGATTTCATCAATATTCCAACGACGTTGCTTGCGCAGGTTGATGCCTCTGTAGGTGGAAAAACAGGTATTGACATCGACAACGTCAAAAATATGGTGGGTACCTTCGCGCTTCCACAGGCTGTATTTATAGAATCTGCTTTCCTGAAAACCCTTCCGGAGCGCGAGTTGCTTTCCGGCTTCGCCGAGATGATTAAACATGGGTTGATCCTTGATGCACCGTATTATGAAGCACTTAAAAAGAGTGATTACAGGAGTCCTGATCCGGAACTGATCTTCAGATCGGTAGAACTGAAAAATCAGGTCGTGACAGAAGACCCTACCGAGAAAGGTTTGCGTAAGATCTTGAATTTTGGACATACGATCGGGCACGCGGTAGAAAGCTTCTCCTTAAGCAATAGTAAAAATCCACTCACGCACGGTGAAGCAATAGCCGTGGGAATGATCTGTGAGGGTTATTTGTCTGTGAAAAACAGTACGCTGACGGAAGCCGAGCTGGATGATCTGACAACCTTCATAAAGAGCATCTACCCGGAACACAACATGCGACCTGTGAATTTTGGAAAGATCCTGGAATTGCTTAAAAGTGACAAGAAAAACGAACATGGACATATCTATTTCTCCTTGCTTGAAGGAATAGGTAAATGTGAATTCAACTGTAAGGTTGCGGAGCAGGATTTGACAGAGAGCCTGGAGTACTACATTTCGGCTTATAAGAGGTAAATGACACGTTCCTTGTTGAAGAGTGGCACATTCCTCATGGAAACAGTACACACAACATTAAGAAAATAGTAAATTGGTTCTGCGGAACAAAAGAGCGCTAGCAGCTCAGTTAACGGCGAAATATCAGTTAAATTCTGTTAAGCCATCGCCTAGGCTTAAATACAGAAACAAATTTTTTTAATTTAACTCTTGACAAATTAAATTTTGTTGCTACATTTGACAAACAACAACAAAGATGAATAATTGCACTACATATTGGTTTGGATACTTTTACTATTTTAGTAAGAGCCGGGACTAATATGCAATCTAAATAGAGATATTGTATAAAGTCCCGGCCACAAGCCGGGACTTTTTTTGTTTACGCCAAAGCAGTTTTGTACGGTTACAAGTGCTGCTTAATTAAGATAAAAATGAAAGAAGGAACAAGAGTTGCAATTCAGGGTATCAAAGCATCATTTCATGAGGAAGCGGCGTTCAAGTTTTTCGGGAAAGACATTGAAACAGTAGAATGTAATTCCTTTAAGCAGACCTGCGAAAGCATTAAAAATGGTGATGCAGACTTTGTTGTCATGGCCATAGAGAATTCAATTGCCGGTAGTCTGCTACCCAATTACTCCCTGATACGTGATTACAATTTATCAATCACCGGAGAAGTGTACCTACCAATCCAATTGCACCTCATGGCCCTTCCTGGTGTAAAGTTTGAAGACATCAAGTATGTTACTTCCCACCCGATTGCCCTTAGACAATGTATTGACTTCATTGATCAGTTCCCTCATCTTCAGGTGGTGGAAAGCAGTGATACCGCTGCCTGCGCAAAGAAAATCAGAGAACAACAGCTTACGGATACCGTTGCTATTGCGAATACACTCGCTGCTGAACTGTACGACCTGAACATCATCGAAAGACGAATAGAATCGAACCGAAAGAACTATACCCGCTTTCTGATCCTTAAGAACATTCCGGAGGATGAAACTACGACTGCGAACAAAGCTTCCATCTGCTTTCAGGTGGGCAATGCCGTCGGTGCGCTATCCCGGGTGCTCAACATTTTCGCCGAAGAGGGAATCAATTTATCTAAAATTCAATCCATGCCGGTACTTGGAAAAAGAAACGAGTATAATTTTTACATCGATATCGAGTGGACAGATGTAAAACGTTACGATATCGCCATACGAAAGGTATTAAAATACACGGTTAACTTTAATATCATGGGTGAATACGTGAAAAATGACGAAGTTTAGGCTCCGATAGCAATAGCCGAATATAGATCTGCCGGAGTAAGGCAAGAAAAACACACACCAGAACAAAAAATACTTAATTAGCAAACGTAAAAGCATAGATAATGAAATTAAATTTAAACATCCAACCACTTAGCAGTTGGATTTCCATCAAAAACCAACCGTTAATTATTTCCGGACCCTGCAGTGCAGAAACGGAAGAACAATTGCTTTCAACAGCGCACTTGCTGGCAGAAACAGGAAAAGTTTCCGTTCTAAGAGCAGGAATCTGGAAACCACGTACCCGTCCGGGAGAATTTGAAGGCATCGGCAGCATCGGCCTGGAATGGTTGAAAAAAGCCAAAGAACAAACAGGCCTCCCAACAGCAGTTGAGGTTGCTACCGCAAAACATGTGGAAGAAGCACTTGCTGCTGGCGTAGACATTTTATGGGTTGGTGCAAGAACAACTGCAAATCCTTTCTCTGTACAGGAAATTGCTGACGCACTTAAAGGTGTAGATATTCCTGTCCTTGTTAAAAACCCGGTTAATCCTGACTTATCGTTATGGGTTGGTGCATTAGAACGCATAAACAATGCAGGTGTGACTAAAATTGGTGCCATACACCGTGGTTTCTCTTCATTCGAGAAAAGCTCTTTCCGTAACGAGCCAATGTGGGAACTTGCCATTCAATTGAAAACATTATGCCCGGAATTACCGATCATTAACGATCCAAGTCACATTTGCGGAAACCGTGAGCTGATTCCTTATGTTGCACAGAAAGCACTAGACTTAGACATGCAAGGATTGATGATCGAGTCGCACATTGACCCATCTGTTGCATGGACAGACGCGAAACAACAAGTAACACCTGCAGCACTTTCTGAACTTGCCGACAAACTCTCTATCCGCCAGGCAGAATCTGTGAGTGAAGAATTTGCAGACAAGCTTGCTGAGCTACGCAAACAAATTGATAAGATAGATGACCTGATGATTCAGAAGCTGGCAGAACGCATGGCTTTGGTAGAGAAGATCGGTGAATTCAAAAGAGACAACAAAGTGACCATCCTTCAGGTTAACCGTTGGGATGAGATCATGAAAAAACGCAGTGCCATTGCCAAGGTATTGAAACTGGATGCAAGTTTCACAGAGAAATTCCTGGAACTTGTACACGGAGAGTCCATAAGAAAACAAACATTGATTATGAACGAGGGTAAAACGCCAGCAAACATCGTTGAAGCCCCAGCTCCTGCACAAGTTTAGTTTCAAAGCACATTATAAGCGGTAATCCCCCATGACCAACAAAAAGAACGCAGTTGTTACCTTCTCCGGAAACCAGGAAACTGAGGCCACGATCTATCTGACAGGCTCAAAGAGCGAAAGCAACAGGGCACTCATCATCTCGGCACTCAGTAAAGGCCTGGTTAAAGTTGAAAACCTTTCAGATGCTGCAGACACGGTGATTTTAAGTGAAATCCTAACGGGACTCCAGGACTCAGCATCCGAAACCAAGACAATAGACGTTGGCCATGCGGGCACGGCAATGCGTTTCTTAACGGCGTACTTGCCAACACTTAACCGGTCCTTCGAACTGACCGGATCCAAGAGAATGCAGGAACGTCCGGTTAAACTACTTACCGAAGCATTGAACACCCTTGGAGCATCCATAACGTACAAAGAAGAATCCGGTTATCCGCCATTGTTGATCTCCGGGAACTTCAAGCAGAAAACAAACCGGATCAGGATCAAGGGTGATGTGAGCAGCCAGTATATCTCTGCACTGCTTATCATAGCGCCTACACTCGAACTTGGCTTGTTCCTGGAAATTGAAGGATATCTGACCTCAGAGCCGTACGTACGTATGACTTTGAAGATGCTGGAAGAAGCGGGAATACGCCATGCCTGGAATGACAATGTGATCCATATTGAGCACCAGGAATTCAGGGATGCAACGCTTGTTGTAGAGCCCGACTGGAGTGCCGCTTCCTACTGGTATAGCATTGTTGCGCTTTCTGAAAAGGCGCAGGTAACCCTACCCTATCTCAAAGAAGACAGCTTGCAAGGCGACAGCCGTATTGAAAGTATTATGAATGCTTTCGGTGTCCGATCTGGAAGAACAGAGGATGGTATACAGCTAAATTCTGCCCCGCTCAACATTACTCCAAACGACGTCCTTGATCTCAAGGACTGCCCGGATCTGGCACAAACCATTATCGTATGTGCAGCAGCCAAAGGCATTAATTTAAAGCTCACCGGTCTGGAAACCCTAAAGATTAAGGAGACGAACCGGGTAAAAGCTTTACAGAATGAACTTGCAAAGATTGGCGTGGAACTTCTCGAAGAAGATCTGATCTACACCCTCGACTGCTCGAATCTGAATTTCCCGGAAAAGGTGAGTTTCAAAACCTATGATGATCACCGTATGGCCATGGCTTTAGCGCCGCTGGCTATGCTGATCAGGGAAGTGGAGATGGAAGACTATCAGGTGGTGGAGAAGTCATATCCAGACTTCTGGAACGACCTTACGAAAGCCGGTTTTAGCATCAAAGAATTATAATTTAGAACATTAGTATGGCAGGGAATTCATTTGGACAGGCGTTCAAAATCTCCACGTTTGGAGAATCGCATGGAGTAGCAATCGGCGTTATTATCGATGGCTGTCCGGCAAACTTGGAAATCGATCAGGCATTTATACAGGCGGAGCTGGACCTACGCAGGCCAGGACAATCTAAAATCACCACCCAGCGTAAGGAAAGTGATACCGTTCAAATCCTGTCGGGCGTATTTGAAGGTAAAAGCACCGGTACCCCCATCGCATTGCTGATCCCAAATGAGGATCAACGCTCCAAGGATTACGCGCACAATAAAGATGTTTACCGTCCCTCGCACGCCGATTATACTTACGACGCCAAATACGGCTTCCGCGATCACCGTGGGGGTGGCAGGTCTTCCGCAAGGGAGACTGCAGCACGTGTAGCTGCAGGAGCAATTGCAAAACTACTGCTGAAACATGAAGGAATCGGGATCTTTGCACATGTATCGGCTGTCGGCAAAATAAATGCCCCTAATCTTTCCGACCTCAGCCTTGAAGAACTTTATCAGCAGCGGGAAGAAAATATTGTGCGCTGCGCTGACCCCGGAACAGCAAAGCAAATGATTGAATGCATTGATGAAGTAAGGAAAGATGGAGATACCATTGGCGGGAAAGTGAGCTGCATTATCCGCAACTGTCCGGTCGGCCTCGGTGAGCCGGTGTTCGACAAGCTACATGCAGAACTTGGTAAAGCTATGCTGAGCATCAATGCCGTACACGGTTTTGAATATGGATCCGGATTTAGTGGAAGTGAAATGCGGGGCTCCGAACACAATGATATCTTTTTGATCAAAGGAGGCAAGCCTACAACGCTAACCAACTTTTCTGGTGGCATACAGGGTGGCATATCCAACGGCATGGAAATAGATTTCAGCGTTGCCTTTAAACCGGTCGCAACCATCATGCACAACCAGCAAACGGTAAACGCAGCCGGTGACGCAGCAGAGATCAAAGGCAAAGGCCGCCATGACCCTTGTGTTGTACCAAGGGCAGTGGTCATTGTGGAAGCAATGGCAGCGCTGGTACTCGCAGATCTGTTACTGCGCAACCGCGCCAGCCGCCTGAATTAAAATATAGCAGGAAATTTAGATGCATTGTGTTCGTGCATCATCTTATAAACCGTCTCAATCACATCGTCTACCGAAGGCTTGGTGAAATAATCACCATCCGAGCCATAAGGTGTACGGTGTGCTTTAGCAGTCAATGTTGCCGGCTGCGCATCCAGGTAAAAATATCCCTTCTGCACCTCTACAATCTGCTGGAGCAAATAAGCACTTCCGCCGCCAGGCACATCTTCATCTACAACCAACAGTTTATTTGTTTTTTGAAGTGATTTCAAGCAGAGCTGATCCGTATCAAACGGCAATAAAGTCTGCGGGTCAATGATCTCCACAGAGATGTCCATCTGCCGCAATTCTTCCGCAGCCTCCTCAATTATTCTCAAAGTAGAGCCATAGGAAACGATTGTTACGTCCGTTCCCTCACGAAGAACTTCCGCTTTCCCCAAAGGGACGGTATAGTCGCCGACATTGTC
>JARKUW010000016.1 GCA_029851965.1 Bacteroidota bacterium | reverse complement strand
AGTCTGCGGGATATACGAACTGAAAGATCAGCAGCTGTGCCAGCAGCAGGTGCCAGTGCTGGTCCATGCGGAACAGCAGGCGCTTCCAATCCAGGTCTTTTCCCTGCTTCAGCAGTATGTGGTTGATGTCCGATCCGTCGTAACGCTCGCGGTTCTGTACATAGAGTTTACACCAGATCAGCTCCACTGCCGGGAGGAATCTCACGGGTACACCCGCATATTCGCCGGTAGACGCATGTTCATACCAGGTGTCATCTACTTTGCAGATGTTGTTCACCGTGTCGAAGATGATGTCGATGTAATGCCCGTTCTTGTGGATCTTAGCCAGCCAGCGCACGTCCGTCAGCTCTGTATCAAAGCCTTTTTCGGCAAGGAGCTTTAAGATCTTGGGATACTCAGATGCCTTGCAGAATATATCGAGGTCTTTGGAATCACGGACAATACCTGTGTAGTTGAACATGGCAAAGCCGCCGCCGAGCATATAATTCAATTCATTTTCATTCAAGATCCGGAGGATCTCCAGATAAAATTCCTGTGCCTCTGCTTTATGTTCTTCTGAAAGGGCCATATCGTTCTTTTTGATGAATACTAATAACCCAAATCAGGCGGCTAATGTTTTGAGAACTCATTTGGGCGGCAATGCGGCGCCGGAAGAATCGGAGAAAAGGCCGTAATTACACCAATAACGCAGATCTGCACAATATTCTACTATTTCTATAGAATTAATTGGTTATTTGTAAAAAATACTATATTTGCATCCATAAGCAACTGTCTACAACCCAAATCAAATGAAAACAGCGTCACCCTTTATATGCAGTAAAAGCGAGCAGGTAAAACAACTACTGGTCTTTCCTTCCGGCTGTTGTTGTCGCTGTTGATGTTGTTGCAGTAGCATCCACCCCTACATTTTCAGATTAACCCTATAAAAAGATGTTAAGGTACATCCCGGGGCATTGCCATGCGATTTTTTCCGCGCAACAGCCCTGAAAAATTACCCTGAAGAAACCAGTTAACCCGCGTCAATCCAGCGCCAGACCCATACATACATACAAATTGAAATCATGAAAAAAAGCGTACTTATTTTCTTTTCACTTCTCCTTTCGGTGAGCCTTGCTTTTGCGCAGGGGCCGATAACCGGTATCATCAAGCGCACGGATGGCGCGCCGGTACCCAATGCGACGGTGGTGATCAGGGGCACCAAGATCTCGGTAAGTGCAGATGAAAACGGCCACTTCAGTATTGACTCCCGGCAGGAGCTCCCGTTCTACCTGCAGGTGAGCTCCGTTGGCTATAAACCACAGGATTTCCAGGTACTCAAGGTAACGGATACCCCGCTGGAGCTGGTGCTGGTCGAAAATGCGCTGCTGGACGAGATCGTGGTGACCTCCAGAAGGCGGTCAGAAGTCCTGCAGGACGTGCCGATCCCGATCTCTGTGGTCGGCGGCACCCAGATCGAACAATCCGGTGCATTCAACGTGAACCGCGTCAAAGAACTTATCCCATCCGTTCAGCTGTATACCTCCAATCCAAGGAATACGGGAATCAACATCCGCGGCATCGGCTCCCCATTCGGGCTGACCAATGATGGTCTTGATCCGGGTGTCGGTTTTTACGTTGATGGTGTATATTATGCACGTCCGGCGGCGGCAACGCTCGACTTTATCGATGTGGAGCGTATCGAGGTCTTGCGTGGTCCTCAGGGAACGCTGTTTGGTAAGAACACCAGTGCAGGTGCGTTCAACATCATCACCCGCAAGGCGACCTTTACGCCTGAAGCCAGCTTTGAAAGCAGCTTCGGCAACTACGGATACATCCAGGCGAAGGCCTCCGTATCCGGACCGTTAAGCAAGAAACTTGCCGGACGAATTTCCTTTTCAGGCACACAGCGCAACGGGCTGATTGAGAATGTGCGTACCGGAAGTTACACGAATGACATCAACAACCTGGGCTTCCGTGCACAGTTGCTGTACAAGATCTCCGAGAACGTAGCCATTACCCTTGCCGGTGATGCAACCGACCAGCAGCCCGACGGCTATGCGCAGGTGGTGGCGGGCGTAGCACCGACCTTACGGCCGGAATACCGCCAGTTCAATGCGATCACTGCGGACCTGGGTTATAAGCTCCCAAGCCAGAATGCCTTTGACCGGAAGATCGACCACGATACCCCATGGCGGTCCGGCAATGAGCTGGGCGGGATCTCCCTGAATGTGGATGCCAAGCTGGGGCCGGGAACCTTAACCTCGACGACCGCATGGCGTTACTGGAACTGGGATCCGTCCAACGACCGGGATTTCACCGGCTTGCAGGCCCTGGCAAAATCGCAGAATCCGGCTAAACACAAGAACTGGTCGCAGGAACTGCGTTATGCCGGTGATTTCAACTCCGATTTAAGTGGGGTCGTAGGTGTGTTCTTCATCGACCAGCAGGTTGACATCACCGGGACAGAAGAATCCGGGTCCGACCAGTGGCGCTTTTCACAAAGCTCAACCAGCGAGCTGTGGAAGACACCGGGCCTTTTTGAAGGTTATGGCATCTACACCAATGCTTCGATCAAGTCGCAGAGTGCCGCCGTATTTGGTAGCCTGGACTGGCAGGTTGCGGACGGCCTGCATGTGATGCCGGGTGTCCGTTTCAACTACGACAAGAAAGATGTGGATTACAACCGTGTCGCCAGGGGCGGGTTGGAGACGACCGATCCGGCGCTTATCGCCCTGAAGAACGGCGTGTACAGCAGCCAGCAATATCAGGCAGATGCCGATGAAAAGAATTTCACCTATCAGCTTACCGTGGCTTACAAACCCAGCAAACGTGTAAACGCTTTTGCAACCTACTCGACCAGCTTCAAGCCGGTGGGCGTCAATGTAGCCGGTTTGCCTACTGTAAACGGGGCAGCGGCGACAGACCTGGCGGTGATCAAGCCGGAGGATACCAAACATTATGAGCTGGGCGTTAAAACCACGCCGGCAAATGGGCTGACGCTGAACCTGACCCTGCACAGCTCAGACATTAAAGATTACCAGACCAATGTGCAGTCGCCCGAGCTTGGCGTAAACCGCGGCTATATTGCCAATGCGGAAAAGGTAAACGTGAAAGGAATTGAGTTTGACGGTAACATCCGGGCGAACCAGAACTTCTCTTTCTACGCTGCTGCGGCCTATACCGATGCAAAGTATGTGCGTTTCACGAATGCGCCGCTTCCGTTGGAAGAAACCGGGCTGACCGAAAATGGGGTGCAGGTTGCATTTAAAGATATTTCTGGCGGCGTGCTTCCGGGTGTTTCCAAATGGGCCGGATCACTGGGCGGGGAATGGGCGACAGCGGTGAAGTCGCTGGGTAAAGACACGAAGTTCTTTTTCGCCCTTGACGGATCTTTCCGCTCGTCCTTCTCTTCAAGTCCTTCCCCATCGAAATACCTGAATATTGACGGGTACACGGTGGTCAATGCACGCGCAGGTTTTAAGGCACCTTACGGGATTTCCGCCTATGCCTGGACCCGCAACCTGCTGGACAAAAATTACTTTGAGCAGCTGCTGCCTGCCGGCGGTAATGCCGGCCATTATGCAGGCGTACTTGGCGACCAGCGGACCTTTGGCGTAACGCTGCGCTATGTCTTCTAATCCAATTTAACCTAAACCATCCTGAAGGGGTGAATCATTAAGTTGGTTCACCCTTTCTTTTTGCACTGTTTTTCCGCTTGTGGGTGCTTGATCGTTTCTGCATCCACGCTGCGGCAAGCGGTTCTGCGTGGGGATTATCTATGCTACAAGCTTTTCAGTCGTTTCATGAAAGCGCCGAAGGCGGGGGTCAGTTCTTCGAACAGGGGGTGCTTGCGGTTCTTGATCATGACTTCAGAAAACAGCTTCAGGCCGATGGCGAACTCGGTCATCTGATCTGTATTGTCAAAGGGGTTCTTCTCCTGCAGCCGCTCGATGATCTGGAAGATTTCATCGTGGTTTTCGAAGTCGAGCGCCAGTTTCTTCGGTGTTTCCTCTGCGCTGCCGCCCGGCAGCTGGGATAAGGTCAGGTGGTATTTGTGTGTCTTTTTTTCCATTTCGTATGTTGTTTGGTGTTCCCGGTCCTTGTGTCATCCATTGCAATGACGAGAACAAGAAATTCTGTTAAAAGTTCAGGGAACGTTTAGGGCGGTCAATTTCCGGATATAATCCGATGAACGGGTGCTTTTTTTGTAAATTTTAACAGCATTTGAAGATCCGGGCAGAAATTGAGGGCTACGAAAGGTTGAGGGCATACTTCTGACTTTACGCCCGAAAAAATGAAACAAACTGCGTGGGACCTTTTTGGTATACCACAAATGGAAACCAGCCGGGGCTGTGTTTATGTTTATAGGGCTTTGCTAGGGCCTTTCTAGGGCCTTGCTAGGGCGTCGCTTCGATTGTAGCCCAAGCAACGCCTATCCAACCCCCTAGGGACCCCGGAGTAATGGGGAGCTTCGTGGCAAGACAATGCGGAAGGGAACACCGTGTGATTTATTCGTTTAAACATGGGAAGAATTCTGAATAACCTGGAATTCCGGATGTTTTCAGTTCCTGAACTTCGGAGTGGAGGAAATTTGTTTTAATATTTTTTATACAGCAGTGAAAAGGAGGTTTTTTTTCTAAATTATTGATCTTCTTTTTGTTAGGATGTTTAATCCGGCGGTATATTTTTTCGATCAAAGCTGGTTCCTGAATTTGCAGCGAAAAAAGTGAAAAAACTTTTGGAAAGATAAAAGATGGGTGTATATTTGCACTCCCAACAACGAAGAAAGCTTCTGAAAAAAAGCAAAAGCGTTAAAAAAGGAGAACCAAGGGGAGATTAGCTCAGCTGGTTCAGAGCACCTGCCTTACAAGCAGGGGGTCACTGGTTCGAACCCAGTATCTCCCACCAAAAAAAAAGCCTTTCAGTGAAAACTGAGAGGCTTTTTTGCGTTTGGAAGGTTATGAGTTCTGCGTGGTCACCTCAGAGAAAGCTACGCTCGTTAGTACACTGTTAGTACATAGTTAGTACAGCATGCAATCATAAATTACATTTTATGATTTATTACAAACTTATCCAAAATGACAAGAGATCTAAAGCTGATGAAATTTACCCGATCGTAATTAGAGTTACGTTTAATCGAATCTCAACCACTGTTAGCACCGGGTTTAGGGTGCATAAGAATGACTGGGATCCTGTTAAAAGTATTGTAAAGAATAAGCATCCGAATTTTCAAGCGATAAATCAACTATTGCTAGAACAATATAATAAGCTTCAGAAGATTATCTTACGACTCGACGAGGCTAATGAATTCTCCTTTCAGAATTTAAAACAGGCCTTAGCTGATGGAGAAGTTAAGAAACAACCAACGAAGGTATCATTCATAGAATTTGCAACCGAAGAGATTAATTCTCTCGTCGAAATAAACAAGGCTGGAAATGCTCTAGTTTATAAAACAGCCTGTAATCGGTTGCTGAACTTTGTGTCGAGTAAAGATTTGTACTTCAAGGATATTGACTATTTACTCCTGGAGAACTTCAAACGCCACCTGTTAAAAGATGGGGTGAAGATTAATACAATCAGCAACTATTTACGTACAATTAGAGCTTTATACAATAAAGCGATCAAAGCCAAGGTAATTGACAGAGCACTTTATCCATTCTTCGATATCACGATCAAATCCGAAAAGACCTCCAAACGAGCGATAAGTATCAAAGACATATCTAAATTGATCGCTTCTGATTTAGTGCCAGAATCAACTGCCTGGAATAGCCGGAACTACTTTCTTTTAAGTTTCTCCCTTATAGGAATCTCCTTTACGGATTTAGCTTACCTCAAGCCGAGTAACATAAGTAAAGGCAGATTAATTTACAAAAGACGCAAAACGCATAAGGAATACAATATCGGGCTAACTGATCAGGCCAACTCGATCTTCTTTTTGTATAGGGGAAGGAACTCCAAGTATTTATTGCCCATACTGCCTGAATCAATCATCGAGGACTCCTTGGAAGCAAAGAAGCTAATCAAGCAGTTCATTAAAACAACTAATAAACATTTAACTTGCATGGCTGAGTCATGCAAAGTAGGGCAGGTTACCACTTACGTCGCGAGACATACCTGGGCAACCACCGCTAAACGCCTAGGGTATTCTAATGAACTAATTGCCGAGGCAATGGGGCATGAGTATGGTAACAAGATTACCAATATTTACCTGGATCACTTTGATGGAAGTTTGATTGATGAAGTAAATTTAAGAGTACTTGAATGTCTACAATCTAAATAAGTGAATAGCGGAGTTGGTTAGTCAATTCCGCTTAACTTCATACTTCTAGGATATTGGAGCAACTGCGACAATAACGCAACACCATCTTCGGCAATCTATTAATCCGTTTATATTTGCCTATGCAAACTATCACAGTTACTGGCGCATCAGACATTTCATACGAGATCTTAAAGGATTACCACTCAACAGCATTGGCCATCCATGACATTCGTAAGCAACAAAATCAAGACTTATCCATCGAATACATATTTGATATTGACGTTCAAGCAAACGACGTTGATGAGGCAAAAGAGCTGTTCCTTAACTACGCCCATAAGCTAAATGACCTCGGAGTGGCATCGCATATCGGTTACCTGGTATTCCTTACTCAAGCTGTAAGAGACAATGAGGGAAGTTACATTAACAACGAGGTACCTTTGAATGATAAGATTTTACCGGAATTAGAATCACTCCAGCGATTACTTACAATCCAAAACACAGGTGATTTTAAACATATGCAACTTGAATTTACCTCTAGCAGATTTGCCAATAGAGAATTTGATAGCTATACCCGCATCCAAGACCCAGAGGTGTACAAGCAGATTCTATCTACCACGATCAAGATGCTATTTGAATCCATAAAGAGCAAGTCACATTTATACTCGTTTGATATTGCTACCACTTTGGAAAAAATTGAAGGGTTACCGACTTTAAATGATTTGGACAATTTAGTGGCTAAAGCAAGTTCTGTCAATACAACTCGCTTCAATGCTCAGCTGATCTATACTATTAGCTTAACACTTCTCAAGTATTTAAACGAATGGTCACCATTGAATCCGGAAAAGGTATTGATGACCAATGATGAGTTACGGGTTATTTATCACACATTGAAG
>JARKUW010000015.1 GCA_029851965.1 Bacteroidota bacterium | reverse complement strand
GGCGGATATCACCGCGGTAAGCTTATACAGCGGCCGATGGTACTCGTCCCATAGGCTTAGGTCTTTTTCCAGGTTGTAGGTGAGATTGAGCTCAACCTTTAGGGCGCGTATGGTGCGCTGGGTCTTTGACTTTACTGTTTTTCCATCAACGATCTTTTCCAGTGCCAGATCAACTGTGACGTTTTTAAGTCCGGATTGTCTCCCGAGGCCAAGCTTCACGTTCAGCTTACCGTTGTGAATGTCTGGATTAACCTGCAGGTTATTGATATACGTTTTAGGAGATGCCTCTATAAACATTTTACCGATGATACCGTTCCAGTTCGTCTGCGCATCATCAGAATAGATGTGCACGTTCCCGTAAGGGGTAAGTTTCAGGGTATTGTCGACCCGGATGGTGATCACATGTACACCGGGACTAAGGTACTTGGAGAGATCAAACTCCTGAGGCGACTGTAAAATTGCGGAGCCGCCGACAGGTGTGTTGTCTATCCATATACGTGTGGACTTTGTCCGTTCGAGGAACAACCTGATGTGTTTATCCTGAAATCCTTTCGGTATGGTCACCTTACGCCTGTACCATGCGGGTCCCTCATACTTATAAACCCTGCTCAGGTGCATGGTTGTCGAATCGGTATTGTAAATGCCTTTCTTATTCAGGTCCGTCGTTCCAGGGAGATGAACCGTTTCTGAGAAGTCCTTTGTAAACCACTTCTCCGGGATGCCAGCTTTCGTGGTGTCCAGCGCAAACTGCCAGCTTCCCTGAAGCTCGATCCGCTGCCGGGAAGAAGACTTTCCTTGCTGAACGTTTTGTGCTATGCACAATATATTTGTAAGTGTAAAAAGTAGTAGAATAAGGAATCTCTTGGTCATGTCTGGTACGATGGTGTACCGCTAAAATAAGAAAGAGTTTGACTTTTCCGTTACTGTTGCAGCCAATTGATGCCGTTCTTGCCTGAAACAAAACCGAATCGGCCGCGTTAATCCTTACATGAATAATATAGCACTGGTCGTTGGTTCTACGGGGATCACCGGCGGAAATCTTGCCGAAAGGTTGATTTCAAAAGGATTTACAACATACGGTCTGGCACGCCACCCGAGAACTGAACTGAAAGGATTGATTCCGATTGCAGCAGATCTACTCGATACCGATAGCCTGAACAAAGCGTTGGCGGGCGTTGCACCCACACATGTTTTTATTACCACCTGGATGCGGAATGAGACAGAGGCTGAAAACATCCGGGTAAATGGCTCGATGGTGCGCAATGTCCTGAATGCCCTGTCAGCACAGCAATCTGTTAAGCATGTGGCGCTTGTAACCGGACTGAAGCATTATCTCGGTCCATTTGACGCCTATGCCCGGGAAGGTACTTTGCCGGAAACACCCGTGCGGGAAGAGCACCCGCGCCTGGACCTGGAGAACTTTTACTATGCACAGGAAGACGAAGTATATGCTGCCGCAGCGCGCGATGGGTTTACCTGGAGCATTCACCGCCCGCATTCTGTGATTGGTAAGGCCGTGGGCAATCTGATGAATATGGGCACTACCCTGGCGGTATACGCCTCCATCTGCAAGGAAACCGGACGTCCCTTCCGCTGGCCCGGATCAGCAGCACAATGGAATGGGCTCTCTGATGTGACGGATGCGCGCATACTTGCGGAGCAACTGATATGGGCGGCAACAACGGATGCCGCAGCCAACCAGGCGTTCAACATTACCAATGGCGATGTCTTCCGCTGGAGCTGGTTGTGGAAGAAGCTGGCCGCATGGTTCGATGTGGAAGCTGTAGGTTACGAGGGTTCCATCCATCCGCTGGAAGAAGAAATGGCCAATGACGGGCCGGTTTGGAGAGAAATTGCATTGAAATATAATTTGAAAGAGCCCGATCTAAACCGCCTGGCTTCTGCATGGCACACGGATCTTGATCTCGGGCGCCCCATTGAAGTGATGACGGATATGTCGAAAAGCCGGAAGATGGGGTTTACCGCATTTCAGAGCACTCCGGATTCTTTTTATGATCTCTTTGAAAAACTAAGGGAGGAACGATTAATTCCGTAATGGAAATTAACGATCCTCCCTGAATCCATAATTTTTTGTGATGTCCTTTTTCTATAAGCTGGCTGGCTTATAGGAGAAGGCCAGCGCAATGTTGTCTTTGTTGCTGGCAATAGCAGAAGGCAGCTCTACTGTAGTCTTTCCGCCTTTAACGAACCACTTCATCTTCTTCCCGGTAGGAATATGGGTGACTGCAGTTCCTTTTTGCGGCGTATTACCGCTCCAGCTGATTACCTTCGGCATGGTTTTCTTTACATCCAGGCAATGTATGGCGAAGAATGTCTGGCCATCTTTACTCTGCGTAAACCAGGTATTACCCTGGTGATAGTTTTTGGTTGTCCGGGTGCCATATAGCGCCTTACCGTTCCTGGCCGTCCACTTACCGATTTCCTGCAATCTGAGGACTACTTCGTCTGGCAATGTTCCATCTGGTTTAGGGCCGACACCCAGCAGCAGGCTGCCACCTTTGGCCACCACTTCTACAAGCGTATGGATCACCTGCGCAGCCGGCTTGTACTGATCGTTTGGTACAAATCCCCAGGCACCACCTAAAGTCATGCAGCTCTCCCATGGAATTGAAAGTTGCTGTTCAGGAACCTTCTGTTCCGGGGTCTGATAGTTTTCGTAGGGACCATGTACGGTTCTGTCGACCATTAAAATGCCTGGCTGAGCTTCACGGGCCATAGTCGCTATCTTTGGCATATCAATGTCCTGGCTCCACTTTGGAATTTCTGCACCCCAGGAAAGCACCTCTTCGTTCACCGACTCCAGCGGCCTTACCCAGCCCCCATCCAGCCATAGAATATCTATGCTGCCATAGTTGTGCATCAGTTCGCTGATCTGATTGAACGTGTACTGCTTAAACATACTCCATCTCCAGGGATTTTTTCTGATGTCGTAGTTGTTGTTCCGGTTTGGCGTCGCATATTTAGACCACCAGTAATATTGAGAATGCCAGTCTGGCTTGGAAAAATATGCCCCGATCATGAATCCCTGGGTACGGAAAGCATCAAATACATATTTCGCAACGTCAGCCTTTGGATTGTCTTTGAATGGCCCTGCTGAAATCTTGAAATCAGACTCTTTGGTGTCAAACATGCTGAAGCCATCGTGGTGTTTGGTTGTAAAAACCAGGTAGCGCATGCCGGCATCCTTCCCCGCTTTCGCCCATTGCTCCGGATCAAATTTAACCGGGTTGAAAACCTTGCTCTGATCCCAGTACCATTTCTTGTAATCGTTGTAGGCTATGGTGCTGTCGCGTTCGATCCAGTCTTCAGAATTAATTGACCAGGATTCAATAATTCCCGGCACCGCATACAATCCCCAATGAACAATCATTCCGAATTTCTGGTCCTGCCATTTATCCAGCTTTTGTCTTACCAAAGGGTCTTTTGGCGCTTCGTATTGCTGCGACTGACCATGAACATTCGGCTGTGCCTTTATATAAGTAGTGTGCACAAGCACGAACAGCAACAATAGGTATATCTTATTCATAACATTTAAGGTAAAGCCAGTACAAGCTTAAATCTTTTGTAAAAATAAAAAGCTGCACAATTTCTTGTGCAGCTTAGATGATTTATGGCATCCAGAATATTTTCTCTGTCCGCGTGTCCTTGCCTTGCACAGCCTGATAATTGGCGCTGTTGTTTGACTTTTCCACTGATGGATAGAGCAGCCTTGTTGGCGGATTGGTGTAGCCGGATAGTCCCGCAGGCGGGAAAGTTAGTTCAGGAAGCTTCGTACGACGGTACTCTGCCCAGGCTTGCTGCGCCTGAAGGAAACCGTAGTGCACCCATTTCTGCGTGCTGATCAACCGGAGCTTGTTGCTGGTCGCGCCAGTGTAAGCGATGGTTGAAGCGGTAACGAAGTTATTCACGACCGATTCTGCTGGTTTCGCCTCTTTTTTGCCGGCGCTGATGCTGTTCAAATAGTAATAAAATGAAACAGATTGTGCAACGGCTGTTTCGTAGGCCGACTTAGCAGCTGCCGTTGATCCCCAACGTTCCTGAGCTTCTGCTTTGAAGAAGTTCACCTCTGAAGCGGTGATCACCGGACCTGGTAAAGCAGCGTTCATCCATATTGTTGCCGAGTCGACAACTGCATAATCCTGGTAGTTTGCGGTAACCTGAGCCTCGTTGAAGGTAATCGGCATGGCACGATAGGTAGGATTCGGTACAAATGTATTTCCTGTGGTGCGGCCGAACTTATCAAATAAAACCGGAATCCTTGGGTCATTTGATGGATTCATTACGGTATTAAGCATGTAATCCGGTGCATAATAGCTTGGCAATTCCCGTACTGCATCAGCCAGCGTACCTGTATTTGTCGTTAGTGGCCTTAACAGGATATCAGATGCAAGCGGCGAATAATCCGCTGCGTTGGCACCATCTACAAGGGGATATGATCCAGGATCGTTTAACATCTCCATAACTGCAGGACGTGCGGCAGCTTCGTTAACGTTTGAGATGCGCATCAATAAACGCAGGCGTACAGAGTTCGCATATCTTCTCCACTTGTCTATACTTCCGCTGTTCAGGATATCTGATTTACTGAAATCAGCTGTAGTGGCTGCTGTTGAAAAGAAGGTTGACGATTCTTTTAGTCCATCTATAAAGGTATTGTATAGTTCTACCTGATCGTCGAATTTAGCCAGCTTAATGGTATTTGTTGTTGGCAAACTACCCGCTTCGCTAAAAGGGATATCACCGAAGTTGTCTACCATTTGCGCACCCTGGTCGTACAAAATGACCTTCGCTGCTTCCATATAAATTTTGTAGGCAGCTTTCTCTGCTTCAGGTAAACTGTTGTACTGTACTTCCATCGCTCTGTAGATACCCATTACACCCGGAGAATAGAAATCTCTCCAGTAGTCGTTGGTATATCCATCCTGCTGTTGGTACATGGTGTTACCCGGGTTGAAAAATGTAGTTTGGGTGTACACTGCAGAATGCATAAGTAGAAAAGTACGAACATTCCAATATGACGGCCTTACCCGGTCATTATTGATCAGGTCGGTAAAGAAGCCGGGGATACTGGCTGTTGTCGATGCCTCAGGATTATAGAATTTGTTTTCGAGTTCTTTTTTACAGCCGCTGAACAACAGTACCGCCAGCATTACAAAAAGACACGTTTTAATAGTTAGATTTTTCATTTCTTTATTTTTTGTGCATTGCTGCAATTAGAAATTAGCGTTAATTGAGAATCCAAAACTTCTTGTTGCTGCAGTAGATCCAAGATCAATTCCTTGTGAATACCACTGATTACCCACAGGAGCTTCCGGATCCAGGTTTTCTATTGTTTTCCAAAAGTAGAACAAGTTTCTTCCGATAAGTGAGAAACGCAGGTTGCTCATTCCGATCTTTTTAGAAATTTTATTGTCAAGGGTATAACCAACTACCGCTTCACGTAATTTGATAAAGCTATTGTCGTATACAGAACCTTTTTCGTTCCAGGCATCATTACCCCAGTAGAATGTACCGATGTAGTAGTCAGCACCAGTTAAGTGTTTGGTATTTGGCTGACCGGTATTTTCATTTACACCTTCAAGTGTGATACCTGAATCACGAAATTCCAATGTGTTTTCATACATTCCGGCACCAAGCGCATATTTAAGCGGCGGCGACACAAGCTGCCCGCCAAAACGGTAGTCTGCGGTGAAGTCAAAGTTGAAGTTCTTGTAGGAGAAGGAATTTGTTAATCCCCCTACAGCCTTCGGCATGATGTTACCAACTTTTTGATATTGTGTTTTGTCGATTACGTACAAACCATCATCGTTGATTATGAATTGTCCGTTTTCATTGACTTTTCTTGGATAAACGTATATGTTACCCAATCTTTCACCTGGCTTCGCACTAATTCTGATCGCACTTTGTTCTGCTTCAAAAAATATCAGTTCAGGAACTGTTCCGTTTAAGGATACCAGGTCAGCAGTATTCTTTGAGTAGTTCAAGCGTGTTTTCCAGGTAAAGTTTCCGCGCATCACCGGTGTTCCGGATAGGGAAATCTCTAGTCCTTTGTTTGATATCTTTCCTACGTTCACCAACTGGCTGTTTGCTCCTGTTGTTGGTGCAGTTGTTAAACTTAGAATCTGATCGTCGATGTGGTTGGTATAGTAACTCACGTCTAAACCAATACGGCTTTTCAGGAATCTGAATTCAGCGCCAACTTCCGTTTCGTATTTACGTTCTGGTTTAAGATTAAGGTTACCATAAGCAGACCCTAAGGTTAAAGATGGAACTGATCCATTTACAGTTTGAAGAGAAGTCTGGTTGTAGGCAATATTTGACGCATATATTGGAGCGTCATTACCTACGATACCGTAAGATGCTCTCAACTTACCATAACTAATTGGCTCAGGTAGTTTAAAGGCTTCACTAAATACGAAACCTGAGTTCAGTGAAAGGTATTGGTAATTGTTGTTCTGCGGAGGAAGAGATGAAGAGTACTCGGATCTTCCGGTTGCTTCAAGAAACAAGAAGTTCTTGTAAGAAAGATTTGCAATTCCGATGTAAGCATATTTCAACAGCTCCTGGCGTTTAGTCTTCAGGTTGTTCGGATCTAAACCGTTATCGATTACGGCTACAGAGTTGTTTAAGGTAAACCAGTTTTCACTGATAAGCCCCTGCACAGTGCTAGCATACTGATCTTTGTAGTCTTCAGATCTGGACTGGAAGCCTCCTGTTAACGAGAAATCGAAATCTGTAGAGATCTTATCGGCATAGGTCAATAATGCATCTCCATAAAGGATATTGTAGTTTCCTTTAGAAACTGCATAAGAACCGGTACTGCTGCCGCCTGAATTGTAGGCCAAAGGATATTCGTTGTATCGTTTATCCTCTATACCTGCACTTGTCATGTCACTTCCGATTCTTCCCCTTAACTTCAGTTTTTTGGTGATCGCGTAGTTTAAGGTAGCGCTGGTCATAAAACGATTTTCCGTTTCGTCATAGCTGTTTTTGTATTGGTTCCAAAAGTAGTCAAGCAAGTTTCCTCCACTGATGTTGTAGATAAAAGCTTCCGGACGGTTTGTTCCCAATGTAGAATATTTGTACCCGTTTGAATTCTGATACACAGATTTCAACATGTTCATGTCTTCTCCTCTATTGAAGAACCCGGCATAGCCGGCAAGCACATTCCCCATCAATCCCGAACGGTTGTGGGTAAGCGTATTGATGTAGTTTACCACGATGTCTGCAGAAAGTTTATCAGACAAATTGATGGTACTGTTCAGGTTGAAGGTGTTACGTTGCTGTTTGTTTCCAGGCGTAGTACCCTTGTAGTCCATTCTTGTTGCAGAAAAGCGGTAGTTCACTTTGTCTGTCTGGTTGGAGATGCTCAGGTTAGCATTGGAGTTATAACCGTTATCGAAGATCTGTTTGTAGTTGTCTGGTTTTGCTGTATATGGCCGGATTGATCCGTCCCACCATTTTACATCACGGCCATCGAACTTTGGTCCAAACTGTGCCCAGGCACTGTACCACGGACGTTGGCCACCCGGTGCAGTTTCATCTGTTTGCCAGCCTTCGATATTACCCGTGCTGGAAAGGTTTGTTGCAGGCTCGTATCCCGGGCCATAGGTATTCTGGAACTTCGGAAGGAATGCAGCTCTTTCGATTGATCCTGTATAGTTAAAATCAATGCCAAGACCACGATCTTTGGATCCCTTCTTTGTCGTGATTACGATTACACCACTGGCTGCATCAGAACCATACAATGCACTTGCACTTGCTCCTTTCAACACGGTGAAGGTTTCGATATCTGCAGGGTTAATATCCAGCATTCCGTTACCTTTGATACGGTCATTGTTCCAGATGCCATTTCCACCTGGATTGCCCAATCCACCGTTGTTATTTGCACCACCGGGACCATTTTGCTGATCGTTCCGGATCACCACACCATCCACAACATAAAGTGGCTGACGGTTGTAATTCAGGGAGTTAATTCCGCGGATTTGAATGTTCACGGCACTGCTTGCTCCGCCGGGAGCTGTAGTGACCTTTACACCTGCCGCTTTTCCATAAAGGGCAGAACCGAAGTTGGTGTTACCTGACTGGGTGATCTCTTTTGCTGTAACGGTGCTTACCGCGTAACCCAGCGCTTTTGATTCTCTCTTGATACCCAATGAAGTTACGACAACTTCATTCAGGCTGTTGGCTTCATCTTGAAGCACGACGTTGATGGAGTTTGATGAACCTACGGTTACCTCCTGTGGCTTATAGCCGAGATAGCGAAAAACCAGCACATCACCTTGTGATGCGGCGATCGTGTAGCTACCGGAGCTGTTTGTACTTACACCATTCTTGGTGCCTTTTACCAGGACGCTAACGGAAGGAACAGGTGACCCTGTCGCATCCTTTACCGTTCCCGAAACGTTTTTTTGAGCATAAGCGGCTATTGTCAGGAGCGTTAACAACAGCACACTTAAACAGCGGGCGTAAATCTGTTTCATGTTAATTGAGTTTAGTTTGTAAGTTGTTTATTTGATCAAATTGGCTGCATTCAATGACGAGGCTCGCGGCAGCGAGTAGTTCGGCATCTGCAGCCAGTTCTGAAAGTACAATGGTTGTCTGATCCGCAATTCTGGGAATGCAAAATTCATTTATGGCCTGCTGGATCGGAGGCAGTAGAACCTTACCGGCAACGGCGCCGCGTCCACTTAATACGATACATTCCGGATTCATGATGTGGATCAGGGTAGCGAGTCCCTTCCCGATCAGGAAAGCGGATTCGGAAAGGATGGAAACGGCAAGCGGATCATGGTTGGTTGCCGCTTCGAGAAAGAGTTCACCGATGTTCTTTTCGGCGTTCTTAAACAACGCGGTCATGCTGGTAGCGGCACCTTTTTCTATTTCTGCTTTGGCTTTTTCGGTCATCACGATCAAAGACGTTTCTACCTCCAGGCAGCCGCGTTTGCCGCAGGAACAGAGGTTGTTGCTTTTAGAAAGTGGAATGTGGCTGAATTCGCCTGCATATCCGCCGCTGCCTCTGTAAAGCTGTCCATTCACAATCATCCCGAGGCCGGTTCCCCAACCAATATTCACGACCATCACGTCACGTTTTCCCTTTGCTGCACCAAAGTTCAGTTCAGCAAGGGCAATCAGGCTGGAGTCGTTATCCATAAATACCGGTAGGCCAAGCCTTTTTGTGAGGTATTTACCGAGGTGCTTGCTATCCTTCGTTTTCAGATGTGTATGGCTTTTTCCATGTTTAAAATCAATAAAGCCTGGGATACCGATGCCCACGCCAAGCAGTTGTTCCAACGGAATGCCTGAAGCTTCGATGTGCTTATCCAGAAAGGATAGAAGAACCTCAACGGAATCTGAGTCACCCGGCAGGGCAAGTTCAAGCGTTTTATCTGCGTAGACCACATTGCGCGCGAGGTCATAAATTGCCATGCGTGTCGTAAACTGATCCATGGCAACTGAAACCACGTATTTCTTTGCGTCCGGATTGAGCAGGAACAGAGATGCTCTCCGTCCTCCTGTCGATGCAGCAAGTCCCAGTTCTTTAACATGCCCATCAGCGATCAGGCCATTTACGACTTTAGTTACCAGCGGAAGACTTTTGTGAGTGAGCTTACTTAGCTCTGTAAGGGACAGCGGATTGCTATAATATAGTTGCCTGATGATGTCTGCTTTTAACAAGTGGCCCTTTTCTGTGGTCATTGAACGCGGTTTAATCTTAACGCTAAATTAATAACTATATCTAAATATCAAACAAACTTATTAATTTATTTATTTACTACCGGACGACTTTAACATTAAATTCAAAAGAAAGTGTATTAGCCGCAGCAATTCGGGCAGGATTTGTGTCTTTTCTCCAGCGGGAAAAGCGCTAACATTTAGATCTTCAATACGTTTGACCTTACGGGATTTATTCAGATCCGGGGACTACGGCTTCCGGATATCGGACAGTCATTGATGTTGAGCGATAATCAAGACTATGTCTGGTTCAGGAACAATCAGCAAGGATCAGATTAGAAGATGATGTAATTGCGGTACTTTTTAGCTTACTTTCGGGCAATAATTTAACCGGGAACAATGAGGAGTTTTACAGTTGGTATTTTGGGGTGTGGATGGTTGGGAAAAGGCTTGGCTGCAGCATTGATAGACAATGGGCATCGGATTAAAGGGTCAACCACTACGCCGAGCAAGGCAGAAGGTTTGGCTGAATTGGGGATTGAGCCCTATTTGATTGAATTTAGTGCAGACAATTTGCCTTCCTATGATCCGGCCTTTTTTGACTGCGATGTATTCATCATTGCATTTAACGTCGGTCTGCAAAGAAGAACAGATTACCTTGCGGAGGTCAGCACCCTGATAAAATTACTTCAGCATCATGCCGTCCGAAAAGTATTCTACGTGAGCTCGATAAGTGTTTATGGAAATCCCAACATGGAGGTTAATGAGCACACCGCACCTGATCCGAAAACGATTTCTGCGGGATTATTGCATAAAGCTGAAGACATGCTTCTGGCGCAAAGCCAACTGGATGTAACCATCATCCGGTTTGGCGGATTAGTAGGTCCTGGCAGAATGCCCGGACGGTTCCTCTCGGGCAAAAAAGATATTCCCGATGGACTAAGTCCTGTTAACCTCATCCATATGGACGATTGCACCGGGCTGCTGTTGGCCCTTATTGAATCTGGGCATGATGCTAAACTTCTGAATGCGGTAGCGCCGGATCATCCTGCAAAGCTGGATTTTTACACCCAAGCCGCAAGGAACGAAGGCTTACCGGCACCCAAGTTTGTCGCGGAGAAAAAGAGTTGGAAAATCGTTGGTAGTTTGTATACTGATACGTTCTACCAGTATCGTATCAATAATCTGCTGCGCTGGCTGGAGCAATAATCACATATGCTCCAGGAGATTAGATAAACTGATCAACTTCCCGATAGGCTGAAATCACTTTCGACTCCCCTGCTGCCCCCGGTGTGGAATTGCTATGTTCCATGCCCATCACACCTTTGTATCCCTTATCAAAGATGTGCCGGAAGACATTCTTGTAGTTGATCTCACCCGTACCAGGTTCTTTCCGGCCGGGATTGTCACCGATCTGAATGTAAGCAATCTCCTCCCAGCAGCGATCCATGTTCACGATCAAGTCGCCTTCCGTTCGCTGCATGTGGTAAATATCGTATAGTATTTTGCAGGATGGACTGTTTACAGCCTTGCAGACATTGTACGTCTGGTGGGTTTGCTGGAGAAACAGTTCCGGCGTATCGCTTAGCGTTTCAAGCACCATGATCAATCCTTCCGGTTCAAAGACTGCCGCTCCGGCACGCATGGCATCTACTACATTCGCCATCTGAACCCCAGTGGGCAGCTTACGCTCCTGAAAGCCAGGTACAACGGTAAGCCATTTTGCATTACACCGTTTCGCTGCCTCAACAGACCTCCTGCAGGTGGCTACGAAGTGGTCCTTAAACTCCTGCTTGCCGGTGGTCAGCGAGACCTTCCAGTTGTCCCCGCCATCTACGACGAACACGCCCATCCGCATACCCAACTTCGCCAACAGGTCGCCGATCTTAGATTGTTCATCTGCCGATCGCGCCAGATAGCCATTGTCCTCTATGGAACGGAAACCCTGATCGTGCATAAAGCGGATCTGGTCTAGGAAATTTTTACCTCCACGATTACTGAACATACCTTCATGCGGGGCGTAGTCGAGGTTAAAAGTGTTGGTTTTCCGGGTTTGATTACGCGCGGGCTGCCGTGCCGAGGCATCTGCATTCGATATCGAACCCGCCAGGAGGGACGCGCTGGCAATAAAACTGTTTCGTAAAAACTGTACTCTGTCCATGTGGTGGTTGTTTTGCGTATTGAAGTTATCATTAATAGTACGACAAAGCAACCGGCTTAAGCGATGAAAGGCGCATTTCTAATTATTTTCACAAGCGGTGCAAAATTAGATTTGAGGAATATCGGAGAAGTGTCTCAAATCGACGATAGCGGACGGCAATTATAGTCTGGTCCTTAGCGGCTCGTTATTAATGACTAACTTAGAGCAAATACCAACTGAACATGAAAATCGCTGTTTTTAGTACCTGTGCATACGACCAGGAATTTTTGGATAAGTTTAACACCGGGCATGAGCTTGTGTTTTTTGAAGCGG
>JARKUW010000011.1 GCA_029851965.1 Bacteroidota bacterium | reverse complement strand
TCAACCGAACTCGCATACATACACTTTCAGAAACGCAAAATCAACATTCCGGATCCTGAGGTATTAGAAAGCAGGTCTGTCCTTTTAACCGCCCGTTCCTTTCTCCCCTATGATGGAGAAATTACAGCGGAGCTGATTCTAAAGCATGACCAGCCCAATTACCTGCATTATCTGCAGAGAGTGAGCAAGGTATTACTGAAAAGACTTCCAATTGCCGGACAAAACCCGGTCATTATCAACAGAAGCTTGACCGACAGGCCATTAAGCACAACACTGTAAGCAACAGACTAATCACATCGCATGCAATAACACATTCTGATGAAGATACTTTATGTGCACACCCTTTACGAGCAGAGCGGTGGCGAAGATCAGGTGTTTGAAAATGAGATCGCTTTGCTTAGCACGGGCAATCAGGTTAGAAAACTTTTGTTTAACAATGCCGGAAGCAGGCTTTCCGTATTGTTCAAGTTTCTCCTGGCACCCTGCAACCCATTCTCTATACTGCGATTCAGACGAATGCTCCGCGAAGAAACTCCAGACATCATCCACCTGCACAACTGGCATTTCTCAGGGTCACCAGCTTTGATCAGGGAAGCAAAAAAAGCGAAAATTCCCGTGGTGGTAACCATTCACAACTACAGGCTACTCTGTCCCTCTGCAACCCTGTATCATGACGGGGCACTGTTTAAGGACAGCTTAAAACACGGCTTCCCATGGGCCGCAGTGAGAAAGAAAGTATACCGGAACTCTTCTGTTCAAACCTTTTGGCTTGCATTCACAGTTGCAGTCCATCAGAGACTTAAAACCTGGCAGCAGGTAGACCGGTTCATTGCGCTGACGCCTTTCGCCAAACAACTGCACCTGGCCTCGAAGTTAAGCCTACGGGATGACCAGCTAACCGTGAAGCCAAACTTTGTGGAGGACCATGGATATGCTACAGAGACCCGCGAGGGGTATTTTCTATTTGTCGGAAGGCTGTGTGTTGAAAAAGGTATTCATCACCTGATTGAGGCTTTCGATAACACAGACCACCCGTTGATTATTGCCGGAGATGGTCCCTTGAAAGCGCTTGTGGAACGGGCGGCAGAGAAGAACCCGAACCTGAAGTATGTTGGTAAGAAGTCGAGAGCAGAGGTTATCTCACTCCTGAAACGCAGTTCTGCCCTGATATTTCCCTCCATCTGGTATGAGGGAATGCCAATGACCATCTTAGAATCTTTCTCCACCGGGACTCCAGTTATCGCCTGCAGAATGGGCGCTATGGAGGGGCTGATCCAGGATGGGGAAAACGGAATGCTCTATGCACCAGCCGATCCGCGCGCACTCAAAACAACGCTGCAAGCCTGGACGGATCTGGACCCGGCATGTAAAACCAAAGTAGCCGTTAATGCAAGAAGCAGCTATGAACACCAATACACCCCTGAGACGAATCTCAGGCAGATCTTATCCATCTACAACTCGCTAATCGAAGTTAAATAAACATTAAAGTTATGGAACCATCACGCGCTCCTAGGACTGAAATCCTGTCGTTTCCAGTTTTCAGCTCCAATCTCGAAAGTATGATCTTAAGCGAAAAAACGGTGATTAACACGCTTAACCAGTATTCATACATGATGGCTGTTAAGGACGTACGGTTTAGGGAAGCCCTCATGGCTTCAGACGTGCTTCTGCCGGACGGCGTAGGTATTGTTGCCGCCTGCAAAATACTCAATGGCCGGACAATCAAGAAAATTGCTGGTGCCGATCTGCATCAGTTCCTGTTGCATCAGCTGAGTGAAATTGGCGGCAGATGTTTCTATCTTGGTGCCTCGGAACGCACACTCGAACGCATTAAAATGCAGTGTGCACAGGAGTTTCCCAATATTGAAGTAGGTTACTATTCACCTCCATACAAAAGGGAATTCGATGAGGGGGATAACAGGCGTATGATAGAGGCCATAAATGCACACCAACCGGATATCTTGTTCATCGGTCTCAGTGCACCGAAGCAGGAGTTGTGGGTTCATCACAATAAACAGGAACTCCATGTTAAGGCTATCTGCTCCATAGGCGCGGTGTTCGACTTCTATGCCGGGACGATCAACAGGCCTTCCAAGTTCTGGGTCGGCATTGGCATGGAATGGTTTATTCGCTTTGTTAATGAACCAAGCAGGCTATGGAAGCGCTATCTGTATTATGGGCCGGCCTTTGTCTACGTGATCTTCAAAAAGAAAGTGCGTCAAAGCATGGACAACCAAAATATGGATATCGGGATAAAAATAATCAAATTATGCTACAGGTCTGTTTGGTTAAGGATCACAAATCTTGATCACCACCACATGTCGAACAAGAGTCTTGAATAAGGCATAATTGAGGTATATACCTGTGCGTCAATATAACTACGTGAAAAAAACATGGAAATTTTGCGGGAAACCACTACCTTTGCGGCCGGACCTGCAGATACGGCTACCGGAATTCGTGAGAATGTAGCTGACCTTTTTAACAAACAACAATTATTTGTAGGCCGTGTCCCTAAAAAAACACCGCCTTATGAATCCGAGATGGATCTTAACATTAACTTGCATCGCCTTATTTAGTCTGAGTTGCGAAAAGACAAGTTGCCAGAAGACAACTACAAACACAAATACAAAGATTGACCAGCCCCAGGTATACGACTCCTCGGCCTGGGTAATAACCAGCCAGGAACTGGAAAGTTATAACGAACGCAGCCCCGAGGCAAAAAGGGAAGCATTGCAAGACCTGGTGAACCAGGCTGCCGCAAAAAATCTGCGCCTGGTACTTCCTGAAGGCGAATTTATTATTTCAGATGAAATTGTCCTTCCTTCCAATCTTTGGCTGGAGGGCGCTGGATCAAAAACACAAATTTCCCTGACACCAGGCAACAAGAGTGGACGGAATCTATTCAGAATCCCCACAAGAACAAATAATATCCGTCTGAAGAACATTAAACTGAACTCCAACCTGGACGATAATACCGGGGCCGACCTCGTCACGCTACTTGTAGCCGATAACGTGTCTAATCTCACCTTTGAGAACGTCACCTTTGCGGGCGGACGCGACAGGGGTACCGTCCAGATCAAGGGACTAAATGACTATCAGGTAAAGGGTATACAATTTACCGGTTGCACTTTCCTCAAAGCCGGACGCACCAGCCTGGAACTTAGGGGTACAAATGATGTATTGATCAGCAACTGTGTTTTCAACGACTGGGGCTTTCAGAATGAGAATTCGCCTGCCATTCAGCTTCAAAGCCAGGATAACGTAAATGTCCGCATCATCGGCAACACGTTCAATAATCTGTACGGGAAGCAGTTCGCCATTGAATCTGCCGCAGCCTATGTAAGGGACAGCAAAATTACGGACAACAAATTAAATGATCCGAATGACCTTGGCGGGAATGGGATCTCTGGTTATTACAAGCACACACTAATTCACAAAAATGTGTTTGACGGTGGTATTGGAAATCACCGGAGTGGCCTGGAGATTTTCGGACAGGACAATACCCTTAGCGATAATGATATCTCCAGGGGCAGTATTGCGATTGCCCCAGGGCTGAAAGAACCCGGGCTGGCCATCACGATCCACAACAATAAAGTCAGCACTTCCGGGGAAAATGTGGGTGGCATTCAGGTTGGCGGCGGATGCTGCAGCATAAGTGATGTAAAAATCACCAACAACCTGATAGACACGAGACGTTCCTCAGGCAACTCCTCCGGCGTCGTTTTAGGCACATATGGCACGCCACAGCAGGTCAAACAAATCACTGTTCAAGGAAATACCATACATACAAACGCACATTGCATACGCCTGCAATCGCTCCCGAACAGTCGTGACATCTACATATCGGCGAATAAACTTAAAAGCGGATACACCTGGCTCGGCGTAATTACCGATACGTTCCAGAACGTAAAAGTAACTGGAAACCTGAATGAACTCGCCAATAAAAGCATCAGCTATAGTGGTAACTTCGCGCCGATTCCTGTAAATTAAAGTGACCTATTCGAATTGATTTTTCACCCTGTAGCCCGCCTCCTGTAACATCTTCTCCTTTAGGAAATAGTCTATATCGGCGCTCATCATCTCCTTTACCAGGCTGGCCAGGTCGTATGTTGGTTCCCAGTTGAGCTTGCGCTTGCATTTGGCAGGATCGCCGATCAGCAAGTCGACTTCTGCAGGGCGGAAATAACGTTCGTCTACCACAACCACTTCCTTTCCCGGCTCCAGCTGAAAGTCCGGATGTTCACATCGGACAACAACCCCCGTTTCCCGAATCCCCTCACCCAAAAACTCCAGTGTAACACCAACTTCCTGAAAAGCCAGCCGGACGAAATCACGTACGGTGGTGGTGATGCCAGTTGCGATAACGAAGTCTTCTGGTTGATCCTGCTGCAGGATCAACCACATGGCCTCCACGTAATCCTTTGCATGCCCCCAATCCCGCTGCGCATCTAAATTACCCAGGTATAGCTTCTCCTGCATACCCAACGCGATCTTTGCTGTACCGCGCGTTATTTTCCTGGTCACAAATGTTTCCCCTCTTAATGGACTCTCATGGTTAAACAAAATGCCATTGCAAGCAAACATACCATAGGCTTCTCTATAATTGACTGTTATCCAGTACGCATACAATTTGGCAACAGCATAGGGAGATCGTGGATAGAAAGGTGTTGATTCTGACTGCGGAACAGCCTGCACCAAGCCATAAAGTTCTGAAGTGGAGGCCTGATAGACCTTTGTTTTTTTTGTCAAACCCAGTATTCTGATTGCTTCTAAAATCCGGAGTGTTCCAATTCCATCTGCATTCGCCGTATACTCAGGCGTTTCAAAGCTCACCTGAACATGACTCATCGCACCGAGATTATAGATCTCATCCGGCTGGACCAGCTGAATAATCCTGATCATATTTGTCGAGTCACTTAAGTCGCCATAATGCAGCTTGAAACTGATGTCAATTTCATGCGGATCCTGATACAGATGGTCGATCCGGTCTGTATTAAACAGCGAACTGCGCCGTTTCACCCCATGAACTTCATATCCTTTTCTGAGTAGTAGATCTGCCAGATAAGAGCCATCCTGGCCCGTTATGCCGGTTATCAATGCCTTTTTCATGTGTAGAGTCGTTAAAAATTGTATAACTGGTAAATCATGACTCCAAAAAACACAATCAACTGATTGATTGTGAGATACAGAACCAAAAACATAAAATTATAACTTTCCGCATGCGATGGCAGATCTACTTTGAATCTGTACGTATTCTGTTGATTTCTGTGTACTGAACGAACCGGTTAATCATCACTGCGCTGCCCCAGTGGTCTTTCATGAACACCGAAGTTGCCCTCACAACGTAAAACACGCGCACAGTTCTTTCTTAAAATCTTGTATATACAGCGAGCTGAATCACATTGTTACTGGTATTGCTTGAGCCGCCTTTAACTGCCTGGTTCAAATATCCAGCTTCGAGGTCAAACTTCCTGGAAAAACGGTATCCTCCCGCGAGGTACGCGCGGTTTTGGTCAAAGACATGACCGTTTAACTTATTTTTATTCTGCAGGTTTAGAAAAACCTCATTCTGTACAGCGACAAAAGCTCCGTTTTCGAAATTGGTCTTGCCTTTAGCGAGGGGAACGATGAACCGGAAAAAGTATCTGAAGCGTTGAGAAAACACATCCTCCGCGCTTTGTTGTTCTAAAAACCGCTGTTCTACCCTAAAGCGGTGACTGACCGCGGCTGCTTTAATTTTGTGTTTAAAAATATACTGTTCCCATACGCGGTGTTCTGTGAGGTGGTAATCCGGGGCCGCATCCTGAAAGGTATAGGTCTCGTTTAACAGATAACCGAGGGTCACCTCCTGTTTTTTGTCTATGAGGTAGGTAAGTCCGGGTCTGAGCATCACATTTCGCATATGCTCAAGGTTGTCGGAAGACCTGAGTTGCACATCCAGATGCGTGGCCCACTTGTCGCTCAGCTTTGTGCTGTTCACGAACATGAACCATCCTGTTGTCTGATGTACCGTCTGGGCAACTACAGTGAGCCCTCCGGTGCAAAGGATTAAACTTAAAAAGAGAAGGAAACGCAGCATAGTTAAAATTTAGTTGAATGAATAAATCGTGAAAATAAGATTACGATCCCGGAAACCAAAATTGAAATTTCTATTAAGCCCCTTTCAGGAAGGAGTAGTGGTGGCAAACGGCCAATGCTGCTGATGCTGCTATTAGAATGTATCGCATTTTAGCCGGACCCTACCCAGACCTTACCCGCACTTTGTGTGCGCTATGTGCGGGTAAGGTCCGGGTAACGTCCCCTTGAGGTCCCTGCAATTTCAGGCGATAGCAGCCAACAGTTGGGGCGACATGCCGACATCTTTTGCGAACGCCAGATCAGCTTGGATGAACTGATGAAGCAATTGGGTTCAAGATTTTGCATAAATGCAGGGCGTTGTGCTTTAAATGTTCCATCTTTCAATACATTCGCAGTACAATTAACGACTCATGAAAAAACAATTACTGCTATTTATTATGCCGCTACTTCTAATCGCGTGCGGCAAGTCAAATGAAAAACCAAATAATTCCTCCAAGTGGGGCGATTTAAGAAAAATTGAAGGCATTATTACGCCTGTTAGGTCTGGAAAATTAGCTGATCAGGATAAATTCACCTGGTCAAAGAAAGAGTTCAATGCTGAAGGTGAATTGATTTTGCTATCCACCAGGGATGGCGTTGACGTCTTGGAAGAAAGCAAAAGCTATGATGCCATCACTACATACAAATATAAACTACATACAAATATAATAAGGGTAAATTAATAGAAAAGAGCGACCTACGTTACCGGTATACATACACATATGTTGGCAAAGATACATCCGAGATAAAGCTATTCAGATCTTTAGCGTTGATGGAAACATGGAAAAGGGAATACGGATCAAATGGCAAATTATCGAAAGAAAGTGGGTACTACTCGGATGGCACGTTATACATGATGAGATTATTTGCTTATGACACCAACGGGCATAATAGCAGTATTGAAATTTTAGAAAAGCCATTTACTACCGGCAATCAGCTGCTCTACACGTACAACTCAAGGGGTGATGTGTTGACCGAAACATATTTCGATCGTCTACGGGATATCGTATTTTCAGTAAACGAATATGGCTACACATACGACAGTAATAACCGGCTTATAGAGTTCATTAAGAACACGTCTTTCGATAAGGTGGAATACACAAAATGTGTAAACACATATGACGAAGAAGGCAGAATGATAAAGCAGGATATGTACAGGTCGAACAAATTTGATGGGCCATACGAACAGGTTGCGGTTATTAACTTCACGTATACATATTCCAGATAAGCATGAATAAATTTCGGGTTAACCTGCTTCAGAATTAACATACAAGTTTCACATTTCTTTACATTCCGACTCAAAGTCAGCCATCTACCACCATATGCTTGTATTTTGGAGAAACTATTCCGTAATTTTGTATTCGAAAAACTTGCATGCAGCATGTAGTGTGCAAATAGCGTGAAAGGGAAATTAAAACCTCCTGCATTTCATTAATTATCAACAACTTAAATCAATATTATATGTCATCAGTAGAGACAACTTACATTCCTTACAAGGTTAAGGATATTTCACTGGCAGAATGGGGCCGCAAGGAGATTGGACTGGCAGAAGCAGAAATGCCGGGATTAATGTCATTGCGTGAAGAATTCGGTCCTTCACAACCCCTAAAAGGCGCGCGCATCGCTGGATGTCTTCACATGACCATCCAAACGGCAGTGCTTATCGAAACATTGGTGGCCCTTGGTGCAGAAGTTACCTGGTCATCTTGTAATATATTTTCAACTCAGGACCATGCTGCTGCTGCGATTGCTGCTGCCGGAATTCAGGTATATGCATGGAAAGGCTTAAACGAAGCTGATTTCGATTGGTGTATTGAGCAGACCCTGCACTTTGGCCCGGAGCAACAACCATTGAACATGATCCTTGATGATGGTGGTGATTTAACCAACATGGTTTTCGACAGATTTCCAGAGCTTATCGCCGGCATCAAAGGTTTATCCGAAGAGACAACTACAGGCGTACACCGCTTATATGAGCGCATGAAAAATGGCACCTTACATTTACCAGCCATTAACGTTAATGATTCCGTAACCAAATCTAAGTTTGACAACAAATATGGCTGCCGGGAATCACTGGTAGATGCAATACGCCGTGCTACCGACGTCATGATGGCCGGTAAAGTTGCGGTTGTTGCGGGATACGGAGATGTTGGTAAAGGATCTGCAGAATCATTAAGCTCTCAGGGTGTTCGTGTAATCGTTACGGAGATTGACCCGATCTGTGCACTTCAGGCTGCTATGGAAGGGTATGAAGTAAAAAAATTCGCTACAGCAGTAAAAGAAGCAGATATCATTGTAACCACTACCGGTAACTGTGACATCGTTCGTGCAGAGCATTTCAAGGTAATGAAAGACAAAGCGATCGTTTGTAACATCGGTCACTTTGACAATGAAATTGATGTTGCCTGGTTGAACACGAACTACGGACATACCAAGGTTGAAATTAAGCCACAGGTGGACAAGTATACCATCGATGGTAAAGACATCATCCTTTTGGCCGAAGGCCGTCTGGTAAACCTGGGCTGTGCAACTGGACACCCTAGTTTTGTAATGTCTAACTCTTTCACCAACCAGACATTGGCACAATTGGAACTGTGGACAAACACAGACCAGTATGAAAACAAAGTGTACACACTTCCTAAACATTTAGATGAGAAGGTTGCCCGTTTACACCTTGCAAAAATCGGTGTTGAACTGGATGTGCTGGATCAGCATCAGGCGGATTATATCGGTGTACCGGTAGAAGGTCCATTTAAACCTGAAGCGTACAGATACTAACCGGTTTCAGATTGTATAAGAAAAGGGCGTCCAGAAATGGACGCCCTTTTTTGGTATCTGGCTGAGCGAGTTCAATGCACCTGAGGAATTCATAAATAGCAACCGGTACTTGCTGCACATGAGATTTTGCCTTATATTCGACCATGGCAAAGTTATCTGTTAACGTTAACAAAATCGCTACCCTCCGCAACAGCCGCGGTGGCAATAATCCGGACCTGTTGAAAGTCGCGCTCGACTGTGAACGCTTTGGTGCACAGGGGATCACCGTTCATCCAAGACCAGACGAACGTCATATCCGCTATGCCGATGTCTTTGACCTGAAAGGTTCGATAGCTACAGAACTAAATATTGAAGGGAACTGCAGCGAGCAAAAGTTCGTTGAACTGGTGCTGGCAAACAAACCCGCACAGGTTACTTTAGTGCCCGATGCCTTGGGACAGATCACCTCCAACCATGGCTGGGACACGATCAAGCACCAGGACTACCTTAAAGAAATGGTTGCGCGGTTTAAAGATGCAGGCATCCGGGTATCGATCTTCGTAGATCCGGTGGTGGAAATGATCGAAGCCGCAGCAACAACAGGTACCGACCGGATTGAGTTGTACACGGAAGCTTATGCTCATAATTTCTACGCCAATAAGGAAAAAGCGATACTTCCCTACGTTGCAGCGGCGAAACATGCCAATGAACATGGGCTGGGCATAAATGCCGGGCATGATCTGGACCTGCATAACCTAGCCTATTTTGCTGAAAGTATACCCGGATTGCTCGAGGTTAGCATAGGGCACGCGCTAATCTCCGATGCCTTGTATTTTGGGTTGGAAAACACCATCCAGATGTATCTAAGGCAATTGTCAAACTAAAAAGCGATAAACTTTATTCCATTGCTAATCGGCTGGAAAATCTCTACCTTTGCGGCAACTTATCATTGCCACCCATGAGTTTAGATCTTAACTATCAAGAGGCCTTCCAAGACCGTCATATTGCACCCAATTTAACCGATACAGATGCCATGTTATCGGCCCTTGGCGTGCTTACCGTTGATGAATTAATTGAACAGACTGTTCCGGAGAAAATCAGGCTAAAGCAGCCGCTGAATTTGCCGGCAGCGAAGTCTGAAAAAGAATACCTGGAGAGTCTGAAAATTACGGCTTCGAAAAATAAGGTATTTAAATCTTACATCGGCCAGGGTTATTACGATACCATCACTCCGAATGTCATCCTGCGTAACGTTTTTGAAAATCCAGGATGGTACACCCAATACACACCGTATCAGGCAGAGATCGCCCAGGGGCGCTTGCAGGCGCTGTTGAATTTTCAAACCATGGTTATTGATTTAACGGGAATGGAAATCGCAAATGCCTCGTTACTGGATGAAGGAACAGCTGCTGCAGAAGCGATGTTTATGCAGTATAGTCTGCGTAAAAATCAGCAGGCAACCAAATTCTTTGTATCTGAACTGGTATTCCCGCAAACGATAGATATTCTAAAGACACGCGCCAACCCCTTTGGGATAGAGCTCGTGATTGGAAATCATGAAAATATAACGCTGGACTCAGAATACTTCGGTGCAGTGATTCAATATCCGGCCGGAAACGGAGCCGTGATTGATTACACAGGTTTTGCACAAAATGCACATGAGAAGAATGTGAAAGTGACTGTGATTGCTGATCTGTTAAGCCTTACTTTATTGACGCCTCCAGGAGAATGGGGAGCGGATATCGTGGTCGGTACAAGTCAGCGTTTTGGTGTTCCGATGGGATTTGGCGGTCCGCATGCTGCGTACTTCGCAACCAAGGAGGAATACAAGCGTTCCATTCCGGGAAGAATCATCGGTGTAACGATCGACAGCAACAACAACTATGCACTGCGCATGGCCCTGCAAACGCGGGAGCAGCATATCCGCAGGGACAAAGCCACGTCGAACATCTGTACAGCACAGGCTTTACTGGCGATCATGGCTGGCTTTTACGCTGTGTATCATGGCCCGAAAGGACTTAAATTAATTGCAGAGCGTACGCACGGGCTCGCTGTTTCTTTGGCGTCTTCACTGGAAAACATCGGCTACAAACAGCTCAACAGCGCGTACTTTGACACCTTACAGGTAGACTTGGGCGACCTGAAAGATTCCATTCACAGGGAGTGTGTAGACAACGAGATCAATTTGTATTATACCGGTAATGTGGTGACAATCGCTTTGGATGAAACTACATCCCTGGCGGACATTAAATTACTGACTAAAATATTTTCTAAAGTAAAAGGGATTGCGGCGGACAGCGTGGAGGTGATCGACGAGAACATCAATACGACTATTCCTGCAGCTTTACAAAGAACATCAGCATACCTTACCCATCCGGTATTTAACAGCCATCATTCTGAGCACGAGATGTTGCGCTACATCAAAGCGTTGGAAAGTAAAGATCTTTCGCTTTGCCACTCGATGATTGCGCTGGGATCATGCACCATGAAATTGAATGCAACAACCGAGATGGTTCCCGTGACCTGGCCGGAGTTTAGCAAGTTGCATCCTTTTGCTCCTGCAGATCAGGTTGGCGGATACTATGCGGTTTTCAATGAATTGAACAAGTGGCTTAGTGAAATTACCGGGTTTGCAGCCATGAGCTTACAGCCAAATGCGGGCGCTCAGGGCGAATATGCCGGTTTAATGGTCATCCGGGCCTACCATCAGGACCGTGGCGACCATCACCGCAACGTGGCATTGATTCCCTCTTCAGCACACGGCACAAATCCTGCCTCAGCGGCAATGGCCGGCATGAAGATCGTGGTTGTAAAATCACTTGAAAACGGAAATATCGATGTGGAGGACCTAAAAGCGAAAGCGGAAGCCAACAAAGAAGTGCTTTCCTGCCTGATGGTTACCTACCCGTCTACACACGGCGTTTTCGAAGAAAGCATCATTGACATTTGTGAAATCATTCACAGCAATGGCGGACAGGTCTATATGGACGGGGCGAACATGAATGCACAGGTCGGCCTTACCAGTCCGGCAAATATAGGTGCAGACGTTTGTCACCTTAACCTGCATAAAACATTTTGCATTCCACATGGCGGCGGCGGCCCGGGTATGGGTCCGATCGGCGTGGCCAAACACCTGGTGAAATACCTGCCGGGTCATGCGGTTGTAGACATCAACAACGAAAAATCAATTCATGCGGTCTCTTCAGCACCCTGGGGATCAGCTTCAATTCTGATTATCTCACATGCATACATTGCAATGATGGGTAGCCAGGGATTGACTGACGCAACCAGATATGCCATTCTGAATGCCAACTACATGAAAGCACGTCTGGAAGCGCACTATCCTGTACTTTACTCAGGCAGTAAGGGCCGCTGTGCACATGAGATGATTCTGGATTGCAGAGCATTTAAGAGCTTTGGAATTGAAGTGGTCGACATTGCAAAACGCCTGATGGACTATGGTTTCCATGCGCCTACCGTATCGTTCCCAGTGGCTGGAACGCTCATGGTAGAGCCTACTGAAAGTGAGCCTAAACATGAATTGGACCGCTTCTGTGACGCTTTAATTGCCATCAGAAAAGAGATCAGTGCTGTTGAAAACGGCACTTTCGACAGAGCCGATAATCCACTCAAAAATGCACCACATACCGCAGTGGTTGTGACCGGCGATGACTGGAATCACAGCTACAGCAGGAAGACTGCTGCCTTCCCGCTGCCATATGTATCTGAATACAAGTTCTGGCCATCTGTAGGCAGAGTGAACGATTCGTTTGGAGACAGGTCATTAATCTGTGCTTGTCCGCCAATAGAAAGTTACGCGGAAGAAGTAGTTTAATAACAATAAAGGCCGTTTGTTAAAAGCGGCCTTTATTTTAACATTATTTAACATATTCCCATCTTACTTTATATCTTTAAGCTTAAATTCATATATTGACACCTGTTTCTTTAAAATCAACAATGACTCCCAAGATCGATTTACTCGTTATTGATGATGATGATATTAACATATTCATCATCAAAAAAATTGTAGAAAAGACCGGCTACAATATCAACATGGTGGCGAAAACCAATGGGCAGCTGGCTATAGATCATCTTACTGAAATTCTTGAAAATAACGAAACATTCCCCCAGCTTATCCTGATTGACATTAACATGCCTGTATTGAATGGATGGGAATTTCTGGAGGCCTATGACCAACTGCATGTCACCCAGCGGGTGGATATGTACATGCTTTCCAGCTCTGTATACGAAAACGATATTGAGAAAGCCAAAACCTATAAAAAAGTAAAGGGATTTATCTCTAAACCCCTGTCTATTAACCGCCTGGTTGAATTATTTGAAAGCCTTTCTACCGAAGAAGCTTAAGTTATTTTAAACTGCCCGTCGCTATACTCCACAAAACCTGTCGCTTTATTTTTTCCATGGTAAAATAAGCAGTTCCAGTTTTCCTCAGCAGCTTTAATGCCGTATTCCGTCCTCAGTTCCATAGACTTTCGTCCGTCGAAGTCGTATTTGGCAATAAACTTTCTAAGCAATTCTTCCGGCTCGGGCAACACATCCCCACCGAAAAACACCTTCTCGGACCCTTCGCTGATCAGGAATGTCTGATGGAAAGGCGTATGGCCGCCGGTTAATTCGAAAGCGATGTTCTCCGTCAAGTTTCCTGAATTTTCTACGATGTTCAACTGGGCATTACGCTGTAAAAACTCGAATATCTCTGGCTTGTAAGAGGAAGAACTGTTCGTGAAGGCGCCCTCCCACTCGCCGCGCTGAATAACATAGGTCGCATTTGGAAAGCTTAACTCCCGGGTATGTTCCGTTTTATGGATCATGCCACCAGCATGATCAAAATGCAGGTGGGACATCAGCACAAATTCGACATCAGAAGGGTTAAATCCGGCACGGATGATGTTCTTGTGCAGGATCAGCTCTCCTTCCGCATCGCTATAACCCAAACCAGTATCCAGCAACAAAAGTGAATCTTTAAGCTGGATAAGAAATGGCTGTACATGTATAAATAAAGATGCGGGACGGTCCTTCACGTGATCCGTTTCCGGGTTGAACGGGACAAACTTTTTTGATGCATCTACGGAGTAAGAGCCTTCATATAAGGTGAATACTTTCAATGGTAGTGGATATTTAGTAAGAAGAATAATAAATGATATCTTTACAAATCATTGCAAAGATAAGGAAACCTGTCGTACCGAACGACCATCAATTCTTATTAAGACCATAAGTTATCGATGAAACATAAAAGCTTGGAACGGTGAACAGCGATTGAGCTTATGATTACTCATAACCTATAAAGACAAACGAATGCCAATAGAAAAAAGATGGGTGCAAGCCCCGGCGGCTGATAAGGAAGTTACAGATTCGCTTGCACAACAGCTCAATTTAGATTACAAGTTAGCGGAGATTCTGGTACAACGGGGAATTTCAAATTTCGCAGAAGCAAAGGGATTTTTCAGGCCATCGATGGAGCACTTGCACGACCCCTTTCTCATGCGGGATATGGACAAGGCCATTCAGAGAATTGATCTGGCACTCGTTGAGGGAGAAAGAATATTAATTTACGGCGACTACGATGTGGATGGTACAACATCTGTGGCTTTGACGTATAGCTTCTTCAGTCAGTTTACCGACCAGATCGAGTACTACATTCCGGACCGTCATAAAGAAGGATACGGCATATCTACGATCGGAATAGACTATGCCGCGGAACATCAGTTTTCACTGATCATTGCTTTAGATTGCGGCATCAAGTCGGTAGACAAAATTGAGTATGCCAACACACTGGGCATAGATTTCATTATCTGTGACCACCATCTGCCAGGCGATCATTTGCCTGCAGCGGTTGCGGTGCTCGACCCGAAGCGAAATGACTGCTCCTACCCCTTTAAGGAACTTGCGGGATGTGGAATTGGCTTTAAACTGGCGCAGGCCTATGCGCTTACCCATCAGCTGCCTAAAGAATCTTACGAGAAATACGTTGACCTCGTCATGGTCAGTATTGCCGCCGACATCGTACCGGTGCTGGACGAAAACAGAATTCTGGCTTATCATGGATTGATTAAGCTGAATGCAGATCCCTGTATTGGCCTGAAGGCCCTGCTGGAAAGCACGGGCAGGATGAAACAATTTACCCTCACAGATGTGGTGTTTACCATTGCCCCAAGGATTAATGCTGCAGGGCGGATGGATCATGCCAGGGAAGCCGTTAAGATGCTGCTTTGTTCGGAGGAAGGAACGGCGGAAATTCAGAGTCTGCTGATCAACATGCAGAATACGGAGCGTAAGACGTCCGACCAAAATATTACGGCAGAAGCCCTGGATATTATAAAAGGCTGCGAGATCCTGACCAATAGAAAAACGACGGTCGTGTATAATGAGCACTGGAACAAAGGGGTGATTGGAATTGTCGCCTCCCGCCTGACAGAAACATACTACCGGCCGACCATCGTGCTCACACATAGCAATGGTATGCTGACCGGATCTGCACGTTCCGTTCCCGGCTATGATCTTTATGAAGCATTATTAAGTTGTTCAGACTTGCTGGTACAATTTGGCGGACACAAGTTCGCTGCAGGGTTGACGATGATACCTGAAAATTTCGACCTTTTTTCAGCGCGTTTCGAGCAGACCGTAGCATCTACGATTACTGCCGACCAGCTTTGCCCTGAAGTAAATATAGACACGGAGATAAACTTCAGTCAGATTGACGGCAAGTTCCACCGTATTGTTGCACAAATGGCTCCCTTCGGGCCACTGAACCAGGCTCCGGTATTTGTAACGCACAATGTGACCTATACGGGAAGACCATTTATAGTTGGGGATAAACACTTAAAATTAGCTGTAAAACAACAAAATTCAGCTATTTTTGAGAGCATTGCCTTTGGCTTTGCCGAGTACGAGCAAGTGTTGGAGCCAAACAAACCATTCTCTATCTGTTACACCATTGAGGAGAATGTTTGGAAAGAACAGAAAAGGCTTCAATTGAACATAAAGGCGATCAGGACTGAACAAGGATAGATGATATTAAGAGCGGATAATTTAATCAAGAAATATAAGCAAAGAACAGTCGTAAACGACGTTTCCTTCAATGTTAGTCAGGGTGAAATTGTCGGCCTTCTCGGGCCGAACGGCGCAGGCAAGACGACGTCTTTTTATATGATTGTGGGCCTCATCAAGCCAAATGAAGGAAAAATCTTTCTGGATGATGAAGATATTACCAAAGATGCCATGTACCGCAGGGCGCAAAAGGGTATTGGCTATCTGGCTCAGGAAGCCTCTGTATTTAGAAAACTGTCTGTTGAAGACAACATCATGGCCATTCTGGAGATGACCAGCATGGGCAAGGAGGAGCGGCATGAGAAGCTCGAAGAGCTGATCAATGAGTTTAGCTTGCATAAGGTCCGGAAAAACCGCGGTGATCTACTTTCGGGAGGTGAGCGGCGGCGGACTGAAATTGCGCGGGCGCTGGCTGCAAGTCCGAATTTCATTTTACTGGATGAGCCCTTTGCGGGCGTTGACCCGATTGCGGTAGAAGAAATACAGACGATCGTTGCGCGGTTGAAGAATAAGAACATCGGTATATTAATAACAGATCATAACGTGCAGGAAACGTTATCGATCACAGACAGGGCTTACCTCCTGTTTGAAGGAAAAATACTGGAATCCGGAACTCCGGAAGTCCTTGCTGCGAACGAGATGGTAAAAAAGGTTTATCTCGGATCAAACTTCGTATTGCGCAAAAAACACCTATAACATAGTATTACTAACCAAATATGGCATTTGTAAATTCAATTTTTACCTGGTACATGAAAAAGCGCGTCCACCAGATTGAGCTTTTCATGAAGTATCCACTGGATGTCCAGGAAGAATGGTTTCATACTTTAATTTCGACTGCAGAAGATACCGAGTGGGGAAAGCTCTACGATTACAGCTCAATAGCGCGCGCAGAGCAATTTAAAGAGCGGGTTCCCATCCAAACCTACGACACACTTAAGCCTTACATCGAGCGGATGTTAAAAGGCGAGCAAAATATACTATGGCCTTCCGAGATTAAATGGTTTGCAAAGTCATCGGGAACCACCGCAGACCGGAGTAAATTCATCCCGGTATCGGAGGAATCACTGCAGGAATGCCACTACAAAGGTGGAAAAGATATGCTCTCCATCTTCTGCAACAACCGTCCCGGGAACCAAATCCTCACAGGCAAGGGTCTTGTGCTGGGTGGAAGCCACCAGATCAATCAGCTGAATGAGAATTCATTCTATGGCGATTTGTCGGCGGTATTGATTAAGAACCTACCGATGTGGGCGGAATACTACCGGACGCCGGACATCTCTATTGCCTTAATGGACAACTACGAGGAAAAGATGGACCGGATGGCTGAGGCTACGATTCAGGAAAATGTCACCAACATATCCGGCGTGCCGACATGGACGATTGTCCTGGCCAAGAAAGTACTGGAAATCACCGGAAAGCGTAACTTATTGGAAGTCTGGCCGAACCTAGAATTGTATTTCCATGGAGCGGTGAATTTTAAGCCGTATAAGGAGCAATTTAAAACGCTGATTCCAAGCGACAACATGTATTATCTGGAGACATACAATGCCTCTGAAGGATTTTTTGGAATCCAGGATCAGATTAATTCAGACGAGTTGCTGTTAATGCTTGATTATGGGATTTATTACGAATTCCTTCCGCTTGAGCTGCTTGGTCACGATCATCCACGGACTTTGTCCCTTGCAGATGTTGAACTGAATAAGAATTATGCTATAATTATATCCACCAATGGGGGATTGTGGCGCTACATGATTGGGGACACCATTCAGTTTACGTCCTTAAACCCATTCCGCATCCGCATCACAGGCAGGACCAAGCATTTTATAAATGCTTTCGGCGAGGAGGTGATTATCGACAATGCGGAACAGGCGATCATCAGTGCCTGTAAGGCTACAGGTGCTGTTTTCAAAGATTATACAGCCTGTCCCATTTACTTTAGCGGAGCGGATGTTGGCGGACATGAGTGGATCATAGAATTTGACAAACAACCAGATGATTTCGAGCGGTTTATAGATGTTCTTGACCAAACGCTCCGGGAAGTGAATTCCGACTATGATGCCAAGCGCTTCAAGGATATGGCCCTAAGGAGGCCGATGGTTCACAATGCCCCTTTGAACACGTTTTACAAGTGGCTCAAAACAAAAAATAAACTGGGCGGACAACATAAAGTCCCCCGGCTGGCGAACGACCGGAACTATGTTGAAGAGATACTGAAAGTGATGAATTGCACTTAGAATCGAGCCCTGCACGTATTTATTTCGGAAAAGTAGAATACGCAAATTTATTTACGTATTTATAACACAAACTATTTAAAGAAATATTGAAATTCAGAAAATAGTAGTTAACTTTGTTGTGTTATTAAATCTGTTGCTTAGCAACTTAGAGACAAAATAGCACCCCAGGTACCTGTAATGACATATGTACCCGGAAGAGAGATAAATACGGAAATAATGGTTATCGAAAAGCTACACTACCCTGCTGAGGGTGTTACAATCAACGGAAAGTCGTACAAACTTAACGTAAGAGAAATTGAAGTGTTTTTACAACACTGCGCATCATTTATGCCGGCTGAGCACAGCGACTTCGAAACGATGACTCAAATCATTTCCGATCAGTTGGTAGACAATGCGAATGCAAATACCTCCGTCGAGGAATTAAGAACCCAGCTTAAATTCTTAAGAGAAGTTTCCTTTTTACTGAAAAGCATCGTAAGTCCTGCAGACAACTACTAGGACTTACTTTCGATACAGAGTAATAGCAGTTGATTGTACTTCTCAAGTAGATCAATGTACTTGTCTTTCCAATAACTTTGATTCAGGTCGGGTGTATTTGTCTGATTTTTAAGCAGCACATACTTGTTCTGCTTGTTGAGTTCTTCATTTGGAAATAAGCCAGGAAATTCAGCTGAAAAGTCATAGTTAACCACAGTCCCAATTCTAAATATGATCTCAGGTTTTAATTGCTTTTGATTGAACCAATTGTAAACAGATCTTCTATTTACTTTTGTAAGACGCGCCAGCTCACTGATGCTGTAACCTTTACGTCTTATTATACGTTCAACTATCTGTCCATAATGCAGCTCCATACATTCGTGTAATCCCTTTTACTGGAAGGTGAAAAATTAATTGATAAGTTTCTAAACGTGCTTCTCAAAACCGGTTTGCTATCCATCTGTTCTTTAGCTATGTAACCATTTTCCAAGTTTGAAATCAGCCAACATCATATTGGTTGCTAATCTTGAAATTTGTAAATAATTTTCGCATAACTTTAATCAGCTTCGATTGATCGTAACGAAATTAACAGTATAGGACTTGCTTTTATACATAACTATGACTATGTATACCACATCGTAAAATAGTGTGAAAAACAGTTATACAGCCTAGAAAGCGGCTTGTG
>JARKUW010000003.1 GCA_029851965.1 Bacteroidota bacterium | reverse complement strand
GAAAAGGCTGCCGAAGCCGAGGGGCAGGTAAACAAATGGCGGGAGGCCGGTGCGCTGCAGTTGCCTAACTTTACTTCAGACGCAATACGGGATTTAAGCGGTACCATACCCTATCCGCCGAAAGGATCAAGCATGGGCGGCAAACCGGAGTAGGTTAAAATGAAATATCTGGTTACATTTACCGGGCATGAACAGATGTGAATAAATGAAAAAGAATATAACCTGCGACCTTCAGACATGTTTTATGTGTCAATTGGCTTTGAACGAATGGAAACCGGCTATTCAGAGCCATCGAACGAACTACCTGGTAAAAAAAGGTGAACAGATTATTAAAGAAGGCGACCCGGTAACAGGTGTCTATTTTGTTTATTCCGGCACTGTGAAAGTACACAAACGGTGGGGCGAAAAGGACATCATCGTCCGCTTTGCAACTAAAGGAGATATCTTTGGGCATCGCGGACTTGGCGCGGAAAGCTCCTTTTATCCCATCTCCGCAACCGCGATTGAACCCGCTGCAATCTGCTTCATTGAAAAAGAATTCTTTCTCGCGACCCTGAAAGTAAATCATGAATTTGCATTTAAATTGATGATGTTCTATGCAGAGGAACTTCGGGCATCAGAAGAAAAAATGCGCAATCTTGCATTGATGCCTGTCAAGGGCCGTCTTGCCGTAGCCTTATTTCACCTTCAGGACCTCTTTGGGCTGGATGAGCAAAACTTCATTGGTAGTGATTTAAGCCGCCAGGATCTGGCCGCATTTACGGGCGCGACCTACGAAACGGTTTTCCGATCGATGAATGAGCTTTTACAGGAGGGATTGATCTCCCTCGCAGGTAAAAAGATCCAAATCAGCAACCCTACGGGTTTAAAACAGCTTACTCAGGAAGAAAGTTAGTTAGAACTTATACCCTAGCCCCGCACCCGGGTTCCACTTCCCATCTTTCGTGCTCGTCTTCGCATTGTAGTAAAATGGCACCTGTATGGCCAGATGCTTGTACGCAGCGGTAAGTCCGACGCCTAAAGAAGGTGTGATCGTAGAATTTTTTGTACTTCCGGGTGCAACATTGTCTTTTTTGATCCGCAATCCCGGCAGCAGGCCAACCAACATAGAAAAGGGCTTTTTGCTGAACCGGACGCCCGGCCCGGCACAGTTTATAAAAGCGCCACGATCCAAATAGCCGGCGACGAGTACCCCATCAAAAAGCACAGGCTTTGTTTGACCGCCATTGCTTGTTTGCGCATTTGCCTGAGACGCCAGCATGGTAATAAGAAGCCCGAAAGATGCAATCCGTAAATTTAGTTTCATTCGTATGTAGGTTTAGCGTTTAGTTGATGTGGAAAGTGCTGGTGCAACTTATCTAAAGTAATAATAAAGAATGTAATTGAAGCATGTGTTTCAAAGGCTCTTATGCAGTTGCACAAAAACCTGGTTTCCTCTTCCAAACGCCTTTGTATCCAGGCTACAAAGAGCAGGCGCCCGGTACAGCATTCAGGCCAATGTAAACCATTCCGTTGTCCACGCGCACGGGATAGGTTTTGATGGCACATTCGTCGCCCGTTAAGCATTCACCGGTCTTAAGTGAAAACGTCTTTTTGTGAAATGGGCAGGCGATCTTCGGTTCACAGTTTGTGGTTCCGATCATTCCCCTGCTCAGTGCCATTTGCTTGCGGTGCGGACATTCATTTTGGGTCGCATACCATTCATCCCGACGGGTAAAATAGAAAAGGGCGATCTGCTCCGCTCCGACCTTCACGCATACGCCGCCGTTTGTTGCGGCGTCATCAACCCGGCAGGCCGCTACCCAGGTGTGGTTGTCTTCTAAGTATGTTGCATTCATAAATCAACGTTTAAGATATAGTTATCAATTAGATTACTTCGGCTTTTGTCCAGGCGGCTTTCTTCTGCCCACGCATCTCTGCAAAGGCAATAGATGGATCCTTCTCTCCAGGCGCATTCACGAAATGATTGAACCTTTTCCGGATCTCGGGCGTTTCCACGGCCTCCTTCCACTCACATTTATATAGCGCTACCAGCTGGTCCATTTCCAATTCCCACTGGGTGGCCATTCCGATACTATCGTGCACAATTACGTTCTTCAGGTAATCAATACCCCCTTCCATTTTATTCAGCCAAGTTGCGGTTCGCGCTAAGGGATCTGCAGTACGGATGTAAAACATCAGGAAACGGTCGATATACCGGATGCAGGTATCACTGTCGAGATCTGCGGCGACCAACTGGGCGTGCTGGGGTTTGCTGCCCCCATTTCCGCATACATACAGGTTCCAGCCCTTTTCTGTTGCGATGATCCCGAAATCCTTGCTCTGTGCCTCCGCGCATTCGCGTATGCAGCCACTGACCCCTGATTTAAACTTGTGGGGGGTCCGCAGTCCTTTGTAGCGTTCTTCAATACGGACTGCGAAACTAACACTGTCGTGCAAGCCGAATCGGCACCAGGTGCTTCCGACGCAACTCTTTACGGTGCGCAGGCCTTTTCCATAGGCATGACCACTCTCGAAACCAGCGGCAATAAGTTCTTCCCAGATAAACGGCAAATCACTCAGGTGCGCACCAAAGAGGTCAATACGCTGGCCGCCGGTAATTTTCATGTACAGGTTGTATTTTTGTGCGACCTGCCCGATTACGATGAGTTTTTCTGGTGTAATTTCACCGGCGGGTATCCTCGGCACCACAGAGTATGATCCGCCTTTTTGAATGTTGGCGAGAAAGCGATCGTTGCTGTCCTGAGCAGTATCATTGCCTCTTTGAAGGATCATCTCCTTCCAGAGGCTCGCGAGAATGGAAGAAACCAATGGCTTGCAGGTCTCACAGCCATCTCCTGTTCCGAGTTCATCCAGAACATCATTGTAGCTTTTAAGGTTATGAATATGAATCAGGTCATAAAGCTCCTGCCTGCTGAAGCTAAAATGCTCGCAGATCACATTGCGCACATACTTGCCATTGGCTTTCATGGTGTCCTGCACCAGATCTTTAATCATAGGAACACATCCGCCACATCCGCTGCCTGCCCTGGTACACTTCTTCACGGCTTCCATACTTTCGCAGCCGTCATCCTGTACTGCGCTACAGATCTGCGCTTTGGTGATCCCTTCACAACTGCAAATGAGCGCTTCAGGCGGAAGCGATCCGACGCCTGAACCCGAAGTTTCAGCTGAACCTCCTCTTGAGCCGAGGATCAGGTCCTCCGGATTTGGTGGCAAAAGAATATTATTTAACACCGTCTGTAATAGTAAATTGTATGCTGCCGCATCACCAATTAATATCCCTCCCAAAAGATATTTGCCATCACTACTGATGTTGATGCGCTTGTATATACCTTTGTTACGGTCTTCGAAAACGATTGTTCGGCAGTCGGGCTCGTTGATGAAATTGTCGCCAAAACTTGCGACATCGACGCCGATAAGCTTAAGTTTGGTGCTCATGTCGAAGCTATGAAAGTGCTTCTCGCCACCGCAAAGGTTGGATGCAAGTACTTCCGCCATCTCGTAGCCTGGAGCGATCAATCCATAAATCATTTGTTCAAACAAGGCACATTCACCAATGGCAAAAATATTGGGATCACTGGTTTGCATTTGGTGATTCACAACAATACCGCCGCGGACGCTTACCTCCAGTCCGCATTGTCTTGCCAGTTCATCCCTGGGGCGGATGCCGGCCGATATCACCAGCATGTCTACTTCCAGTTCCGTGTCGTCCTTAAATACCAGTCCAGTCACCTGATCCCGGCCGCTGATGGAAGCGGTATTTTTGTTCAGGTGAATATGCAGCCCGAGTGACTCTAATTTAGCGCTCAAAATCTCACTTCCGGCAGCATCAATTTGCCTGGGCATTAGCCTTGGTGCAAATTCGACAATATGTGTCTGCGCGATTCCCAGGTCTATAAGTGCCTTGGCAGCCTCCAGGCCAAGTAACCCGCCACCCATTACTGCGGCACTGCTGGCCTTTATGGAATAGTTTCTGATCAGGTCAAGATCATCAATGTTCCTGTACACGAACACACCTTCCTTGTCTAAACCAGGTATTTCGGGAACGAAAGCTGCTGAGCCAGTAGCGAGTACAAGCTTGTCGTACTTTAGCGATAGCCCATGTGCAGAATGAACTGTGCTGTTGGAACGATCGATCTGCGTGACGCGATCATCAAGGTACAATGTGATCCCGTTCTCTTCATACCAGTCCGCCGCACACAGAGAGAGGTCTTCTGCCGTCTTCCCGTTGAAGTATTCACTTAAACGAACGCGGTCGTATGCCCGTCTGGATTCTTCGCCGAAAACGTACACATCAAAGTTCCTTGATTTTGAGATCAGTTTTTCACAAAACTTATAGCCAACCATTCCGTTTCCTATAATTACGATCGTTTCACTTTTCATATACGTTTATTTTAGGAGTTTTATACTGAATTTCTGAACTGAATTCACATAAAATCAGATTTTAATCATTGTACTTCATGTAATTTCAGGTAAAAATCATTTATGTATCTTATAAAACCAGCATTTACCTGACATTTGATATACAAATATGTATTTTTAAGGTGTATAATACAAGTATTTTATATTTTTTGTAGTTTTTAAGATATTATATCTACATTTTTGGGCCAAACAACAACTTTAATACACTAACATTGGAATAATAACACTTATTATGGAAGAATTTGGACTTTTTATCATGGGCGGCGGACCTGGAGACCCGGAATTGATAACATTAAAGGCATATAAAGTTCTGCAAAGGGCAAATGTGATCTTGTATGATAACCTTGTGAACAAAGAACTGCTAAACATGGCCCCATCATCCTGTGAACTTATCTATGTAGGAAAGCAACCCTACGGAAACTACACCACTCAAGAACGTATTCATGAACTGATTCTGGAAAACTGCAGCGCGAATTCAGTGGTTATCCGCTTAAAGGGCGGCGACCCCTACATTTTTGGAAGAGGCTACGAGGAACTGCTGTTTGCGGAAGAACATGGCATACAGACCTACTATATACCAGGAATTAGCAGTATGCAGGCTGCAGGGCTCAGCGGCATTCCTTTAACACACCGCGGCGTCAGCGAAAGCATATGGATCATCACCGGAACAAAGAAGGATGGCAGCCTTTCCAGAGACCTGCAGTCGGCGATAAACAGTGCAGCAACAGTGGTTATATATATGGGCATGAAAAAGCTTGCTGAAATTTCGGCGAGCTATATTATTGCTGAACGTGGGGACATGCCAGCTGCAATAATACAACATGCTTCACTGCCAAATCAAAAGAAAATTACGTGCCCGGTGAAAGATCTGGAAAATGCGTCTGCCGCAGCCGGCATGACTTACCCGGCTATTATCATCATTGGCCCCGTAATTAACATTAAAGGCTTCGATTTATCGATAGATTAGAACTTCATTTATTTACGCGATAATTTTGCCTGAATAGCGGGTGTAACCTGAATAAATATCCTTCCTGATATTCAATTATTTTTTATCTTGAGGAATAATCATCAACCTAATAATATGAAAAACATCAAACGATCCCTGGCAATTTTTGCCATCCTGGCCCTTATGGTAGGCGGCTGTAAGAAAGAAGGCGGCGACAATTTAAGGCAGAACGAAAAAGAACTTGCAAAAAAGGATGCAGGTCAAAAACTTACCCAACTGTCCCCGGGCACCAAACAGAAACTAATCAAACTACTTGCTGCAGCCCCTGCATCAGCCAAAGCCAAGCTAAACAAGAAAGCCCGCGTGGTTTTGAGCACCCACCCAGAATATCGCGATATTGTCCGCAAAGCGTTGAACCTGGAGACAGCAACCTGTAATGACAACACCGCATCTAACCAATGGCTGGATCAGCAGCTTGCCGACTGGGACTCAGAGGTTATTAGCTATGTGATCGCCACCGAAATGCTGGACCTACCAACGTATGATGCCCTGGTATTCGAAAACAGCTCTGCCAAACAGACCTTTGGAGCGAACGGTGAGTATACGCAACGGGTTACAAAAACTTTTAAAGACCTAAAACGGTTCTGGAACATCCAGTCAGACGGAATAGTTCTTGCCGCAATGCATGGAAGTATGCTGACCGACAGAGCCAAGTTGATTCGTACCTATCAGACTGTGTACGGTCTTGATTCTGGTGACGCAGCCTACTATGCAGACTTTGTAATTGCCATCGTTGATGCCTTTCCGCAGCTCCGCAAGGGAAATCATCCGATCTTTACTTTCAATGCGTTTGCGCAATCCTCATTTAACCTGGATGGTTTCGGCGTCATTCCGGACAAGATTATTATGGGTGACGGGATTATGGATGCATTTGCGGCAATTGGTTATGGTGATGTAGCACCACAGGCAATTTTAGCGCACGAATTTGGCCACCACATTCAGTTCCAGCTCAATCTCTTTGAAGAAGAAGAAAGCCCGGAGGCAACACGCCGAACAGAGTTGATGGCAGATGCCTATTCAGCCTATTACCTTTCTCATGCAAGAGGGGCCTCAATGCAATGGAAAAGGGTTCAACAATTTCTTGGAGTGTTCTTCAACATCGGCGATTGCACAATCACGAATATAGGCCATCATGGTACACCAACCCAACGAATGGCTGCTGCGACATGGGGTTACAATGTAGCGAACAATGCACAGAAACAAGGACACATCTTAACTGCTCAGGAATTTACCAGGCAGTTTGAAGCGCAGCTTCCTAAATTGATTAAACAGTAACCGGCCGATATTCAGGATACAAGAAGGCTATTTATTAAAGGGTGAACTATTGGTTCACCTTCTTTAATTTCTGAAATCCGCACCATCTTCCATTGTCGTACTTCCGAACACCAGCGTTGCACGCATTGTAACAACCTTATTAGAATCTAAATGACTGAAAAAATGTTAGTTAGATAAACAATCCTCATCTATGGTTCGATATCTCGCACTAACCGTAATTATCAGCTTAGCACTCACGGCAAACCTATTCGCTCAGAATACTGCAATTATTAGTGGAACCATAATCGATTCCGCCAGCAGAAAACCGCTTGATTACGCAAGTGTTGCCGTTGTAAACCAGGCAGACAACAAGACGGTTGGTGGAATGCAAACCGATGCCAGTGGAAAGTTCAGCTTCAGTTCCTTAGGTCCCGGCACCTACATCTTACGTGTGGGCTTTGTGGGATACCGCAGGTATGAGCAACGAAACATTGCGCTCAACACAGGACAGCAGCTTGACCTGGGAAATGTCCGTCTCCGTACCTCAGGCGCTCAAGTACTCAAGGAGGTTGAAGTCACCGCGGCGGCGCCGGGGATGACGGTGGGGATAGACAGGAAGGTATTTAATGTAGAACAAAGCCTGATCAGTCAGGGTGGCTCCGTCACAGACCTGTTGTCCGACGTCCCGTCGCTTTCCGTTGACGCTGACGGCACGGTAAGTCTTCGAGGTTCGAGCAGTGTACGAATTCTAATTGACGGTAAACCTTCGGCAATGGCGGGCACAGACATCACCCAGGTCCTGCAGTCACTGCCGGCAAACTCCGTACAGCGCATCGAAGTCATTACAAACCCCTCGGCTAAATACGAGGCAGAAGGACAATCCGGAATTATAAACATTGTGCTGAAAAAAAATATCCGCACCGGCCTTAACGGAATCGTAACGGCCTCTGCGGGCACTTATCACAACTACAATGGCGGGCTCTCCCTGAATTACCGGGACAGCAGCTTCAATTATTATGGAAACTATGATTTCAGACGATTCCGGAGGCCCGGAAATGGAAAAAGTACAACCCGCTACCTTCAGAACAACGGGATCATAGACAACAATTCAGAGACCGACAGGTCAGGCCTCGGGCATTCCGCAAAGCTGGGTGTCGACTACTTCATCAATCAGACCACGACCATCGGCGTCTCTGCTAATTTTAGCATCCGCGACAATGAACGGAATGAGGACCTGTTCTACCGTTACGAGAATCTTCCAGAGCTTAACGGAACCAGTACGCGGTTCTCCAGGCAGACCGAAGATGACTCCGGCTACGACCTGAACCTCGATTTCAAAAAGGAGTTTAAACGCAAAGGCGAAGAGCTAACTTTCAATGCCGCCTACGGACGCAGCAAGGAAGACGGGATTCAAACGTTTGATCAAACCTTCAGTAATGTGTTAAGCCCGGCAGACAGACGCATCAACGATACGTATGATATCGGTGACAATACCAATATACAGCTGGACTATGTGCTGCCATTCAGTGAGGAGAGCAAGTTCGAAGCCGGATACCGGACGTCGCTGGAAACGGACGAAGAATCCCAGCTTTCCAGGCGGTTTGACCAGGCAACGAATTCTTTTCTGCCGGACTACAATGTAAGTAACAACTTCGATCTGCGTGAGGATGTACATGCCGTTTATGCAAACTATCAGAACGCGATTACCAAAAGCCTGGGTTATCAGGTCGGGTTACGTGCAGAACAGGCCTATCTAAATACCACAACAACTACCTTCGACCCCAGTGTACCTGAAAATCAGCGGGCAACGCCTGGTCGCCTGGCCTACTTTCGTGTCTATCCAAGCGTCTTTCTAACGCAGAAATTCTCCGATGACCAGCAATTGCAGCTGAGCTATTCGCGCAGGGTGAACCGGCCCAACGGATGGCAGGTAAATCCCTTCGTGAACGTATCCGACCCGCTCAACATACGTCAGGGTAATCCAAACCTCCGGCCGGAAGACATTCATTCATTTGAGCTTGGCTACAGCCGGACACTTGGCAAAACCTCCATTACCTCCTCCGTTTATTACCGCAGGGTCAATGAAGTCATACAGATGATTACCCAGCGGGTAGATAGTGCCAGCTCCGCAACAATTTCCCAATGGAACAACATCAGCAGGAATGAATCAACCGGTTTCGAGCTGATATCAAAAACTGCCCTCGGTAGCGCAGTAGATCTTACGGGAAATGTGAACGTATTTTACAATCGCTTTAAGGGAAGTCCGGAGTTTAATATAGCCGAACGGGATGGAATCAACTGGGACGCCAACTTGTCCACAAACATACGCCTTGTGAAAAACCTGACCGCACAGATCAGGGGAAATTACAATGCTCCGCGCACACAGGCCCAGGGCAAATCCATTGCGACGTTTGTCGTGGATGCCGCACTGCGGCTCAGCATGTTGTCAAACAAGGGTACCTTATTACTCAACGTAAGGGATGTTTTCAACCAGCGCCGATGGGGAGGCTATACCCAAACCGATCAGTTTATCCGGAACTTCGAAAGCAGGGGTTCACTGCGTATGGGGATGCTTTCTTTCAGCTACCGTTTCGGCAATAGCGATCGCCGAGAGGAGAAGAAAGAAAGGCCGGAGCCGGAAGAGAACAATGAGCAGGAACCCTAGACCCCAGCCCTGAAATTACAGCAGCTTCGGCAGCACCTGTGACCCAAAATCCTGAATAAACGTCTCCTGGTTGCGATTGACATTGTGTATCACGATGGTTTCAAACCCCATGTCCTTATATGCTTGAAGGTTCTCAAGGTGTTCTGACAGGTCAGTCGAGATGTGCACAAAATCAAGCAGATCCTCCGGCTTAATGAACTGAGCGGCAGCTTCAAACTGGCTAACACGGGTAAGGTCACCGAGCAAACTGGGATCTATAATATTGGTTTTCCATTGATCAAAGGCCCCCTGTAGCGCTTTATCATAATCGCGGTCATAGGAGATCTGCACCTTCAAAAATATGGGTTTACCTTCACCTCCGCCCTTCCGGAAACTATCTACTGTTTCCTGCAGCTCCGGCAATGGCTTATTTATCGTCACCATGCCGTCTGCCCAGCCCCCCATCCAGCCTGCAGTTGCAGCAGAAACAGCTGCGCCCACCAGCAATGGCTTCCCTTTCGGCAAGGTATATAGCTTCGCTTCCTCCAGTTTTACAAGGCCATCAGCTCTTAACGTCTCCCCATCCAATAAACGGCTGATGATGTTATAAGACTCCAGCAGGCGTTGATTGCGCTCCGGCTTCGCCGGCCAGGGCTCTCCGGTAATTGTCTCGTTGATGGCCTCTCCACTTCCCAGGGATGCCCACACCCGGCCTGGAAACATCTCCGCCAGGGTCGCAAGTGCCTGCGCTACAATGGCAGGATGATACCGCTGCCCGGGCGCACAAACGAAGCCACAAGGAAGGTTCGTCGCCTGCATGGCCGCCCCCAGCCAGGCAAAAGCAAAGCCGCTTTCCCCCTGTGCATTACTCCAGGGCTGAAAGTGATCCGAACAATGCAGGGCATTGAAGCCCGCCTGCTCAGCCATCTGTGCGTATTTCAATAATTCAGATGGTGGAAATTGTTCATGCGAGGCATGATATGCGATACGAAAGTCGTTCATAACAAAAGATCTAGGGATTTGACAGATACAGAACCCTAAGTGCACGAATATGTTTGCACAAAGTTCACATCAGGGAGTACCTCCCGAAATGCGCGAACCATATTGAACAAAATAAATGTGAAAGTGTTATCAAACTATATAGCGTATATGTGAATACCACAATGAACCTCGTATTTACCTTATCCAAAAAGATATGTCCCAGAGCTTAGATGACATCTACAACAGAAGAAAGTTTATCCGGTCGGCTTCTTATGGTGCTGCGGCACTCGCCCTCGCACCGGCGTTAAATGCATTAGGATCCTGCGCCCCAGCCCGCCAAAACAAGAAACTCGGTATTGCGCTGGTTGGCCTGGGTGGCTACAGCACAGGTCAGCTTGCTCCCGCCCTGCAGCAAACCAAGAATTGCTACCTCGCGGGAATTGTCACCGGAACGCCGGAGAAGGCAGAAAGCTGGTCCGCGAAATACAACATACCGAAAGAGAATATCTACAACTACAACAATTTTGATGATATCGCCAACAACAAAGCGATAGATATCGTGTATGTCGTATTGCCTGTTTCCATGCACAAGGATTTTACCATACGTGCCGCAAAAGCCGGTAAACATGTCATCTGTGAAAAGCCAATGGCGCTTAATGCGGCCGACTGCAGTGAAATGATCGATGCGTGCAAAAAGGCAAATCGGATGCTATCCATTGGTTACCGGCTGCACTTCGAGCCGCATAATATAGAGGTCATGCGACTTGGTCAGAAACAGGTTTTTGGAAAGCTAACCGCAATAGATAGTGGAAATGGATTTAGCTGGGGACGTGGAGCATACTCCTGGCGCCTTAAAAAAGCACTTTCAGGTGGTGGTGCATTGATGGATATGGGTATTTATGCCATTCAGGCGGCGCGGTATACAACCGGAAAAGAACCCATGTTTGTAACGGCCAGGGAAGAAAAAAGTAACCTGCAGCTGTTTAAGGAAGTAGATGATACGATCCATTGGGAACTGGAGTTTCCACAGGAACTCATCGCGAAAGGCATGTCCAGCTACAGCCAGAACATAAGTTTCTTAAAGGTGAACGCCGAAAACGGCACCTTTGGGCTCTCTCCGGCATACGGGTATGGTGGAATTGCAGGTACCACAAGCAAAGGACCGATGGATTTCCCGCAGATCAACCAGCAGGCCGCACAAATGGATGATTTCGCACAGTGTGTACAGACGGGTAAACAGACGCGCGTACCCGGGGAGGAAGGTTTGAAAGATATGAAAGTCATTGATGCCATTTACAGAAGCATCGCTTCAGGGAAGAGAGAACAGATTTAACGGTTCCCATACCTTCCCCTTAAGATGCTTCTGCAATTCAGCTTTAGATCAATTGTCCGCCTCAGCAGTTGGTCCTGGTGTAAAAGGCGCCAGGACTAGTCTGCCTTTACAAACTGCACAAACGACGGTTTGTCAATCTCGATTTTCGTGCCTTGCGACTGAAGTAAACCGGTTTTAAGATCGCGTTTAAATGCCACAATGGTATTGCTGCCCTGGTTGGTTACAAGCAGCCAGTTGCCCGTCGGATCTATTGCGAAAGTACGGGAGCTTTTTCCTTCGGTAGACTGGCGTCCGACCTGAGTCAGCTTTCCGGACTGCTGATCAATGGCATAGATGACAATTTGGTTGAGCACATTTCGCGTACTTGCATAAAGAAACTTACCATCGGGAGAAACATGAATATCTGCGCCGTCGCCTTTTCCAGTGTAGCCTTCAGGAAGCATGGACACGGTATGCACCAATTTCAATGTTCCATCTTTATATTCGAAAGCAGAAACTGTTGAGTTCAACTCTGTGACTGCATAGTAGTACTTCTTGTTCGGGTGGAATGTAGAATGTCTCGGTCCGCTTCCAGGTTTAAGTAAGAAAAACGGCTGCGCAGCAGGTGTAAGTACATTCGGCCTTTTACTTGGATCAAACTTGTAGATATTCAGCTTGTCCGTTCCAAGGTCAGCGGCAATAACAAATCGGTTGTCCGGTGACAATACTGCGGAGTGGACATACGGTTTTTTCATCGCGATGCTGTGTCCTTCATGTTTGATGTCCTGCGTATCCGACCCCAGTGAACCATCTTTTTGAATCGGTAGCGCTGTCAATGTTCCACCACCGTAATTTGCAGCAAAAACATATTTCCCGGTGGCATCAGCAGAGATATAAGTCGGGCCGGAGCTGCCGGATGGTACCTGATTCAATAGTTTAAGTGCCCCCGTTTTTGCATTGTATGTAAATGCACTTACGTTGCTGGATTTGTCTTCATTCACCGCATAAACAAACTTGCGGTCGTTGCTGACAGCCAGATAAGACGGGCTGGTTACCGCAACCTTATTTTTCAATGTCAACGCAGCAGTTTTGGCGTCAAAATCATACACGTAAATACCCTCGCTCTTGCCGGGGCTTGTGTACGTACCAACGAGTACGTGATATTTGGTTTGTGCGTGTGCAGCAGCGCTGATCGTCGCGAGAACAGCTAACGTAAATGTTCTTTTTAAATTCATAGTGTATTGGTTTCTGTTGCTTTAATTCCTTTTTGTTAAAAAGCCCGGCAGATGATGTGCCAGGGCAAATATTCTCATTTATTTCTACTTTCCCTACTTTTTATTCGGCAACGCGAACGCCATAACATATCCGGATGGGTTGGCCTTGTCGCCGCCAACAGAGATTGCCACGTATTGTTTTCCATTGCTGTGATAGGTACTTGGATTGGCATTGGCAACGCCCGGAAGCGAAACCTCCCAAAGTAGTTTACCGTTCTGCTGATCAAAAGCACGCAGTTTCTTATCCCTGTTGCCCCCGATGATCACCAATCCACCTGCAGTCACCAGTGGTCCTGCAGATCCCTCTGTTCCGGTAATTGATGCACCTTTCTCCTGTAAATCTGGCTGGTTGCCAAGTGTTACGGTCCACTCATATTCACCAGTATTCAGGTTTATTGCGTTCAGTGTACCCCATGGCGGCTTAATTCCAGGCCTGCGTGAGGCATCGGAAAAATACCCATACGCTGTTAGGTTCAGATACTTAACCTCTTTAGCCGCTTTCGGAGCTGCGTTGTTCGACGACTCGTTGGATTGGATTTCCTTTATAAAATTTAGTTCGCGGGATGTTTTCGAAGGTTCTTTCTCTGTTAAGTACGAAAGAATGGCATCTTCTTTTCCAGCGATAATGCTGGCAAAAGCGGGCATCTTTCCTCCGCCTGTCTTAATTTTCTTGATGATATCCTCGCGCTTCAACCGGTTGTGGATGCCAACGAGCGATGGTGTCCCATGCTCATCACCGTTTCTATCGGCAGCATGACAGTTTGTACAATAATTGTTGTACACAACTTTGCCCTGATTATATAAGGACTCGTTGCTCGTTTCCTGTTCCTCCAGAAGCTTTAAAGTTGCAATTTCCGGAGAGTTGTTGGAACGGACGTAAATGATTCCTTTACCAGGATCGACAGCGGCCCCGCCCCAGCTTGATCCACCTCTGCTCCCCGGAAGCATGAAGGTTCCCTGTATTGATGGTGGCGTAAAAAGTCCCTCGTACCTGAATGCGTCGAAGCGTTTAAGTAAGCTGTCGCGGGAACCTTTAGAAAAGTTACTGAGGTCTTCCCTGCTGAATTGCTGCCGGGCATAAGGAGCAGGTTTCAATACAAAGGGCTGTGTTGGCCAGGCCTGCTCTCCCGGGATATCAGAAGTTGGTACCGGGCGTTCCTCAATCGGAAATAAAGGTACTCCGGTCTCCCGGTTAAACACGTACAGGAAGCCTACCTTTGATGTTTGCGCAACGGCGTCGATCTTCTTACCGTCATGTACTACCGTGATCAAATTTGGCGGTGCCGGAAGATCATAGTCCCAGAGATCATGATGGATCGTTTGAAAATGCCACTTGTATGTGCCTGTCCGGGCATCGAGTGCAACAACAGAGTTACCAAAGTAGTTCTTTCCGGTACGATCAGCACCATAGTAATCGTATGTAGGCGAACCTGTTGCCAGAAACACCATTCCCCTTTTAGCATCGAGGCTCATCCCTCCCCAGTTGTTTGCCCCGCCAACATACTTCCATGCATCTTTAGGCCAGGTATCGTAACCAATTTCCCCTGGGCCCGGAATGGTCTTAAAGGTCCACTCCAGCTTTCCCGTGCGGATGTTGTAAGCCCGGACATAACCAGGTTCTGCACCATACAACTCCGACACTTCTGTACCAAGTATCAGCAGATCTTCGTAGATGATTCCGGGGGTAGTCGGGATGACAGATATTTTATCCGGATTACCGCGCATGCCTACATTCAAATTCACCTTTCCACCTTCGCCAAAAGTTGCGATAGGAACACCTGTCTGGGCATTCAGGGCAAACAGCCTGTCCCCCGCAGTGAGCAGGATTCTCTTGTCGGTTCCTTCTTCCCAATAGGTCACGCCTCTTCCGACACCGCCTCCGGTACCGCCGTTAAAAGGATCAAAAGTCCAGATTTCCTGTCCGGTTGATGCATCCAGGGCATACACGCGGTGTCTTGCAGATAATGTATACATCACATTATCTACGATGATTGGATTACTTTCACTGCTTATTGGTCCGCCTCCTTCAGGAGCGTCACTGAAAGCATGCTTCCAGGCAAGGGAGAGCTGAGCCACATTGTCTTTGTTTATCTCGTCCAGTACCGAGTACCCCGAGCTTTCTGCGTCGGCTTTATACATAGACCAGGTGCGGTTCAGATCCGTCTTTAAACCGGAAGTCCGTAGCGTCCTGCATCCGGAATAGATGCAAAAACTGGTGGCCGACAGGAACAACAATACTACTTTAACGTCCAGCCGTAACTTAATTTTACCCATGAGATTAACCTAAATCTTTATATCAGTACAAGTCGTTTATAATAAAGCTTTAAGATATAAATTCTCGGCTGAAAAAATAGATAATAGATCATAAGTCGCCAGGGCAACACGTTATTTTCGTTCCTTGTACCTGAAATTTAGTGTGATCATGGCGATATTAAGCGCAAGCGCAAGAAAGTTCGTTGCTACAATAACCATATCTGACTTGGAAAAACCATAATAGACCCAAAGCGCATTTCCGGTGAGCATCACCACAAACATAAAGACCGAAACATCCTCCGCTTTTTTGGTCTTCATGGTCTTTACCAACTGGGGGATGATGGAGGATGACGTACATATCCCTGCAACTAAACCCAGAACATCTATAAATTCCATACGCTTAAATGGTGGTTTACTGCAAGTTAACAACTGCTGCAACTTGCGTCACCATAAACAAGCAGAAAGACTTTTTGTTGGTGCTTGTTAATCCTTTCTTAGATTTCCAAACAAGGTATTTAGCTGATAGACTTGCCGAATGGAGAAAAAGCGAGGTTCATCAATTTGAAATGCTGCCTTCCGAATGGAATACCAACAATTGTAATGCAGAAAAGCACTCCAAAGATCAAATGGGTCAGCACGATCCAGATACCGCCGAAAATTAGCCAGATGACATTCATAATCGTAGATAAACATCCGGTGTTGCTGGAGGAATCTGAGATTTTAACGCCGAAAGGTGCTAGACCAACAAACGCAAATTTAAAACATTGTATGCCGAATGGAATGCCCACGATGGTCAGACACAAGACCAGCCCGCCAATGATGTACTCCAGGAAAATGAAAAATCCGCCAAAAACGATCCAGATCAGGTTACCAATAAAATTCATATTTGTTCTTTTAGTGTAAGACGGAAAATACCAGCTTTCGTTACACGAGCAGTTGCCTTAAACCATGGCCACCTATGCCGACTCATTCTAAATTAGAAAGAAATGCCCGGGCTTGAGGCCAATAGTTTAGTTTTGCGCCAAAATAAAAGAACATGGCAAAAACAAAACTTACCATAAACAACAACGGGTCAGTGAAGATCGAAGGCGATTTTGAGATCGTTGACCGCAACGGAAATGAATACGGATTACAAGGCAGAACAGTCCTTTCCATCTGTCGCTGTGGACTTTCAAAGAACAAACCATTCTGCGACGGTGCACACAACGGGCACTTTGAACACGAAGCGATCGCATTTGATCTTCCTCCAAAGAAAGTCTAAATCACCTTAAAAAAGGGTAACACTAAAGTTATAACTACAGTACCGGCGCCTCGCAGAACACGATATCACCAAAATATTCCGGACGGTGAAAGTCGGGTTCTGCAGAGGCTATATGGCTCCACACGAGGTAATGCGGATCAGGAAGTTCATCTCCGCAAACATAGAAGTTGCCCTCACAACGCGACCCGTTTAATGTCCCGATCCCATCGAAGCGAAAGACGCTTAGAGGGAGGTAAAGCAGGATTTCCCAGTCAAAGACGGGCCTGCTCGTGCCAAGTCTGCTCCATATCCCGATCTGCTTTACGCAGGCCTCCGGAAGCAAGTGCCGCCCGATTCGTGATGTTCCGTATCCCACCTTGCCCACACCGAGGCAATTAAATTCGATGTTGTAGTATGGTCGGCCGGGAGCAAAACGCAAGAAGAATTCAACACAATTGTCGTTGTGGACAGCAGAATTGACCGGCCTTTCGAAAGCCTGGAAATAATCATCGCGGATATAAAACTTAACCAGAATCGCTGCATTATTGTGTGCTACCTTGAAAAATGCGGAGCTGTCGCTTCGGTACTCCGGCCAGTTATCTGCCATTACGTAATCGTCTGATAAATCATCTATTACGGACGAATATCGCTCCAGGCCGGCACCGTGCCCAGCATCAATAGAAGGTGCATAGATTGTGTTCACGTTAGCGCCCATCGTCTACAACCAATGCACTGCTGTCCTTATCCAGGAACAATACCGCATTTTCATGAGTTCGCAGGATCGTTGAGGGATAGGCTGTTTCGACCGGCTTATTCAGGGTGTTGAAAACCGCTTGTGCCTTTGCCGGTCCCGGAACAATACAGAATATATGCGGTGCAGCAAGCAATGCCGGAACAGTCAACGTTAAAGCATGTGTTGGAACTTCCAGGATGGACGCAAAACAACCGTCGTTCACCTGCTGCTGGCGGCAATCGGCATCCAGCTCCACGACCTTAACACTTTCAGGGTCATTGAAGTTCGCAACCGGGGGGTCATTGAACGCAATATGGCCATTCTCCCCGATTCCCATGCACACGATGTCTACCGGGAATTGCTTCAGCAACTCCGCATAAGTTAAATCCTTCAGGTAATTAACGCTTTTAAACGACCGCTTCCCAAACAGTCTTTCTTCCAGAAAATTTCCAAAGGCCTGGGGCGCATTTTCATCCAGCCCAATATATTCGTCCATATGGAATGCATTGATGCTGCCCCAATCCAGATCTTCCTGAACCAGCCTGGCAAGAAACTCATTCTGTGATGGTGCTGCCGCAAATACGACATTTACCTCCTCCTTGTTCGTAAGCAGCTTCCGGATTTTGCCCGATACCGCTTCTGCCGCACTTTTACCCATCTCCGTTCTGGTTTCATAAATGTTAACCTTTAGATTAGATGTGATCATTTTTATCATATTGCTTAAAGTTGTGTATCTGTTTTTGAATATACCACGCGGCCCTGCACCATGGTCAGCGCAACCTCGATATCAATCGAAAACAGTACGATATCGGCGTCCTTTCCAGCCACAAGGCTCCCTTTCTGTGCTTCGATTTTCATGATCGACGCGGGCGTGCTGCTGATCATCTTTACCGCATCCAGGAGGGATACATCGGCGAGCTGCACCATATTTCGCACCAGGCGGTCAGCCGTTGCTACGCTGCCCGCAAAGGCCGAGCGGTCTGCCAGCTTCGCCACACCGTCCTCTACAATGACCGGCAGGCCATTCTTCAACCCGCCAAGGATACTCGGTCCCGGGGGCATCCCTGCTCCGCGCATTGCATCCGTGATCAGCGCTGTCTTCTCTGCCCCTTTTAATTTATACACCAGCTTAAGCAACGGCGCAGGCAGGTGAACGCCATCTGCTATGATCTCCACACTCATTCCATCCAGGAGATAAGCGCTTTCAACAACCCCCGCATAGCGGTAGAGGTTACGGCGGGAAACACCCGACATACAGGAGTAGAAGTGGGTTGCATGTGTAAATCCATGTTCGTAGGCTTCCAGAACTTCTTCATAGATGGCATCTGTATGGGCAATTGCCGCAAGAATACCATTACGGCTCATACAATCCGCGAACTCCAATGCACCCTTAAGTTCTGGCGCTGCGCTCCAGCGTTTGATGTGCCGGCTTAATGAAAGCACTTCCTCATACTCCGCAGGGTCCGGATTGCGGATGTACCGCGGATCCTGTGCTCCGCGCTGGGCCATGGAGAAATAGGGGCCTTCAATATGGAGCCCGATAAACTGTGCCCCCCGGGTGTTCCGCGGCAGCGCCAGGTCGTACGTTGCCAGCGTATCCAGCAGATCAGCCTTCTCCGAACTTAAGGTCGTTGGCATCATCGCAGTCGTTCCATACCGTGCGTGCGTTTCTGCAATGGCCAGGAAGGCTTCCACCGTATTGTCCATGAAATCGTGGCCGCCACCACCGTGGACATGCAGATCAATAAAGCCCGGCGCAATGAACATCCCTTTTGCATCAATGGCAACTGACCCGGGGAAATCAACGTGCTGTGCCGCAACTTCCAGAATTTTGCCATCCTCGATAAGCAAGCAGCCACCTTTAATGTACCGCTCCGGGGTGATCAGGGTG
>JARKUW010000121.1 GCA_029851965.1 Bacteroidota bacterium | reverse complement strand
TGTCCGGGTAAGGTGCGGGTAAGGTCCGGGTAAGGTCCCTGTAAAGTCTCCCTTGGTTCGGAAGCTTTTTACAGGCAAAAGGCATTGTTTATGGTGGCTGAAAAAAGGGCTGAAAACAAAAAAAGCCTGCCTCCAAAATTTTGGAGGCAGGCTTCATATTTTATGGTATTCCGATCGTTCTTACAGTACGATCTTGAAAGGTCCAAGCGCAGCTAAAACCTGAGCTTTTGTTAATGGCTCATCGAATGCCTCAGTAGCCTGGTCAGCGGAAACTGAAGTTCCATTGATACCAGTAACTGACTTACCACCCTGCGTTGTATTGTCCTCACCCGCGTAGTTTGCTTCACCAATCGCTCCTGTGGTTTGATCGGTTTGTGAAATCCAGGGCTTTGAAGCAGCTGAATAACCATCCAGAAGACGGATCAGCCTTAATTTCGCAGAATGACGGGCTTCAACTGAGTGGATACTTAAAGCTGCACCCAGCACATCACCTTGTTTGACCAAAGACGGCGCAACACCTTTGATGGCGCGGATGGTTGTGTCCTTGATACCTTGTACAACCTTGAAAAAGGTGTTGTCACTGGTTAAAACATCTTTAAATACCCCATTAGCGGTAAAATCATAGTTGGTTTGTGCCTTCACTGCAGAAGTACCGATTGTGGTCTCCAGAAATTTAACATGCAGTTTATCCTGTTCTAAGATCATCTGTATCGCCTGCTTATCTGTAGCAGCGTTGGGGCCATCAAATTTAACACTTGCGAGGCCACGAGTGACCAAAGTAACTTCCGCGTGTTTAAGTGCCAGAACATACTGCAATGCCGCAGTGACGTCAGATGAGGTTTGTGCGGAAGCCGTAAACATAGAACCCAGGCCCAGTGGTACCGCTGCAGCAGCAACTTTCTTTCCGAAGCTGAAGAAGTCTTTCACAGCAGCCCGTCTTGGATTAGATTCGCTGGTTACCGCGCCATCCACTTTTTCAATTTCGTCTATTATATTAAGAATGTTCATATTTTTCAGATTAAGAGGTTGGTAAATTACTTGCGTTTATTTCCGTTTTAATGAAGGGCTTGGCAATGGCCAATACTTCCAGTGGGCTACGTGACTTATCAAAAGCGTTTGTTGTGTCTACTGCTTCTGCATTCGCGAACGTATTTATTGCAAGCATCTCCCTGATAAAGCTTGCGTGGCGGGCTTCAACAGAAACAATCTTCGCCGCAAGCGCCAGACTATCTGCCGACTGTAATAACTTAGCTGCGCCATTGTATGCTGACACGCCTAAATCTTCAAAAGCTTTGGCTGCTTCCAGCACCTTTTGTTTAGAACCAAAGTCAATGCTGGAAAAATCAAACTCCAACGCCGGAATGGCGTTGTTAGCCAATCCATTCTTAAGCACTTCACGATGTGCGATTTCATGGGCTTTAATGTCCTCTAAGAACCGCTTCTCATCTGGTGTTATGCCGCTGTACGGCGTTTCGATCATCTTAGTATAAAATGCAGCTTCAAGTTGTTCCAGTGCATAGGCATAGTTTAGAATTCCAGTATCCCCACTGCCCAGGTTAGCACCTTTATCATCTACTTCTCCGCCACCACCGCCTTCACCATCGTCAGGGAAGTCGTTATTTTTTTTACATCCTGCAGCAATAAGTGCCAAGCCTGCTACCCCTGCCCCACTATAACGCAAAAATGACCTGCGGTGAAGCCTGAATTTTAAAATATTACCTTCCCCAGGTAACGTGTTTGGGTCTTCATGTTGTAAATTTTTCATAAAATTGTTTAAATTAACGGTTCGGTTATTTAAATGGTTTTCATCTACTTAAATCCCTTACGAGAAATACTATGGTATACTTTACATTATTTTACAAAGTCTAAGATGAGGAATATTTTCACGAGTTCGCTACACAACATACTACACAACTTTAATGAAATCTATTAACTGCATAATCGTTGATGATGAGGAGTTTGCACGATCGTCCTTGTTTTTTTTACTCCAAAATAATTGTACAAATGTTCACATTTCAGGGGTCGCCAAATCGGTAAGTGATGCGAAAATTTTGTTAAATAGAGAAGATATAGACCTGATATTTCTCGATATTGCAATGCCTGGAGCGAATGGTTTCGAGTTGATTTCAACTGCACAGGAACACAATTCCCATGTTGTTTTTACCACCGCATATGACCAATATGCATTGAAAGCCATCAAGGCAAATGCTCTGGACTACCTGCTTAAACCGATCGACATCGATGAACTGAAGGAAACTGTAGAAAAGGCTGCACGGCATATTGAACTTAACCGGAAGGAAGATCGTCGCAGCGAACGTTTAAGTAATTTAAAGCAGGATCTCGACCGTAAAAACCTGAAAAAACTGAGCCTTCCAAATGGCCAGGGATATACCCTGGTGGGTTTGGAAAGCATCGTCCATATTGAAGCAGACAGCAACTATTCCATATTTCACCTTGCGAATAACGAACAAATAACCGTTTCTAAAGTCCTTAAAGAATATGAGGAACTTCTGCCGGAGCAGCAGTTTGTCCGGATTCACAAATCCAGCATCGTCAATCTCGACTATGTTATTGAATACAATTCCAGGAATGGTCTGGAAGTTGTTTTGGCTGACGGGAAAAAGATTGCGGTCTCCAGAAGGCGGTCCAGTGACTTTACGGAGAAGATCAGATTATTCACTCAGCTAAAAACAGAACACTAGTGTTTCGCCATGTATATCGTTGCCTAGCAGTCCTTCTGGTTTTGTTCTCCGCCGGGCAGGCCAGCGGGCAGAACACCTACATACAGCATTTCGGGACACGTGAAGGGTTGCCAAGCAACACCTGTTATTACACCCTGCAGGATTCTAAAGGATACATCTGGGTCGGAACAGATGCCGGCGTGAGCCGCTTTGACGGGAGGTATTTCAAAAATTTCTCTATCGATGATGGATTGCCGGACAACCAGGTTCTTCAGATGAAAGAAGATAAAGCCGGAAGAATATGGTTTCTGAGTTTGAATGGGAAACTCAGCTATTTTCTGAATGGCCGCATATATAATGACCAGAACAGCAACCTGCTGAAGCTGCTAAAATTCAATGACATCATCGTTTCCTTTTTCGAAGACAGTAAAGGAAGGATCTGGCTTGGAAGCAATAAGAACAGGCTCTATGTATGGGATGGAAAATTTTTAAGAAAATATGTGTCCAGGGACCGCTCGAAACAATTCCTGCATTCATTCATACATGAAGATCAATCGGGGACGATCTGGATCATCAGCCAGCAGGGAACCATGGTGTTCCGCGACGAAAAGTTTCATGATGCGCCCAGAAACATTGCGCCGTTATCGTTTAAGACTATAGCAAACCTGCCTGGACACCGGCTCATATACCTGGATAAAAAAGGCTTAAACGTCCAGGGAAACAGGCACATTATTTCTCACTTTTCAATTGACAAGAAATTCCTGTCAGAAAGCCAGGGGTTCATCTATGCAAATGAAAAAGAGTTGTGGCTAAGTACGCAGACCGGAATATTCGAGCTCAAAAAAACCGGGGAGGTTAAGCAGTACCTGAAAGATATTCCGAGTAGCCAGGTGATTAAGGACAAGCACGACAACATGTGGTTCACGACAACAGAGGGCATTTACATGCTTCCGAGGGAGGAAAACCGCATGTATGTTATTGATCGTAGCTTCGGGTTAAACAGTGACAATGTGAAGAGCATCGCCAAGGACGCAAAAAACAGGTTGTGGCTGGGAATGGACAATGCAAGTATAAATGTGCTCCGTTTGAAGAACAAAACCGTTCAGAAAATTGAATTCTCTGATAAAAAAACCTATCAGAATGTAAAACAGATTTACCTGAATGACGACGTTGGTTACTTCGCCTCTGATTACGGACTGGGAAGAATAACATCCATCTTCAGTGCGGCTCCATCCGTGCAGCTTTTAAAAGAAAGCCACAACTCGTTGATTGCAGTCAAAGGGTTCAGCGTCGGTAAAAACAAGGAACTGGCAGTGGCGACTTCATCCGGGATCATTGTATTGGACAACCAGTTTAAAGAATTTGAGTTTAATGCTTCCAACTTTAAAACAGGACATAACTTTTACCCAAACCGGGCTTATAGTGTAAACTATGACGCGGAAGGTAACCTATGGTTCTCCGGTACAGAGGGGCTACAAGAAGTTAAAGATGGCGTCAGCGTTTCCCTGAATGACGATCCCGTTCTCAAGCACCGCGTGAACGACCTGAAAGCTTTCGCCAATGGAACGGTTGTTCTTGCTTCAGACGGCTACGGCCTGATCTTCTTAAAAGATGGGGTCGTGATCAAACGGATTACCATGAAAGACGGGCTTACAGACAACATCTGCAAGAAGCTGTTTCTGATTGAAAACCATGTCTGGGTAATTACGAACAATGGCATAAACCGGGTATGTATTGACGGTAAACACCCGGAAATTGAAGGATTTGAATATACCAGTCCCCTGTTGAGAAACAACGTGAATGACCTGTTCATCGGCAAGGACACGGCTTACTTTGCGACAAATGATGGCCTGGTTTATTTTTTCAAAAAGAAATTTGACGAGTTAAATGAGGCTCCTGACGTCCTGATCTCATCGGTGATGAGCAATTCAAAGATCCTTGACGTACAAGGTTCCATGATCAATCTGGACCCCTCTGCGAATAACATCACGTTCATCTTTGGTGCCATTGACTTCGTAAATCAAAATATCGACTACAGGTATCGCCTGAGGCCGGAAGATGACTGGACCGAGACGAAAAGCAGAAGGCTGGAATTCTCTTCCCTATCACCCGGAACATACCGGTTTGAAGTAAGTGCGAAGTCTAACAATACGAAGTGGAGCACGCCCACACAGGTCAATTTTGTTCTTGAGGAACACTTCTGGCAGAGGAACTGGTTCATCGTCATTCTGGTAATCGCTGCGAGTTTTACCTTCTACAAAATAGCGGTGGTTATCACAAAATGGCAAAAGAACCAGGAGCAGAAACAGTTATTGTTGAAGCATAAGATATTAATTCTGGAACAGCGGGCCTTGCAGGCGATGATGAACCCACACTTCATCTTCAATGTAATGAATTCTATACAGCATTACATCAATACGCAGGATACAAGTTCTGCGAATAAGATCCTTACCGGTTTTGCCAAACTGATCAGAAAGAACCTTGAAATATGCACAAAGGGCTTCATTTCACTTGAAGAGGAACTCGAGTACCTGCATCTCTACCTCAGGCTGGAAAAGAATAGGTTTGGGAGCAAGTTCAATTATGTAGTACAGATCGATCCGGCGGTTGACAAGGAAGAAGTTTTTATTCCGTCAATGCTCCTGCAGCCGTATATCGAAAATGCAATCTGGCATGGTTTGATGCCGAAAGAAGAAGGCGGAAATCTGGAGATCGATATACGGCTTGACGAAGATGCGACTCATTTACTCATTCACATCATTGATGACGGCATAGGGATAGAAAACTCGCTGAAGAATAAAAAAGGGGAGCATATCAGCAAAGGCATGAGTTTAACGGAGGAGAGAATCAATCTTCTGAATCAAATTGAGTCAACAGAGACCCAGATATCCATAAATCAGAACGGAAATTCGGGAACAATCGTGTCGATTGTAATTCCAATTCCCGACTTTTAACCGTTTACTCAATGATCTCTACCACTTACTAAGTTAAGTTTAGAGTTTATCCAATTTGCCTTATACTTGTTATAGATATTAAACGGACTAGTTCCGAGGAACGTTCTTAAAGAATTGATCAAAGATATTATAACCTAACCTAAAATCAATATCTCAATTCAGGGTTTCATTTGTGTGTTAAAAGTGGTAAAGCCAAAATCTTTACCACTTTTTTTTTGTGGCATTTTCCCAGGCATCCGTTCTGTCCAATTTATTTTTTAAATAAAAATTACGTCAAACCGTTTTTATCTTAATTTTGTACAAGCTCCTTATCAGGGTTAATAAAGTAGCTTTAATACGGTTTAAAAAAGATTTTTAAAAATCAACTTATAAATTTTCAATAAAATATTTTTTTTTTTAGTTATGACAACTCCAAGAAAATCCGCTAAAAGTAACGCTGTTGAGAACTCTTTTTCCGAGGAGGAAAGTTTCAGCACATTTGCAAGTTCAACAGGAAAAAAAGGCATTCCATTCGATGACGAAGACGAGTTTGATCTTCCATTGGATGATTTAGATGGTTTAGAAAACTTCGACACAGACGACGAAGACGATTACTAGTTAAAAAAGGTTATACTTGAGGCACGCTTCAGCAATTTAAACACATCAACGATCACCCAAACCACACGAATGCAGATTATCCCGGTTACCAACGCAGAGACCAAAAAGAACTTTTTAAATGTTTGTGACTTAATTTACAAGAACGATGCGAATTGGATCGCTCCATTACACCAGGATATCGAACAAGTATTTGACGAGAAAAAAAACCCCTTCTTCAGCCATGGCACTTGCACCCGATGGATTTTAAGAGATGCATCAGGGAACGTTATTGGCCGGATAGCTGCATTTGTGAACAACAATAAGGCATATCAATATAATGTTCCGACCGGGGGCATGGGCTTTTTTGAGTGTATTGATGATC
>JARKUW010000283.1 GCA_029851965.1 Bacteroidota bacterium | reverse complement strand
TCAGGTAAGCCGTACATTTTATGCGCGGGGGCAATCCGGACAGCAGCTCCTGCTGGGATCTTACCAGGCGCTGATGCGGCAGGTGGAGCTCGGAAAAGTAAGCTTGTTTACGCGGCACGAGATGCTCGATCTCGTCGTAATTGACGGCAAAGCAAAGGGCATCATTGTCCGCAATCTGGATACCGGAAAAATTGAACGTTTCGCAGCGGATGCCGTTGTAATCGCGACCGGCGGCTTCGGGAAGATCTATTATCTTTCTACCCTGGCGATGGGCTGCAACGGCTCTGCGATCTGGCGCGCACACCGTCGGGGTGCTTATATGGCTTGTCCGAGCTGGACCCAAATGCACCCAACCTGTTTACCGCAGGCCGGTGATTACCAGTCCAAGCTCACGCTGATGTCTGAATCCCTGCGCAACGATGGCCGGATTTGGGTACCCAAACTGGAAAATGAAACCCGGGAACCGGGAGAAATTCCTGAACAAGACCGGGATTATTATCTGGAGCGGAGGTATCCTGCTTTTGGGAACCTGGCTCCGCGGGACATCTCCTCCCGGGCTGCCAAAGAACGGATCGATGCGGGCTTTGGCGTGGGACCGCAGAAAAATGCAGTCTATCTGGATTTCTCAAAAGCGCTCAAGGAACAAGGCAGTGATAAGATCACTGAAAAATACGGAAACTTGTTTTCAATGTATAAAAAGATCACTGCTGACGATGCCTATGTGGTACCGATGAAAATCTCTCCCGCAGCACATTTTTCCATGGGCGGCTTGTGGGTTGACTATGAACTGATGACGACCATACCAGGACTGTTCGCGGGCGGAGAAGCCAACTTTGCAGATCACGGTGCCAACCGGCTTGGCGCCAACTCACTGCTGCAGGCCTGTGTGGATGGCTATTTCATTTTGCCGTATACCCTGGCCAATTATCTTTCCGGTGAGCTCAAATCAGAGAAGATAACCGTTGCACATCCTCAATTCGAACAGGCCGAGCGGGAGGTCAGATCGCGACTGGATCAGTTGGCCAATATCAACGGGACCAAGACAGCAGACTACTTTCACAAGGAGCTTGGAAAACTGCTGTATGATAAATGTGGCTTATCGCGCTCTGCAAAAGGATTGGGAGAAGCCATCACTGGAATTAAGCTGTTGGCGGAACAGTTTTACAAAGAACTAAAGGTGCCTGGTGATGCCGAAGACATGAATGCCGAGCTTGAAAAAGCAGGTCGTGTTGCCGATTACCTGGAGATGGCCAGCCTGATGTGCTACGATGCTTTAAACCGCGAGGAATCCTGTGGTGCACATTTCAGGGAAGAGTACCAGACCGCGGATGGCGAGGCGCTTAGAAACGACGAGGCGTTCGCTTATGTTTCTGCCTGGGAGTGGCCGGGGATGGACAAAGCACCAGTTTTACACCCTGAGCAGCTTACGTTTGAATTTATTGAATTATCGGTTAGAAATTACAGTTAGACCAATGAAAGTACACTTAAAAATATGGCGTCAGAAAGACGCAGACAGCAAAGGTTCGTTCGTTGATTATGCTTTGGATGGGATTAGCGTTCAGATGTCCTTTCTGGAGATGATGGACACGTTGAATGAACAACTGATCCTAAGCAATGACAGGCCTGTTGAATTTGACCACGATTGCCGCGAAGGAATTTGTGGTACCTGTGCAATGACAATCAACGGAGAAGTAAACGGGCCGGTTAACGGGCTAACCGTTTGCCAGCTGCACATGCGGGAGTTTAAGGATGGATCTACAATTTACGTTGAGCCTTTCCGGGCAAAGGCGTTTCCATTGAAACGTGACCTGAAAATTGACCGGTCGGCATTTGACCGGATTATCCAGTCTGGCGGATACATCTCCGTCAACACAGGCCAGCCCGCTGAGGCAAACTCCTTGCTGATCACACATGACATTGCAGAATCTGCGTTTGACGCTGCTGCCTGTATCGGCTGTGGCGCCTGCGTGGCCACCTGTAAGAATTCCAGTGCTGCCCTGTTTACTTCAGCTAAAATTTCACACCTGGCCCAACTCCCACAAGGCAGGGCCGAGGCGGAAGAGCGCGTACTGAAAATGGTAACGCAGATGGACGCGGAAGGTTTTGGACATTGCAGCAATACAGAAGCATGTGAAGCGAAATGCCCGCAGGGCATCTCCGTGCTGAATATTGCAAGAATGAACTGGGAATACAACAAAGCCTCATTCACTAAACATTAAAACAACCAAACTATGAAAAGAATAGAACATGATTCAATGGGCGATGTCGAAGTGGCTGCCGAAAGATACTGGGGTGCACAAACAGAACGGTCCCGCAATAATTTTGAGATTGGTCCGAAGGCCTCAATGCCGGCAGAGATTATTGAAGCTTTTGCCTACCTGAAAAAGGCGGCGGCTTTCGCCAATGAAGAATTCCAGGTACTATCTGTAGAGAAGCGTGACCTTATCAGCAAGGTTTGTGAAGAAATTCTGGAAGGCAAGCTTGACGGCGAGTTTCCACTGGTGATCTGGCAGACCGGCTCGGGTACCCAGTCCAACATGAACCTAAATGAAGTCATTTCCAACCGCGCACACGTGCTAAGCGGAGGGAAACTTGGCGAAGGAAAAGCGGATATACATCCCAATGATGATGTGAATAAATCCCAGTCTTCAAATGACACTTTTCCAACTGCAATGCATGTTGCCGCTTATAAAATGCTGCTTACGCTAACCATACCGGGGATCGAAAGACTGCGGGACACGCTGAAGGCGAAATCTGAAGACTTTATGGATGTGGTGAAAATTGGCCGCACACATTGGATGGATGCCACACCGCTTACTTTAGGGCAGGAGATATCCGGTTACGTTTCTCAGCTCGACCATGGGTTGAAGGCGCTTAAAAATACGCTACCTCACCTTGCTGAGCTTGCACTCGGCGGAACTGCTGTAGGTACGGGAATGAATGCACCGAAGGGATATGACGTCAAAGTAGCCGGATACATCGCCAAATTCACGGGCATTCCTTTTCGTACCGCAGAAAATAAATTTGAAGCGCTCGCCGCTCATGATGCCTTTGTAGAAAGCCATGGCGCGCTCAAGCAAATTGCCGTATCGCTCATGAAAATCGCAAACGACATCCGCCTGATGGCATCTGGCCCAAGGTCCGGAATAGGCGAGCTCCACTTACCTGAAAACGAGCCCGGTTCCTCAATCATGCCCGGAAAGGTAAACCCTACACAAAATGAGGCACTCACCATGATTGCTGCTCAGGTTATGGGAAACGATGTAACCATTTCCATTGCAGGATCAAGCGGCCAGTTTGAACTTAATGTTTTTAAACCCGTGATGGCGGCTAATTTTCTACAGTCTGCCCGGCTCATCGGAGATGGATGCGTTTCTTTTGAAAAGCACTGCGCCAGCGGCATTGAACCCAATCTAAAGGGAATTAAAGCACATCTGGAAAATTCTTTAATGCTGGTTACCGCTTTGAACCCACACATTGGGTACGACAATGCTGGTAAGATTGCCAAGAATGCACTTCATGAAAATTTAACCCTGCGGGAATCAGCCATCAATTTGGGTCTTGTTACGAGCGAAGAGTTCGATCAGTGGGTAAAACCCAAAGATATGACTGGGCGGTAGCTATGATGTATCTGTTTTGTTTATTATTATAGCGTAAAACAGAATGTATATGCGCCCATGAGCGTCCAACTAAAGTCCAGGCAGCACTCATAGGTATAAAAATGAAATTATGAACTTAGATCTATATCAGGTTGATGCTTTTACCAATAAGGTATTTGGCGGAAATCCGGCCTGCGTGGTGCCCCTTCAAAATTGGCTGCCCGACGACATACTCCTTCAGATCGCAAAGGAAAACGCGGTGGCAGAAACCGCGTTCTTTGTCTATCAAGGGGAGAAAATTCACTTGAGGTGGTTTACCCCTGAGATTGAAATGGATCTATGCGGCCATGCAACCCTTGCGACAGCACATTGTTTGAAAGAAATTCTCAATTACGAGCGTGATGAAATTGTTTTTCAAACCTTAAGCGGGGATCTGGTGGTCACGACTAATGAGGGAATATATACAATGGACTTCCCGTCAAGAATGCCGGTTAAGGCCAACTTACCGGAAAATATATTCAAATCCCTGAACATCAAACCTCAGGAAGTCTTTAAATCCCGGGATTACGTTCTGGTTTACAACGCTGAAGCAGATGTTAGAAATATCAAAATTGACCGGATGCAATTTGACCAGCTTAACCTTGATCCGGGTGGCATTATAGTGACCGCCATTGGAGATAACTGTGATTTTGTGTCCAGATTTTTCACTCCACAAGCATCGATCTTAGAGGACCCGGTGACGGGCTCCGCACATTGCTCTTTAATTCCTTTTTGGGCAGCAAGGCTAAACAAAAACAAGCTTAGTGCGCTCCAGGTTTCAGAACGCATGGGAACGCTTTACTGTGAGAACAAAGGCGAACGTGTACGCATTAGTGGAGAAGCCAGAACTTACTCGACAGGTAAGATCTGGCTACCATCTCCTTTTTGATGATGCAGTGTATTAAAACTTATAGTGTAGCGATGTCAATGACAAAACGATAGCGAACGTCGCCTTTTTCCATACGCGCATAAGCCGTTTGGATGTCTTTGATGTCAATCATCTCGATATCAGAAACGATGTTGTTTTCGGCACAGAAGTCTAGCATTTCCTGAGTTTCAGCGATGCCTCCGATTCCGGATCCAGCGAGGCTTTTTCTACCGCCAAGCAGGCTGAATGCAGATATCGCAGCCGGCTTCGGTGGCGCACCTACACATATCTGAACGCCATCAGTTTTCAGCATGGACAAGTACATGTTGTAATCGTGCTCAGCAGATACGGTATCTAAAATAAAATCGAAGGATCCCATAGCCGCTTTCACCTGAGCCTCATCTTTTGTTACCACAAAGTGATGTGCACCCAACTTCTTCGCATCCTCCTCTTTGGCAGGAGAAGTACTCAATACTGTAACTTCGGCGCCAAAGGCAACGCCAAACTTCACGGCCATGTGTCCAAGGCCACCCAGTCCAAGTACCGCAAGCTTATGACCTTTTCCGACCTTCCAATGTCTCAAGGGAGAGTACGTGGTGATTCCAGCGCACAACAACGGTGCTACCGCAGCCAGATCAAGCTTATCTGAAATGCGCAATACGAATTCTTCCCTTACAACAATGGTCTTAGAATAACCACCGTATGTAGGCCTTGATCCGTCACGTTCCATACTGTTGTACGTTCCGGTACTGCCCTCTAAGCAATACTGCTCAAGATCTCTTTTACAATTCTCGCAAGTCTGACAGGAGTCTACCATGCAGCCTGTTCCGGCAAGGTCTCCAACTTGAAAGTTCTTTACCTCGCTTCCAACCTTAACCACGCGGCCGACAATCTCGTGCCCTGGGACCATCGGAAATATCCCTGGAAACCAATCATTATTGACCTGGTGTAAATCAGAGTGGCAAACACCGCAGAAAAGAATATCAAATTGTACATCATTGGGACCAACTTCGCGGCGTTCAAAATCCCATGCATTTAGCTCGGCACCCGGGCTCTGGGCAGCGAATCCTTTTGTTGCTATCATATTAGGTTTGTTTTAATGTTAGATTAGCATAAATGTAGGTATTGAACAGATCATTTACCATCATTAAATCGGCGACATTGGTAAACTGGGCCATATTATGTCTAACTGAATGCGGGGACAATAGTTGATCCTCAAGTGCGTTCACTACTTATACATCGCATCAATTTCTTCCAGGTAGGCTTCCAACGGCAGGGAATCTCTCATCGCCTGCAACCGTTGCGTGTCATCACCTATTCGGTTTCTGAACCTTGTGTTTGCACCGGTAGCAAGTGCAAAAATCTCATCAATAATTAATTGTGGATCTGTAAGCTTCGATGTATCTCTATCGCTAAAAAAGCCCTTGATCTTTGTGGTCACTGCCTGGTAATCTGTAATATCCGAGCCCTCTCCCCAGGTTACATTGTCTACAAAGTTATTTCCTTTAAATGCACCGATCTCCAGCAGATGCAGATCAATATTAAGCGGCTTCAATTCGTAATAAACTCCCTCTGTTAAGCCTTCCAGTGCGAACTTGGACATGTTATACAATGAACCAAGCGGCATAGCGCTAAGCAATCCCATATAAGAGCTGATATTGATGAACTTGCCTCCTTTGTTTGACCTGAAATGTGGAATAAACGCCTTCGTCACATTGATTGGACCACGAACATTTACCTGGTACTGCGCATCAATGGCATCTTCGTCCATAAGCTCGAGTGCACCAAACGCACCTTGTCCGGCGTTGTTCACCACCACATCTATTTTTCCGAATGCAGCACTTGCCTGTTCTATGGCAGTGGCGACCTGAGCTGGGTCTGTTACATCGAGCTGGAAAACTTTGATGTTTTCATAGGGACCGAACGCTGTTGCTTTTTCTGGCGAACGCATTGTTGCAGCCACATTCCAACCTTGTTTAGCAAAATACATTGCCGTTTCCTTACCTAAACCGGTACTTGTACCGGTAATAAAAATTGTTTTTTTCATCTTGATTGTAATTAAATTATTGTTCTCGCTTACCCGTCTTTAAAAGGAACGATCGTTCCGTAAAAGTAAATATACAGGAACAAACGTTCCGTCTTAAATAGCTTTAATTACATTTTTTAGACATACTTGTTGGGAATAGCTAAAAGTTCCCTGTACTTTTGAGATGGGATTATGTATGAAGATTAATCCTGCAGGTTTAACAATGTCAGTCAATTCCAACAAACGTTATGGCGAGAACAAAAGCATTTGATGAAGAAAAGATCCTGGATGATGCCATGAAGCTTTTTTGGCACAGAGGATATCAGGCTTTATCTGCACAAGAGCTTGTAGATGGATTAGGCCTGAGCCGTTCAAGCTTATACGATACGTTTGGTGATAAGCATACGCTGTATATAAAAGCCTTGAGACGCTATCGGGATCGCATAGCGGCGAACACCATTAAAGTACTTGACGAAGCAAAGAATATCCCGAAGGCGATCAAGGAGGTTTTTCAGATGAATCTGGATGCAAATTTCAAATCTGAGCAAACCAAAGGTTGCTTCATCGTGAATTCCAGAACGGAGCTGTCGCCGCATGATCCTGAAGTGGCGGCCATTGTTCAGGAAAACTGGCAGGCATTAGAGGATGCTTTCTACAGGGCATTAAAAAGAGGCCAGGAAGCAGGTCAGGTATCTGCAGCTCAAAACCCACGTGCCTTGGCCCGCTTTTTTGTAAATAATTCATGGGGATTAAATGTTTACGGAAAAGCTGATGCTGAGGAAAGCGTATTCAAAGACATCATCAAAGTAGCGCTCTCGGTCTTATAACTGATTAATAAAGCTACCTTTTATGAGATTGATCCTGAACCCAATTATGCGGATCGGTTAATTTTTTTCAGTCCACACACACCTAAAGCCTGTATGTTCTAGTCCGGTGTCAGGGGCGGTTTTCATTCTTGAGGTTACCCGGTACCCCTCGCAATAAGATGAATTACATAGGAATGAGCCGCCTCTGAGTACAACCTCGGGCCCATCACACCACTCCCAGACATTGCCGGCCATATCAAATATCCCATACCCATTCGGTGCATACGACTTCACTGCTGCAGCAGCTGCCGACCCGTCCCACACGGTATTTTCATATGGGAAGTTACCCTGCCAGGTATTCGCTTTTGCGCTTCCACTTTCAACAGGTTCATTACCCCGCAGAATTAACATCAGCTCCTCACTGCTCATAATCAATTGATTTTCATCATTATTCGCCTCGGGAAGCTCATAAGTGCCTGTTTCCAAACGCTTGTGATATAAAGCAAAGCCGTCACCTTCAAAGTGCAGCAGTTTCACCTGACTACGTTTGCGGTTCAAGAAGATAAAGATATCACCACGGGTCGGGTCGCGGCCAAGTTCAGAGCGGACTAATCCACTAAGGCCATCAAAGCCGCAACGGAAATCAGTAATTCCCCGGTAAAAGTAATAATGGCATGCTGAGGAAAGGGCCAGCATTAGCTCAGAAGGCTTTTGATGTACGAAGGTTCCACATCTCCATAGAATAAAATTCGATTGCCATTAGTTCCAATCAATTCCATGGACGCAGAACCAGGGCGTTTAACTGCCCGCAGAATGACTGATACAAAACCTTTCTCTGCAGCAGGCTCCTGTTTGAGCCGGTATCTTTTTAACCAGTAATAAAATACATGGAGAACAATCTTATGCTGGTCACAATAAGCTTACTGGGATAAACCGCTGGTTTGCCAGCATTCGATATGAGGAAACATTTCAATACTCTGGGATACTTCTTTTTTCATGACTTTATATATTTAAAGCCAAATCTAAAAGATTCTAATACCCGAATCCAGATGGGGCGGCCGGACGCTTACCTTATTGCGCTGTGTCCGGCTGTCTTTGACCTGATAACTATTATAAAGTTCTTCCAGTTCTTCACCGCTTAACAGGTCATGGGGAATGGTTATCCGGGCTTCTTTGCGTAGTTTCTGTATGCGTTCAAAGGCTGTTTTTAACCGCCTGCCCCGGATGTTCAGCAGCAGGGCTTCTTCTTTCCGGGTACTGGCCAGGTATGGCCTGCCGTAGTTCAGGTAGCTTTCCAGGTCGGCTTTGTTCTGCCCGGACAGGGGCACATACCGCTCTTTATGGCCTTTGCCTTTTCGCACATACACCAGCTCTTTTTCCAGCCGCAGATCATTTACATTCATCGCCAGGGCTTCATTTTTTCGCAGGCCACAACCATAGTACAAGGCCAGCATCGCTTTATCTCTTAGTCCCAGCCTATCTTCTGGGGTGGCTTCATACAACCGCTCTACTTCTTTTTGGGTCAGGATGCTTTTGATATTGCTGGACTTTCCCTTGATGCGCAGCTTCACCGTAAAGCTCTGCTGTCCGCTCTCGGAAAGGTAACGACTGAACTTTTTAATGACCTGCACCTGTTTACGGATATAGTTCTTGCTCAACCCGCCTTGTTTGGTTCGGCTTGGCCGCTGGTAGAGGTAGGCCAGGTAAGTTTCCATGGATTACCTGGTCGGCAAAACAGATCTGGAACTCGACAGCTCCACCCTGAACCGTATTCAGGATGTGGCTAAACTTCCTGAACAGGAAAAGCAGCAGGTATACCTGGTGCTGGATGCCTTAATCAGAGATTTTAAAGCAA
>JARKUW010000265.1 GCA_029851965.1 Bacteroidota bacterium | reverse complement strand
ATAAGGGTTAGCGCCAGCTGACGCACGTTTATGTCCGGTTTAAAGACCCCGCTTTTGATTCCAGAATCCATGATGGCAGAAAGGTTGTCCGCCCAATTCCCGATTGCCTGGGCCGCCTTTTCTTTCAATTGTGGATTGGTATCATCCGCTTCCACCGCTGTATTCAAAATCGGGCAACCTCCACGATCAACCGGATTTCTGGTGATCATCCGGTAAATGTTAGCATAGACCATCAATTTATCGCGGTGGGACTCAGCCTTGGAAAGTTCTTCGTGTATTAAATTTAAGATTATGGAGTAATTAAAGTCAAAAACAGCCAAGGCAACTTCTTCCTTATTTTCGAAATTCCCATAAATACTCCCCTTCGTTAATCCGGTGGCCTCCGTCAAATCTGACAAGGAGGTACCGGAAAAACCTTTCTTATTGAAAATTTCTGCTGTACTTTGAATAATGAAATTTCTGGTACGCTCGGCTTTTGACGCTGATCTATCCATAATCTAAATCTAAACAGGTGGTACCTTGAAGCACATTATATCGCCTGGAAAATCACGATGCCGTTGTGCCCGCCAAATCCGAACGTATTGCTCATCGCCACCTTTACCTTGTGGTCTATACTATCGCCGGTCAAAATATTCAGATTTTTAGGGATAGAAGGATCCAGCACTTTGGTGTTTATGGTAGGTGGAACGACCTGGTCTCTGATGGAAAGCAAAGCGATAATCGCCTCGATTGCACCCGCTGCACCAAGCAAATGTCCGGTCATGGATTTCGTCGCGCTGATAACGAGGTTTGTCGATTCATCCTTCGTTGCTGCGCGTATGGCATTGATCTCAGACAAATCGCCGACAGGCGTTGACGTTGCATGGACGTTGACATAGTCGACTTTTGTGATCGGTATGCCGGCCTCGCGGAGTGCAAGATCAATTGCCTTTGCCGCACCAATTCCTTCGGGATGGGTCGCCGTCATATGGAAGGCATCCGATGTCATTGCCGCACCCGTTAGCTCAGCATATATGTGTGCGCCCCTTTTTATAGCGTGTTCATAGTCCTCCAATACCAGTGCGCCGGCACCCTCACCCATTACGAAACCATCTCTGGCTACGTCGAAGGGCTTGCAGGCATGTTCCGGATCATCATTCAATGTTGACATCGCTTTAAGCGCACTGAAACCGCCCAGAGAAGCTGCTGTAATTGGCGCTTCGGATCCACCAGTGATGATAACTTTGGCTTTCCCTAGTCTGATGTAGTTGTATGCGTCCATAATGGCCGTGTTGGATGTTGCACAGGCGGAAACGGTTGTGTAATTGATGCCCATGTATCCGTTCCGGATGGAAATCATACCTGACGACATGTTACTGATGAGCTTTGGTACAAAGAACGGACTGAAACGTGGCTGTCCGTTACCCGTTGCATATTCAGTGACCTGCTCTTCAAAGGTTTCCATACCACCCTGTCCGGATCCCCAGATCACGCCGACATCAAAGGGATCCATTTTAGAAAGTTCAAATCCGGAGTCTTTTATGGCTTCATCGGATGCTATAATTGCATATTGGGTAAAAGGGTCTGTTCTCTTTAGGTCTGCCCGGTCCAGGTAATCTGAAGCATTGAAATTCTTCAATTCACAGGCAAACTGGGTCCTGAATAACGATGCGTCGAAACGCGTGATTTTTGCTGCACCACTTTTGCCGGATACAACGTTCTGCCAGAATGTTTTAACATCATTACCTAATGGTGTTAAAGCGCCAAGGCCGGTTATTACTACTCTGTTCAACATAGATTTTTAAACTAAATGTATATTGTAAAAGTAATAAATAAATTATACCAGTTGGTATAATATGCAAAAAAGCCTGCTGATTTCGATCAGCAGGCTTTTTCATTAGATTTTCTTCTTAAACTACATTTTGTAAGCTTGACGGGCGATGAGCTTCCACTTTCCACCCTCTTTTTTCCAGACCAGCATATTGCCGATCTTTAGATTTCCCTCAGTTCCATTCATAATTGTTTTGGAGCTGAATACATGTCTTACAACCGCAACTTCTCCCGAGACTTTTATGGTCTGGTTACTAAGTTCAACAGTAACGTAGTCAATTGGCTTAAGACTTACGATTTCTTCCACAAACTCCGCTTTATTCTGGACCTTGCCGCTGGAGTGGCCATATACCAGATCTTCAGACGTGACGGATTCCAACAGTTTCTTATCGGAGCTCTCGATGCCTTTTCTGAACGTTTCTACAGCAGCAGAAACATCACTCTCAGCTTTAGATTGGGCGTTTACACTGCAAAATGCAGCAAGTAACAGAATAGACAGAAACAAGTACTTTTTCATCAGCGATATTTTTATTTAAATGGTTATGAAGCGATCACAAGTTTAGGCCTTCTTTTCATCCGGCGTGAATTTATGATGGTTTCTTTTGAAACGGATCCAATATAGCAAAGAATAGTTGGAAATTATGAACCCGGTTGAAAACAAAAAAGCGGAGTGCTTTCACACTCCGCCACATTATTAACGACTAACTGAAAACTCGGTCATGTGAGCGCTTCTCATCCCACTCCGTGGTTGGAGCAAAGAAGGTCTTGTCTTTTACGTGTAAATGTTCTTTTACAACATCCATATTCAATTCGATACCTAAACCTGGCGCGGTCAATGGCACGTTGGCAAACCCTTTGGTGATGATAGGCTGTCCGCCTGTCATTGTCACCAGGCTTTCCCACCATGGAAGATCCACAGAGTGGTGTTCCAGTGCCAGGAAGTTTTGGGTAGCTGCTGCACAATGAACATTCGCCATGAAAGAAACCGGAGTCCCAGCCTGGTGCATCGCCATTCCGATACCGTGTTCTTCTGCATAGTCGCCGATTCTTTTGGTTTCCAAAAGTCCGCCGGAGCTTGCTAAATCCGGGTGGATAAGATCCACCGCCTTGTTGTCTATGAGCGGTTTAAAGTTCTTTAACAAATAGATGTCCTCACCGGTGATTGTTGGTGTTTCCAATGCATTGGTCATTGTTTTCCATTGATCTGTCAATTCCCATGACACAATATCCTCTAGCCAGGCTAATCTGTATTTCTCAAGCGCCTTACCCAGGCGGATACCGTTATTCAAATCGAAGTGACCGTAGTGATCTGTTGAAATTGGAATCTCGTATCCCACCAGACTTCTTACATTATCAACGATTTTTGCCAATTCGTCGAGTCCCTTGTCGGTAATCTGGATCTGAGTAAACGGATGTTGTGTGTTTCCGTACGACATGTAGTTGTTTGATCCCCACTGCTGAAGGTTACCGTTGGTCTCCCAAAATTTGCTGTTCACAACAGCACCTGGAATATTACGCAACTCGCCAATGGAAACATCCATTTTTAACCAGGTATATCCTTGCTCCTGTGTGCGGTATTTGATCAGCTTCACTTGTTCAGCGGTAGACTTTGCCTCTGGGGTATCCGCATACAAGCGGACCTTATCTCTGTAACGGCCACCCAATAACTGCCATGCAGGCACATTGTAGGCCTTACCACAAATATCCCAAAGCGCCATCTCAACTCCGCAAACCCCACCGGCCTGGCGCGATGGCCCACCGAACTGCCGGATTGCTTTGAAAATCATCTCCACATTGCAGGGGTTCATTCCCAATATCCTGCTTTTCAGCATCAATGCATAACGGACATCCGCGCCATCTCTAACTTCCCCTAAGCCATAAATGCCCTGATTGGTATCAATTCGAATAATTGCAGTTCCACCAAGAACAGAGGTTAAAGCATATCGCATATCTGTTATTCTCAAGTCCGATGGTGCCGAAGCGCGGCTGACTTTCGAAGTTGTTTGTGCGATAGTATCTTCAATGGACAGACTTAGCAGACCTCCCAGTGCTATTCCTCCTAAGGCAGTTTTCTTTAAAAAGTTACGACGGTTCTCTGTTGTTGATGGATTATTGATTTCCGCTTGGTTAGCTGCAGCTTCTGATTTTTCCAGTTCTCTATTACTTGCGGCTATTTGTTTTAAAATACTTTTCATGTTATAAGATTCAAGATTAATTAAAGGTGTTGTTTAAAGATTTCGAGATGTGTTAATCGTCTGCCTACGAACTTGTCATAGATAGATGTCTGGGAGGATTGATGCTTTCTTTTTCATTTGCTATGTTTTAATTAAAAAATTGGTGTTTTTGGTACAATACTTTGCAGGCTAATGTGTACGATGGTTAGGGTCTATCCCAGAACAAACGCACGCCCAGGTTGTCTCCGCCCATACGCTGACTTGCAGCCTGAAGATTTGCTGTGTTTACAGATCTTTCTCTAAGCGGATATGGTAAGCGATGGATAAAACCGCCAGCGTCACCAGCATCAACAGATGGATCTTCACCAGGGAAGTTTATTGGAGCAAGTTGCGGGTAACCAGTTCTTCTGAAGTTTGCCCAAGCCTCTGTCCAGTTCCGGAATGAGGCAACCCAGTATTGTTCATTGATCTGTTTCAAAGCTTGTGCAGGATCAAACGCAACAAGTGGCTCAACCAGATATGCATTTTGCTCTTGCAAGGTTATTTCAGGAGCAGTCACACCATACAAAACGGTTTGGGTCATGTGTGCTCTGATGCCCGCCTCATAGTGCTCCTTCACAGAACCAGCAGCATAGCCCCTCTGGATCGCGTCGGCAATAAGCAGTTCTGTTTGGGCGTAAGACACCAAAAATTCCGGTGCTTCAATCCTGAAAACTGTTGACCTGTTAAATTGTGAATACAAGAAGGCGTTACCATTTTTCCCAGGATATCCCGGTGCAGTAGCAACTGAGCTCTCGTCATATCCATATGGCATTCCCTGCTGATCTGCAGGATTTGTGTTTGCTGCACCTGTTGTTGCTAAAGGGTTACCAGGGTTTTCATACTTCACAGCAATCCGGCTCAAGCGCGGGTCATTTCTGGTTTTCATAAAATCGATGAAAGGCGCACCCACGTAATAGTTAGCACGCTCACCACCAAGTAGGGCATTCGATGTCGAGTTTGTGTAAATGGCGTTAAACTGAATGAAAGCGTTGTCCGCATTGGAAGTCATTACACCTCCCCTTGCAGGGTCAAGTGCCTTAGCCACGGTAGCCCTGGCGGTAGCCTCATCAACTTTTGAATACCGCATTCCGGTACGCAGCAACAGTGAATTCCCAAGCTTTTTCCATTTCACGATGTCACCCTGGTAAAACATATCTCCGTTTACCACATCCTTACCAGCAGCAAGTGCGTTTGTTGCCTCTTCGTATTCCTTTAGAAGATCCTTATAGATCTCCTCCTGATTGTCGTATTTAGGCAGGAAGGTACTTTCCAGATAACCTCTTCCAGCTTCAGAATATGGAATATCGCCGTAGGTATCTACAAGGATCTGGAAACAATAGGCGCGCCAGATACGCGCCATGTTGTACAGGTTGCTGCGTTCCGGAACATTTTCAAGTTTCAAAATGATGTCCGTTAAATTACGGATCGGTCCTGTGTACATGGTGTTAAACGTCGGATTGGAGTTTACCTCATTGACCGTATTCCGGTTTCCGCCTTCCAGTACACCACCAAAAGGTGTGTTCAGCTGCTGTACAATTTCACCCTGATAATGGTAGGATGGAATAGCGGATGCCTGTTGTGCATTTGAAAACTGATAAACCGGATCCAGGTCCCTTGCCTGTATTGGATTTGTATTGATCTCTTCGAAATCTTTCGTACACCCACTGATCACAATCAGCGCTGAACAAAGAACTGGGAGTATGCCTTTAATTTTCATGGTTATTCAATTAATGGTGCTAAAACTTAACATTTAGATTCAACCCAAAAGTGCGGGTTGTTGGTGATGCATGGGATTCCAGTCCGGTCAGTAAATCTGATGCAGAATACTGTGTTTCCGGATCCAGGTTGTCAACATATTTTTTGATGATCAATACGTTGTTCACAAATCCATTCAGCGTCACGCTTTTCAGGAAAGTATTCTTTATATAAGGTGTCAGGTCATAACCAAGAGAAATGGTGCGCAGACGTACAAAACTTGCATTGTACACAAATGGTGTAGCAATGCTTTTACCACGATAATCAGAGTAGAAAGATTCTGCCTCGATTGGCGTCGTATTTGGCGTCCCATCTTCATTAAATCCAGGGAATACTACCCCACCTTCACGTCCAACCAAAGATCCCTTGTGCAAACCTTCACGCATAAAGTTGAAGTTGGAGTTGGAGATCAACTTGTGACCTGCCTTGAAATCCACCTGTGCAAAGAAACGGAATCCTTTGTAAGTTACAGTATTCAACCATCCACCAACGTGTTTAGGTACTGCACTTCCGTAAGTGATGATGTCTCCGGCAAGGAACCTTCCATTTGCGGTAAGGATTCGGCCTTGTGCATCACGTTTGTAGTCGACACCACGAAGGGATCCCATTGGAAGGCCAACTTCCTGAGAAACGTTTCCGATATATTCACCGGTTCCTACGTCAATACGGGTCTGACCGTTTGCCAATTGCAATACTTCACTGTCGTTATAGGTATAGTTGAAGGCCGTTTCCCATCTGAAATTGGTATTGCGAACCGGCACAATGGAAAGCAATGCTTCCACACCCTGATTCCTTAATTTACCAACATTCACTTTGGTTTGTCCGTATCCGGAAGCATTCGAAATATCCACATTCAGGATCTCATCAACTGTATTCTTACGGTATACAGCAACATCCAGGTTAACGCGACGGTCAAACAATCCCAGTTCCAAACCGAGCTCAGTTTCTTTAACTTTTAGTGGCTTCAAGTTTGGATTCGGGCTTACCGTACCGTTGATACCACCGATTGCAATGCCGTTGAATTGATTGTTGCTGATGCTGTAGAACAAAGCGTTTGTGTAAGGGTCTGTATCGCCTCCTACTTCGGCATATGCCGCACGTAATTTACCATATCCCAACCAGGCTGGCAACGAGCTTTTAAACGCTTCAGAGAACACAAAACTGGTACTTACAGAAGGATATAGATAACTGTTCGACTGCGGATTAAGTGTAGAGAACCAGTCGTTACGCCCTGTTAAGTTCAGAAACAAGTAGTCATTGTAAGAGAAGTCTACAGTAGCGTATAAAGAGTTTACACGTTTTCTGTAGTAGGTATAATTCGGCTCTTTAATTTGTCCGTTTCCAATGGTATATAGATCCCGGATGTAAAAGTTCGTAACAGAGGTACTTAGAGATTCACCCCGTTGATCCATAGAGTTTCCACCAACTGTAGCGTCAATTCCGAACTTACCGAACTTATGATTTGCTCCGATCAGGAAATCCAGATTTCGTTCTTTGAAAGTTTCGGAATCCTGATAAAAGTTACCGTTAAAGCCAGATGCAGCAACAGGTAAAAAAGCAGTACCTGTAGGGCGGTTTACATTATGCAGGACAGAGAAGTAATCCTGGCCAATACGGGCCTGTGCATAAAGCCATGGTGCAAATTGATACCTCAAAGCAATGTTACCAAACAGACGGTCACGTTTAAGATTTTCCTTCCTTTCATTCATTACCCAGTACGGGTTGGAGCGATTGGTGAAACGGGAAGGGACAATTTCATTTCCGGTTACCGGATCTTTATAGGCATTTTC
>JARKUW010000252.1 GCA_029851965.1 Bacteroidota bacterium | reverse complement strand
CACCAGGCTTAGCCGGAGGGACCACAAAGAACACAACGGCAGCGCCCGCCAGCAAACCGCAGGTAAACGGTGCACCCCACGCCTTCGAAATCGAGTATGCCATGGGTAACCTGAAAAGCAATCCGGTGTATGCATGGACCGCTGAAGACTATAAAATCTCGGACATCATGTCGCAGTACTTCGCCAACTTCATCAAAACGGGCAATCCAAATGGTGCTGGCCTTCCCGAGTGGCAGGCTTTGCCCGCAAAAGGTAATGCCACTTACATCAATATCGGCGTAAAAACCCAATCCGAACCAGAAACCACACGGGAACGGTATCTGTTTCTCGATCAGCAGTACTCAAAATAAACGGAATTCCAGGTAAACAGTGCGAATTCGCGCTGCATAAACAATTGCTTTATAACCGGTGTTACGGTAAAGAAAAAGGGTATGCTGCACGAGAAGACCATAGCGCATCTGTTACAGATCAAAGAGATTTACTTAGAACCGGAGGTCTACAGCCATCACCGTGGCCAGGAGATCCTTGCAAAGTACCCGGATGCCAAATGCATCGAGGTCGCTTCCCATTGGAAGATCCCTGAACTGTTTGGCTTTGAAGGGTCCGTCGAAGATTGGATCAGCAACAAGAAGAACGTCCTGATCCTGGGTGTTAAGAAGTCCTTAAGTGCCCGGGCCAACTCCCGGAGTTCACATTGGATCGCGCCATCTGAGTCCAACGGATGTACCATGTCCTGTTCTTACTGCTATGTGCCCAGACGGAAGGGCTTCGCCAATCCCATTACCATCTTCGTGAATATTCCGCAGATCATTGGCTACCTCAGCCGCCATGCGGCAAGACAGGGGATCAAAATGCAGGAAGACTTCATCGATCCGAAGTATTGGGTGTACGAGATTGGCGAGAATGGTGATTGCTCCGCCGATGCGGCCATTTGTGACAACGTCAAAGACATGATCACAGCCTTCACCACCATTCCAAATGGGAAACTAACCTTTGCCACCAAATTCGTGAACCGCGAATTATTGAGCTACAACCCACAACTTAAAACACGCATCAGATTTAGTCTGATGCCCCACAACATGAGCAAGCTCGTGGACGTACGTACAACGCCCATCGGTGACCGGATCGATGTGATGAACGACTTCGTCGATGCCGGTTACGAGGTCAATGTTAACTTCTCCCCGGTAATCTACTATGAAGGGTGGCTGGAGGATTGGAACGTACTCTTTGATGAATTAAACGATAAGCTAAACGAGCAGACGAAAGCACAGTTGATCGCCGAGATCATCTTCCTCACCCACAATGAACAACTGCATGAAGTAAACATGAACTGGCACCCAAAAGCAGAGGAAGTGCTGTGGCGCCCGGACATCCAGGAGGTGAAGTACAGCCAGACCGGCGGGCGGAATGTACGTTACAAGCGGGGCTTCAAAAAGGAGCTCGTAGACACGTTTGTCGACCTTGTTGAAGAAAAGCTGCCCTACTGCAGGATCCGCTACGCCTTTTAGCCATAACTGAACTACTCCTGTTTCCGGTGCTTAATCACTTTGGCTTCCAGGTAGAAGATGATTTCTTCCGCAATGTTCTTTACCTGGTCTCCAACGCGCTCCAGCTTCCTGATGATTGACAGGACGTATAATGCCTGGTCGATATCTTCCGGTTGTTTTTTCAGGTATTCGATGATGGATTCATTCGCCTGACCGTTAAATTTATCCAGAACTTCATCCATTTTGAAGATACTCCGGACCAAAGTGGTATCCTCACGCTCAAACCCGAGGAGTGTTATTTTCAGCATACTTATGCCAACTTCAAACATTTCGGTCAGGTGTGTAACATCCAGCAGCTCCTGCTTAAAACAAACCGGCGCATCAATTACATATTTCGCAATGCCTTCTGCAATGTCGCCGACGCGCTCCAGATTCGAATTAATCTTAAGTATAGACAGTACAAATCTAAGGTCTACAGCAACAGGAGAGTACAGCGCAAACACGTTTTCACAGTCCTGATCAATATTCAGCTCTGCACTATTTACACGTTTTTCCTTGATCTGTACCTCCCGGGCAAGATCCTTGTCGAAATTAATCAGGCATTCCCTTGAATTTGTAATCTGGGACGATACCAGTTCCCACATATTAATCAGGTCTGTCTTTATCGAATCCAATTCTTTTTCTAACTGTTTCATCTGTTACGTATGTTTAGCGGCAATGAAGCCATGGAACCTTGTTTTATTTAAGCGCTTAACTAAAACGCCCTGTAATGTAATTCTGCGTCCTTACATCCTTCGGGTTTGTAAACATCAGCTTGGTCTCATCATATTCCACCAATTCACCCATGTAAAAAAAGGCAGTTTTATCACTTACCCGGGCCGCTTGTTGCATGTTGTGGGTCACAATTACCAACGTGAAGTTCTTTTTCAGCTCATGCAGGAGCTCCTCAATGCTGGCCGTGGAAATCGGGTCGAGGGCGGAAGTCGGCTCGTCAAGGAGAAGAATTTCAGGCTGCATGGCAATCGCCCGCGCAATGCACAATCTTTGCTGTTGTCCGCCGGAAAGGAATGTACCCTTTTTATGCAGTGAATCTTTTACCTCATTCCATAAAGCCGCTTTTTTCAACGAGCTCTCCACAATGGTGTCCTTTTCCGTCTTGCTCAGTTTAACGCCATTCAGCTTATAGCCGGCGATCGTATTGTCGTATATACTTAGATTCGGGAAGGGGTTTGGACGTTGAAAAACCATCCCGATCTTTTGCCGCACCAATATAGCGTGCATATCATAGATCTTTTCATCATTGATCAGGATATCTCCTGTAGTTTTAGCGCCGGCAATCAGCTCGTGCATGCGATTGATGCAGCGGAGGAAAGTTGTTTTCCCACAACCGGACGGGCCCATAACGGCAACAATGTTATTCCGCGGAATATCCATGGTTACATCTTTAACAACGTGATTGCTGCCAAAGAATGCATTGAAGTTATGGCTTCTTAAAATTGGACTTTCCATCTTCTTGTGAGTAGTTTAGTGATAAGGTTTAATAATAATATGCAGATTAATAAAATCAGGGAAGCACCCCAGGCCAGATTATGCCATTCCTCGTATGGGCTTGTGGCGTAGTTAAAGATCAGCAGCGGCAAACTTTGCATGGGTCTGCTGATATCGGTATTCAGGTAGGGGTTTCCAAAGGCAGTAAAGAGGAGGGGCGCTGTTTCTCCGGCAATCCGGGCAATGGAGAGCATAACGCCTGATAATATTCCGCTCATGCCGACAGGCAGAATGACTTTAAGCATTACTTTGTAGTAGGGAAGACCCAGGGCCAGACCGGCTTCTTTTAATGCGGCAGGAATCAGCTTCATTGTTTCTTCGGTAGAGCGGATGACAATTGGAAGCATCATAATACTTAAAGCAATACTACCGGATAGTCCGGAAAAGCTGCCTGAAGGTTTTACAACCCAAAAGTAAATCGCAATACCAACCACAATGGACGGTACCCCCTGGAGGATGTCTACCGCAAGCCTGGTCCAGTAAGAAAGCCTGCTTTCACCATTTTCGCTAAGATACATGCCGCATAATATTCCAACCGGGATGGCGATGACGGAGGCTACGGCGACCAGGATCAAACTTCCCACCAACGCGTTTGCAATACCTCCGCCCACTTCCCCAACCGGACGGGGAACGGATATAAAGAAGTTCCAGTTGATCGTGGAGAAGCCCTCTTTGGCGACGTAATAAATAATGGATGTCAGGGGCAAAGTGATTAGGAAAGCCAGAAATATAATCAGGCCTTTAAAGAACAGACTTTTTGCGATCCTGTATTTAATTGTATTCTTCATAATCAGTTGACGAAGCCTTTAATTATTTTCTTTCCGATAATGTTGATCACCACGGTCACCACAAATAGCAGCAATCCAAGCTCAATCAATGCCGACAGGTACAGGCTGCGGTCAGCCTCTGTGAACTCGTTAGCAATCACGCTGGCCATTGTATTTCCTGGTGCAAAAATGCTGTCCGGGATGATGCTGGAGTTCCCGATCACCATCGTGACGGCCATTGTTTCGCCAAGGGCACGGCCCAGCGACAAAAGGATGCCGGCGAACAATCCGGAACGGGTGTAGGGCAGAATCACGGACTTAATCACTTCATACCTGGTCGCACCTAAAGAGTAGGCACCTTCTTTCAACTGTGCCGGTACCATCGAGATCATTTCCCTGCCCAGCGACGCCGCATAGGGGATGATCATGATTGCAAGGATGATGGAAGCGGTGAAGATCCCGATTCCATAGGGCACCACCCCGATATTCGTTTGCAGATCTCTGACCAGCGGTACCAGAACAATAAGGCCCCAAAACCCGTAGATCACGGAAGGAACAGCTGCGATCAATTCTATAATGTTCTTTAGAATTGCCGATATCATCCCGGTAGGCTGGTATTCTCCAAGGAAGATCGCGATAGCCATTGAAAATGGGATAGAGATGATCAGCGCAAGGAATGAGGTCAGTAAGGTGCCCACCAGAAAGGGATAGGCGCCATATACATTGCTTACCGGGTCCCAGGTTTTACCCCAGAGAAAGCCCAGACCCAAATGCTGGATGGATGGAATAGATTGTATCAGCAGGGTCAGAAAAAGGCCACCCACCAGGGTCAGTATCCCGAGTGCGGTGATGACCAGCGTGCGGTTAAATACCAGTTCGTACTTAACCTGTAAACCCGGATCTTTTTGTTTCATAATTGTCGCTTCAGTACGTTTGAACAAGCATCTTTTATAGATCGCTGATGCTTGCTTTCAGAGAGATGTATGCGTATGGTTTGATGTTGCGGGTATTGACCTCCATTTAATTACGGCAGTATCTGCTTCCCGCTATAGGTTGCAGACTTCAGGATGGCTTCGGCAACTTTAACAGCTGCCGGTGATAGCGGCGCATAATGCAGTTCTTCGCAAAACCGCTGTCCCTCGTGGATATTCCACCAAAGGAGCTTTACAAGTTGCTCCGACTTTTTAGCTGATCGCTTACCGTAGTTCTGTTCTTTATAGAGTATTGCCCAGGTAAATCCACTGATCGGATAGCCATCTGCAGCATCAGTGTTGCTTAGTGAAACCTTTGAATCTGCAGGTAAGGTGATGTTACTCGCTGCACTTGTTGAGGCAACGGTAGGGGCAACGAAGTTTCCGCTCTTGTTCTGCACCTTGGCGAACGGCATCTTATTCTGCATTGCATATGCAAGTTCAATGTAGCCTATGGCACCCGGTGTTTGTTTCACCAGACCAGCTACACCTTCATTTCCTTTGCCACCCAGTCCGGCCGGCCAGTTGATGGAGGAGCCGGCGCCTACTTTAGATTGCCACGCCGGACTTACCTTGGAAAGGTAGGTCGTGAAGATATTGGTCGTTCCACTTCCATCCGACCGGTGCGCAACAACAACTGGCACATCGGGTAAGCTCATGCCCTTGTTTGCTGCAGCAAGGCTGGCATCGTTCCAGCGCTTGATCTTGCCCAGGAATATGTCGGCAATGAGTGCCGGGGTTAGGTTGATGGATCCTTTCACTGCGGGAAGGTTGTAACTCAACACCACAGCTCCCGAAGCCATCGGAACGTGCAGGACCTCTGCACCTATTTTATCGGTCTGCTCTTCGTTCATGGGCGCATCCGAGTCGCCAAAGTCGACCGTTTTATTCGTGAGCTGAAGTATTCCGCCTCCGGAACCAATAGACTGGTAGTTTACCTTCAGACCGGTTAACTTGTGGTACTCTGAAAACTGCTTGGAGAAAAGCGGATAGACAAAGGTGCTTCCGGCGCCCAACAAGGCATCTTCATCATTGTTGGCCTGGCCTGGCGGTGTTATCTTTTCGTTCCCGCTGTTGCTGGTGCAGGCCGTAAAACCCAATGCTGCAACCAGGATGCTGGCCCGCAGTACATGTTTAAATTTGAAATATCTCCTATCCATAATGTTCTGTTCTAGTTTGTTACGAAGTATGCCAGTAAAGGCTTTATACTTCTTTTTTGATATTAACTTTTCGTTAACAAATCTATACAGGTCATATTAAGTCAGTGTTAACACACTATGACTTAACCATTAATTCTCTCAGGCTTTCCAGCGCGCCTGATTTTGTTCACAGGGTTGGAGCAATGCTGCATAAAGAGTGCAGGATGGGCAATATGCCAGGCGAGCAGCTCAGATTGGATACAAAAAAAGCCGGCGCTTGGCGCCGGCCTTGATTTGAAAAGTTTATAAGGTTATAAACATTTCATTATTTAATTTCAATTTGACGGGCAACTTGTTTTGCCTCATCTTTTTTAGCAACGCGGATGTTAAGCATACCATTTAGGTATTCTGCTTCGATGTTTGCATCATCAGCACTGTCCGGCAACGCAAAGGAGCGGACAAATGAGCTGTAGCTAAACTCGCGTTTGTTGTATTGTTTGTCCTGGCTGGTTTGCTCTTTTTTCTGTTCCACAGATACACTAAGCAGGTTGCGATCCAGGTTAATTTTGAAATCATCTTTATTCAAACCAGGTGCAGCCATCTCGATCACGTAGTGATCTGCAGTTTCACAAATGTTAACAGCTGGGACTCTGGAGATCATTCGGTCTGAGAAGAATGAATCATTGAAAACAGACTCGAAGATGTCGTTGAATCCTGGGTTCACCGCAGTGTTTTTACTTCCATTGTTAAATTTAATAAGTGACATAATTAAATCCTCCTTTTCTATTTTAGAAATTGATATTTAAGTAAAGAACTTTTCAAATCTGATAGATCATATACAAGCAAAATGCCAAATCAAATTCTTGGTAAAAAGGGCCCATTTAGCGGTTTAAAGCTGAAAAAATTTCATTTAACCGGAAGATTTGGCTTTTCAATGATGTAAAGAATGTCAGACTTCCTGGTCTTCTCCGAGGTTACCGGTTTTATTGCGTATTTTGACACAAACTTAAATATATGCAAATGAATACCATGACCACTGTTTCAGAAGTCTTGAATACGCTTAAATCAAGAGGATATACCGTCGACTTCAACCTTGATGACAACTGTCTGATCTGCCATTCAAATTCTTTGAAGATTCATCCCGATGAATTTGTTGTTGATAAACATTATCGCTTCGAAGGTATGTCTGATCCAAGCGACCAGGCCATCGTTTATGCAATATCTTCCACAAAGCACAATATAAAAGGAACTTTAGTAGACGGATATGGCGTGTCCAGCAACAAAGCTACTAATGACATGATTAAGGCTTTAGCAGAAAAGTCTGCTTCAAATGACTTGGTTGATGAAACGCTAACAGTCGAATCAAAGTCCAATGAGTCTACTCCGCTACGGCCCGATGGCGACAGGCAACTGGATGCGGCGATGGTAACTATGGACTTAACCGAACTGAAATCGCAAATTAGATCGGAGGAATCCTACCGGACCGGCGAGCGCAATGCCATTACCATCTTTAAAGCTGATGGAATGCGTGTTGTAATGATCGCGCTGCATAAAGGTGCCGAAATGAAAACCCACAAAGCGCCAGGGACGATCAGTGTACAGGTACTTGAAGGGCATATTTCGTTTATTACCGAAGCCGGCACGTCGGACCGGACTGCGGGTCAGATGCTAGTGCTTCATGCCGGAATACCGCATAGCGTTATCGCCCGGGAGGAGTCTGTTTTCTTACTGACCATGGCGGCAAACTAGCATTTGCCCGGGAGCTATATCTTTAAGTTCTTTAGTCCTGAAATAAGCTCATTATTGAAGTCCTCAATCGTTGAGTTCTGCAACATATGCTGTATCTGGTTCCGTATGCCTTTAAATTGATCATGGATCGGGCAAGGGTTTGTTTCTGAACAATATTCCAGCCCCAATCCACAGCCTATAAAAAGACTGTTACCATCTACCGCCTCGACCACCTCAGACAATGGGCGCTTTAAACCAGGTCCATCAATGTAAAATCCGCCATTTGGCCCTTTTGCCGATTGCACAATGCCTCTTCTGCTTAGATCCTGTAGTATCTTTCCCAAAAATGGTTCAGGTGAATTGATACCTGTGGCGATCTCCTTGATGCCAACCCGTCCGCCCGTGGCAGTCCGATGCGCAATAAAGAATACCGCGCGTATCGCATATTCGCAGGTTTTTGAAAATATTCCCATCCTGGTACAAAGGTAATTGTTAATCGTAATAGTGACTTCTTTATCTATTCGGAAAAGAAAATAATTGATTTTAACGTTTGTCGCCGATGATGGAGGCGTTGTCAACAAGTGCAAAACGATATTTCGAATTGCTGATAGACGCTTATATGCAAACAGGGATCATTGTCTTGACAATGATCCCTGTTTGAAGCCCACTAACCGTATTGTTGTTATACCACCAATACTGCAGGACCAAATTCCTCGAAATGGATTGAAGCCTTGTCAACTCCCGCGGCAACTAAGTCCTGATATTGTTTTTGAATGAATTTAGACGGACCACAAACGTAATATTGTGTGTTTTCCTGATGCTCAAATTCCTCGATCTGGGAAACATCTAACAAACCGTGACGTATTCCGGCCTCCAGATCATCACTGCACACGGTGTCATAGAATGTATGTTGTGTAATATTGGTGTAACGCTCATTCAACGCGTCAAGTTCCCCTTTAAAAGCATGTACCTCCTTACTTCTACAGCCATGTACCCAGGTTATCGGCTGTGTTTTTCCGCTATTAACGAGGTGGTGCAGCATACTTAAAAAAGGTGTTAAACCCACACCGCCACTCAGAAACACGATAGGTGCATTTGAATCTGAAGGGAGGATGAAATTACCGGCCGGAGCGGTAATGTCGACAATTTCCCCCGGTTCAATGCTGTCATGTAGCTGATTGCTGATCAATCCATTAGATTCCGTCGTTGCACCCTGTTCTTTCTTGACAGAAATGCGATAATGCTTGTTGCTGG
>JARKUW010000209.1 GCA_029851965.1 Bacteroidota bacterium | reverse complement strand
GACCCAATGACGCGTTTTTTAACGCTGGCATTCCCGCTGTAGTTCACCTGTGCAGAACCACTGATCAATGCATCAATAGACTCGTCTGCATGAATTTCAACCTGACCAGCGCCGCTCATTCTGGTGTTTAGCACATCTACTTTAAGGTTTTTTCCTGCAAATCGTGAAGCACCGCTCATGGTTATATCTGCACGTTCGGCCTTGCCTTTAACATCCAGATGGCCTGAACCGCTAAGTACTGTTGTGAGTTTATCCACATCTACATTGGCCGTCACGCGGCCGCTGCCACTTAGGGTTGTTGTCAGCTCCGCAGCCTCCACCGTACCACTAATGTCAATTGTGCCATTACCGCTCATGGTAATACTGGTCAGCGTTTTCGCAGTTACGTAAGCTACAATCTTCTTGTTCTCGTATTTTTTTGCCCAGCTGGTAACACTCGGCTTAGGACGGATGACCAACACATTCCCCCTTACCTCAGATACCAGGGATGCTAGCACATCTTCATCCCCTTCCAGGCGCAGACTTTCTACATTACCAAATTTAACAAACACCTGAATCGGGCCTTGTACCGCTAATCCCTGAAAGTTGCGCACATCTGGGTTAGCCTTTAACTCAGATTTACTGATGACGATCGGAAGTGAAGCGTTTGCCTGCAAGCCAGCACCGGTTAAAACGGCTGCTAATAAATAAGGATATAGTTTTCTCATGTTTTTCAGATTTACTACTAAGACGTACATCATATTAAAAAGTTGCATGCGGTACCCAAAATATTAAGTTTTAAAACAGAAGAATGATAAATCTGTTAATAATTGTACTTAAACAACGATCATGGCAGACTTAGGAACAAATAATCCCGAATTCAAAATTGGAGTTTCGTTAAACGGACAGGAACGGAATTTACATGTTAAGCCCGATGAAACGAGCGATGGCATAGAGTATTTCGTCGTCTTTGATGATGAGAACGAACTTACCCAGATCCGTCTGGAAGCTGAAGGTAAGTGGGAACAGATGTGGGGCGAGCTATCGGAAGAAGATGTTAACACCATTGGTGAAGCGATAACTAAACAGACAAAAGATGGTAATTCACGATGAAACTTTAAAATTACGCTCTGGTAAATTCTCCATTCAACGGGAAGTTCGACGTAATCTTGGCTTTACAGAACGTCTGGTTTCTGTATTCCTTGGTGGCGCTTTACTGAGCAAAGGCATAGCACACCCTTTTAAATCCAGATTCTGGTACGGAGCATACCTTACCTACCGAGGATTTACCGGTAAATGTGTGATTTATGATCAGCTTGGCATTGATGCAAGAAAGCCGCACGCGGTAAACATCCGGGGTGAGTTTGTGATTGATAAACCAAGCCAGGAAGTTTATAGCTACTGGCGTAACCTCAGCAATATTCCGGCAAGCATCAATCACCTGATGGATGTCGAAATGGTTGATGAGAACCTCTCCAAATGGAAGTCAAACGTCCTTGGCAGTTTTCTGCCCATCAATTGGGAAGCAGAAATTGTAAAAGATGAACCGGGACATCTCATCGGATGGCGTGCAGTAAAAGGCTCCATGCTGCCTCATGTCGGCAAGGTAGAATTTCATCCAACGCCTGATGGAACAGGGACCTTACTCAAAATTGTACTGTCCTACCGCCCACCTGCTGGTGGCCTTGGTGTAGGCGTCTCAAAAATGATTAATCCGGTATTTGAAGAAATGTTGAAGAAGGAGATCATAACCTTCAAACATAAGATTGAAAGCAAAGCTCCTGCCTACTAGCAGGAGCTTTGCTCTTTATTAGGCAGCAGCGATCCCCGCGCCTATGCTGAACAGTACAACCATCAATACATACATAGAGATGATTATCACCGTCACCACTCCAAAAAACTTGAAGATTGATTTCATCTTAACCATTGCTTCCGACAAACTTTCCTGATTGCCATATAATACTGCAAGCTTTGCTGCTGATGAAAACTTGTACATCAGGTAACTTGGGTAGAAATATAACAGTGCAAGAAGCAGGTAAAAGAACATAATTACACCAGAACCTAAGGCCACAAGCCCTGCGTACGCGGGTATCTCCGAAAGACTTTGCATAACAGATTGAACACTTAGTGCAATCATCACCATCAGACCGGTTACGATAAATCCGACGATCGAAAGAAACTTTGCCCATTTCGCAGCCTGATAAATATAGCTCCTGATATCCTCGGTTATGACCAGCCTGATCGGTCCATCCACTTCCTCATGCCCCATTTCAGGCTCATTATAATTTTCCATGATACTATATTCCGCCTTAATTTATGTGGCTAAACATAAAGATTATTTTTGATACCTTTGCGGCGAATCTAGAAAAAATCATTCATGGCATTACAATGTGGTATAGTGGGTTTACCGAACGTAGGTAAATCAACTTTATTTAACTGTTTATCAAACGCGAAGGCCCAGGCCGCTAATTTTCCATTCTGCACCATTGAACCAAATATCGGCGTAATTACCGTTCCTGATCACAGGCTGACTAAGCTTGCGGAATTGGTTAAACCGAATAAAGTACAACCGAACACCATTGAAATCGTAGACATCGCCGGCCTTGTTAAAGGTGCTTCTAAGGGCGAAGGTCTGGGAAATCAGTTCCTTGGTAACATCAGAGCAACAAGCGCGATCATACATGTTTTACGCTGCTTTGAAGACGGCAATGTTATTCACGTTGATGGATCTGTGGATCCGGTGCGTGATAAAGAAATCATCGACACAGAGCTTCAGCTTAAGGATCTGGATACCGTTACCAAACGTATTCAGAAGGTAGAGAAAATGGCTAAGACCGACAAGGAAGCAAAGCGGACATTTGACATTCTAAGCATCATCAAATCGCACCTGGAAGCAGGTAAATCTGTGCGCGCTGCAGCAATCGATGCAGATGACTTCGAGTTCATCAAAGACCTTGGTTTGCTAACACAGAAGCCGGTTATGTATGTGTGCAACGTTGATGAGAATTCAGTGATCAACGGCAATGAATTTGTAGATCGCGTTCGTGAAGCCGTGAAAGATGAGCAGGCAGAAATCCTGATCATCTCCGCAAAAATCGAATCCGAAATTGCAGAATTGGAGAGTTATGAAGAGCGTCAGGAATTTCTTGCTGACCTTGGCTTAACTGAATCAGGTGTAAACAAGCTTATTCAGGCGGCGTACCGCTTGCTAGACTTATACACATACTTCACAGCGGGTGTACAGGAAGTAAGAGCCTGGACCATTACTAAAGGCTTCACCGCACCTCAGGCTGCCGGTGTTATTCACACAGACTTCGAAAAAGGATTTATCCGTGCAGAGGTAATCAAGTACAATGACTTTGTAACCCTTGGTTCAGAGGCGGCGTGTAAAGAAGCTGGTAAACTCGGCATTGAAGGTAAAACCTACGTAGTGGAAGATGGCGACATCATGCACTTCCGTTTCAACGTTTAATCAATCATACACAGTTATAAAAGAAAAGGCAGCTGAAGTTCAGCTGCCTTTTCTTTTATATGAAAATCGAAATCTAATTTACGTTTATAAAAGCACGCCTTTAAGGAACATTACAGCGACTGAGAAATAGATAATCAATCCGGTAACGTCAACTAAGGTCGCGACAAAAGGTGCGGAAGATGTTGCAGGGTCAGCACCCAACCTTTTCAAAATCAGTGGCAGCATTGAGCCCGCCAGAGATCCCCACAATACCACCCCAACTAAAGCAACGCCCACAGTTAAACCAATGAGCAGCCAATGCGGGCCGTACATGTCGGTAAACTGAACCCAGATGAAAATTCGTAAGAAACCGATAAATCCTAAAGCAATACCAAGCATTAATCCAGACTGTATTTCCCTGCGCATAATACGCCACCAATCGCCAACCGTAATTTCACCGAGTGCCATTGCCTGGATAATCAGTGTAGAAGCCTGAGAGCCGCTATTTCCGCCGCTGGAGATGATTAATGGAACAAACATCGCCAGGATCACAGCCTTCTCTATATCAGCCTGGAAGTGGGACATAGCCGTTGCGGTCAACATCTCCCCAAGGAAAAGTACAATTAACCAGCCGATGCGTTTTTTCACCAGGCCGAGTAAAGGCATATCCAGATAGGGTTCATCCAGCGCCTGGGTACCCCCGATCTTGTGAATATCCTCAGTATATTCTTCATTCGCCAGCCATAGAATATCATCTACGGTAACAATACCAAGCAGCACATCACTATCATCAACTACGGGCAAAGCAACGCGATTATTCATCCTGAAAACATTGATGGCCTCCTCTTGAGGGTCATTTGCATTTAGCGCAATCGTTCGGTTATCAGCAAGATCCCCAATCTTCGTTTGTGGTTCAGCCAATAAAACTTCACGTATCCTGATGTCATCGATCAATACCCCTTCCTCATCAATGATGTAGATTACATCAATCGTTTCAGAGTTTTTGCCGTACCATCGGATATGTTCAATAACCCTTGCGATAGTCCAGTGTGTCTTTACCGCCACATAATCCGGCGTCATCAAGCGGCCGACGCTATTTTCTTTATAACCTAATAGTGAAAGGGCTTCAAGGCGATCTGCTGCCGGAAGCAGGATGATCAGCTTTTTAACCGCATCACCTTTAAGCTCACTGAAGAGGGCGGTACGATCGTCGGGCGGTAAAAGGTTGATTAACTCAGCGAGTTTTGTGCCTGGAAGCTTTTTGAGAATGCGCTCCTGGGTTGGGAAGTCAAGAATTCGGAAAACGTTAACCGCGCGATTGATGGCGAGCGTATCAATGAATTTAACCGCATGTTCCGGAAGTTCATCAATTAAGTGTTCGACGTCAGAAATATTGAGGTTGTCCAGATAGTCTTTCAATTGAGCATCATCTTGCTGCTCTAATAATTCCACCACTTCTTCCACAATCATTTCTTCCATAGACCTCTTTTTACATCGTTCGCTGTTTACAAGATTGCAAATGTGGGTTTTTATTTTAAAAAAACCTGTTTTTGCCCTATTTAGTTCACATTTTAAATGATGAACGCTACATTTCTAAAACAATGCCAAAGTAAAAAAAGAAAGGGGCAACCCTCCGGCTGCCCCAATCCATTAACGCTCTCGAGACAAACCTAGGACTTTAATCATTCCCTACCTAAAAAAAAGTGCAGACGTGAAGCATTTTGTAAAATTTTGATCTTAGCTGCAAGGCA
>JARKUW010000193.1 GCA_029851965.1 Bacteroidota bacterium | reverse complement strand
AATGATGCCCTTTTCTTTCTCCGATAGGAAAAGTGCCTCCGCAACGGAATACGAGAAAAAGCCGTACTGCGCAATTTTTTGTGCCAGTGGATGGTTGTGAAACAGATCAGGATGAATAAACAAGGCTTGCCCAGTATGGTCCTCCGGGTTTGGGGAGAGCATCACCCGCTGCCGGGGACCTAGAAATGCGAGGCCTCCATCTTTAAAATCATAATTTCCAGGTCCATAGCTCACGCTGCCGACAAAGTGCTTCTTGAAAGATATTTTGTAAAAATCAAGCATGAACCAGCTGCCTGCATCACCAAGACTGATGTTTGTCCGATCGTAATCAACAAGCGTGACCAAGGGATGCAACGGTGGCCGTAAACCGAGTCGTTGCATCAGATCCGAAATATTTGTAAAGGTTCGTGTCGTTCCGGCTTGTATCATGATCGTCTTAGCTAATATACTGATGATTATGCCAAAACACTGGTTTAGCTCTGCACCGCCGGCCGGATAACAATATCACCCACATCAATATCATCAGGCTGCCCGATTGCATAAACCACTGCGCCTGCGATTGATCCCGCCGAGATGGCAATTTCATCGGCTTTCTCCTGTAAGGTACTTCTTATCGATTCATTTTTAATGTTACCCACGAATTCTGTGCCTACAAATCCGGGGGAGATTCCGGTTACGCGCCAACGACCCTCGGATTCCTGGCGTAATGCTTCACTGATCGTCCGTACCGCGTTCTTAGTGCCGGCGTATACACCCATGGTAGGCACAATACTTATTCCGGCGGTAGAGATGATGTTGACGAAATGGCCAGAGCCCTGAGACTTAAAGATCGGAAGTGCTGCTGCAATTCCATAGAGCGTCCCTTTTAGGTTGACGTCGATCATCTGCTTCCAACCTTCCACATCCAGTTCCTCCATGGGGTACAGCTGACTGATCCCCGCATTGTTGATCATAACATCCAGTCGGCCAAATTGCGCAACGGCCAGTGCGGCCAGCTTCGACACATCATCACGCCGGGTAACATCAACCGCTAAATAGGCTGCATCCCCACCGTTTTCTGTAATACGGGCCGCAATTACTTCAAGCCGCTCTACTCTGCGTGCCCCCATAACCACCTTAGCGCCAGCAGCAGCCAGTAATTCTGCCGTTGCTTCACCAATGCCGCTGCTCGCGCCGGTAATTGCAACTACTTTTCCTTTGATTCCGTTATTCATACGACTTTGTGTTTATGAACAACGAAGGTCCGGATCGCCGGAGATTCTTATGTAGCCGATATTGTCAAATCCGTAGCCGAAATGACGCTTACAACGTCCACTCTGGTCGCTCGAAGTGACAGGTATAGCCATACGGGTTCTTCTGCAGATACGCCTGGTGCTCCTCTTCAGCATCCCAGAAGTCGGCTGCAGGAACTACTTCAGTCACAATTTTCCCTGGCCACTTGCCAGAGGCTTCCATATCGGCAATTAGCTTCTCTGCAGTTTCCCTTTGGGTATCGTCCAGGAAGAAAATTGCAGAACGGTATGAGGCCCCAATATCGTTCCCCTGCCTGTTCCGGGTGGTCGGATTGTGGATCTGGAAGAAGTATTCCAGAAGTGCCCGGTAGGATAATGTTGCAGGGTCGAATATAATCTCGATGGCCTCGGCATGGTTTCCATGGTTGCGGTAAGTTGCATTCGGAACGTCGCCTCCTGTGTATCCCACCTTAGTGGAAATTACACCAGGATATTGGCGGATGAGCTCTTCAACGCCCCAAAAGCAGCCGCCTGCGAGAATGGCTTTTTCAGTATTCATGTGCTATGTATTGATTGATAAAGTTAAGTTTCGGAGGTGTGAACGACAAGAATAATGCCTTTATGTTGTCTGTTGTGCCACGGCAAAGCCATAGTTTCCGCGCGAAATGAAGTCTTGATGGTTGCTTCTTAGAAAAGCTTACGGTCTTCTACCCCTATCGGGACATCATTTATACTCGCAAACCTTTTCGACCACTTGCCATCCGGAGTTTGATATTTGTATTCAAAACGTACCGCTATGCGATTATCGGTATGTGCCCAGTATTCTTTCTTCAATTTATATGTAACTACAGATTCAAAAAGCCCAGGTAACTTTGTCTCGAACCATCCTCCGGATAGAAGAAGCAGAACAAGATTACGCGGGCAGGCTTCACCAGCGGCTTCCTTCCCGGAAGAATAAACGTCAGGTCCCTTTTCATACTGTTTAATACCAATTTGTTTAGCTTGGCATTTTGAAACTTCTTCAGTTGTTTGATAGTAGCGATTGAAAAGTCGGGATTCACATCCATCTGAAAAACAGCGAAGCTGTTCCTATTTTTATATCCCTTGAATGACTTGATCTCGGTGTTGAATGGATAAAGCCTGGAAGGATTCGGATTGAAGATGCTATGCTCACTTAGAAATGAGAGGACACCTTCTGTCCTTTTGATCAGATTTCCATAATTATCCGCCAAAGGCTCCCCGATTTCCAGGCTACCAGAACAAAAGCCGAAGCTTAGCATACCCTGTCCACCTCGCGCAAAAATAATCCACGTTGAATTCTCTACGGGTAAAAATCGGCAGGAGCTATTCAAGGAACTTGCGATCTTAATTTTACTCAGATGCTCCCCTTTATACAGACTCATAATTTCAATTACTGCATCATGATAGTCCGAGTTTGCAGGATCCGGTGTAATCCTTATAATTCTAGCTTTTGCTACGAATTTAGACTGCTGAAAATCATCCACTATCCCTAAATTGCCACATGAACAGGCAGAGGCTGCCACCGGGAACAGTAAAATCAAGAAAAAAAGAAAGCGCTTGGAATTGATCATGATACTGGTTGAAGGTGCAATTATATATAACAAAGATGAATACGCATGCGCTATTCCATAAACCTCCAAATAAACCACATTAATCTAAATCTTCATTAACAGAGGTATATCAGCGAGCAAAACCAAGCGCCTCAGCTATCGCGCTGCGCAACTAAGTGTCCATTATCGCCTAGTAAGCTTGAGGTGGAACTTTCGGTTCGGCACCTTTTATCAAAGAAATCAATCAAACAAAGCTGAAATGGACGTATCGGTTTTTCGCGTTCGGTCTCTGCTGACCTATTGACTTGTCCAGCTTATTTTCGTCGTTCTGATTGACAATGCATCGCCTTAGTAGCTTGTTACGATCTGGTGTGCGATCACATTTACCTCTTCATCTGTACGCGCAGAATTCAATTAAATGACCGTCTGAATTCCAGTGGAGAATAATTTGTCTTGAGCTTAAAAAGCTTGTTGAACGATTGAGAATGTTCAAACCCCAACCCGTAAGCAATTTCACTGACGGACAAACCTGTAGTAGACAACATTTCTTTTGCTTTCTCTATGAGCTTGATTTGGATGTGCTGCTGTGTGGTTTGCCCGGTCAGCTGTTTCAGTAAACTGCTTAAGTACTTGGGAGAAATATTGAGTTTTCAGGCCACATACTGAACCGTCGGCAATCCCGTTGACAACAGATCTTCCCGGTTGAAATAATCCTCCAAAAGCACCTCCAGACGATCCAATACCTGGTGATTGGCGATCTTGCGGGTAATAAACTGACGTTCGTAGAACCGTTTTGAATACTTGAGTAGCAGTTCCAGTTGAGCAATGATAACCTCCTGGCTGAATTTATCCAGGTTTGCCTGATACTCCTCGCTGATGTTCTGAATAATGCCATTCAGGATGGCTTCTTCTTTTTCCGAGAGAAATAAGGCTTCCTTTACTGAATAGTTAAAAAATTCATATTTCTTGATGGTTCTGGCAAGCGGGCTGTTCCATAGAAAATCGGGATGGAGAAACAATATCCAGCCACAGCGCTTCGGATTCGGTTCCTCTGCAAACGATAGAACCTGATTTGGTGCCAGGAAGTACAGAACGCCTTCGTCGAAATCATATTTCTGTTGGCCGTAATTCAGCTTATTGACACCTCGCTTTAATGATATCGAATAGAAATCAAAAACAGCACTCATTCCGGGAAGCTCTTTGATTTTCGTATAATCAACGATGCTGATGAGCGGATGCTGTGGCGCAGGAAGTTCCTGCATCCGGTGTAGCTGCGTAATGGATTTTATGCTGATCGGTGTTCCACTGGCCATATTGTAAATGTACTATTTTGATTTGTTTATAGCTTTTTCTACCGTCCTGTCCATAAAGTTCAGAAAGAAGCGTGGACCAATCCGGCCCATCAGCTTCATTGCCTTTGACATACCAGGAAGAATTTCTGATTTGTCCCGTTGGATGCCAAGGATGGCCTCCGACACCATCTTGTCGACCTTCATCATTGGGGCAGAACTTCCCATATCGATGTGGGAAAAGGCATTTTGCAGCGGCGTTTCCGTAGAGGGCGGTGCCACTTCAAATACTTTGACACTCGTTTTCTTCAGCTGTAAACGCAACACCTGGGTATAGGCATGGATCCCGGCTTTTGATGTACTGTAAACTGGCGAGAGCGGGAATGGAATAAAGGCCAGCCCGGAGGAAACATTGATGATTGCAGCGGACGCTTGTTTCTCCAGATGCGGTAAAAATTGATGAACCATGCGGATCGTTCCCGACAAATTGGTGTCAATCTCGCCTGTAATGTCCTCTAAGTCCATCTGACTATCCTGCAAATTCAGGTTCCGCATAATACCCGCATTGTTGATGATGATGTTTAATGCCGGGAATTTCCGGGTGACTTCCTGATACAATTGTTCAATCTCTACAGGATTGCTCACATCGCTTTGCAGGGTATGTATATCGGGAAACATCTGTTTGGCCTCCTGCAGTTTTGAGCTGTCCCGCCCGGTAATGATGATATCGGCTGCGCCTTGCTGGCTAAGTTGCCTGACAAACTCAAGGCCTATTCCGCTGGTGCCCCCGGTAAGTAAAATGGTGCTGTTTTTTAAAATCATAGTTTTCTGATTATTGTACTTGCAAAGCTCCGCAGAGCACAGCGACCGGGTGTAGCCGAAAGGCGTAATGTTGTAGCCACAATGGCCTATTTGATCGGTTTCGGCGAAGCAAACAGCTGTTGATAAAGGTGCGTACTGTGCGGCAGCAGCTTGTATCTTGACCCTCCCCCGACCCGGCCTTGAACGGGGGTTGATCCGGCCTTGATCCGGCGAAAGCCGGACCTACCCCGGGTGGGCAGCGGATACAAGCCGATATAATATACCAGAAATTAAAAATATTATTTTAATGTGCCATAATGTTTTGAATTAATTTGATTAGTTTAGTTATTATAAACCAATTAATGCTTAAAGAAATATCCAATGGAAAACTTAGCAACGGTATCTTCGGTCCGGTACAAGGACGTGTGGACTGCCTGGTGTTTTACACCTTAAATGGGCAGGGAGTGGTCCGTAAAAAAGGCAAGCGCAGCGACAAGCCGACCTTATCCGTAAAAATTAACAATATGGGCTGGGTGATGTTGATGGACTTCTTCAAAGTGGTTAAACCATTTATAAAGATGGGCTTTGCAAACGAAGGGAAAGGCACCCCACTCAACTACCACAATATTGCGACTTCCTACAACACGCGCAGTGCAATCAAGGTGATCGATGATCGCCCAGTTCTGGATTATGAAACGTTGCTGTTGAGCAATGGAACAGCCTTGCCGCCAGAAAATGCAACCGTAGAATTGGTAGACGGAGGATTGAGATTCAACTGGGCATACAATGGGATTGATGACTGGACCTCGCGTACCGATCAGGCCATGCTGCTGGCCTATCTGCCGGAAGAGAATTTCGCCTTTTATACAACGGGCGGTGCGCAAAGAAAGCAACAGACAGACCTGCTTGAAATTATACCGGAATACCGGCACAAGATCATGGAGGTATATTTCTCCTTCGTGAGCGAAGACAGGAACAATGTATCCACAAGCTTGTACTTAGGCCGGATCAACGGTTAGCAGGTTTTGAATGCTTTTCGGTTCTACTTTCAGCGGTAAAAGTTTCCGGCTATTTGACCCGGAATGACTCCTTGCCCGAAAAGAGGTCGAAGAACAACATGAAATCGCTCGCAAAGCTGTACATGGGATACTTAAATGTTGCAGGCTTATTTTTTTCAAAGAAGAAATGTCCGATCCATGCAAAGCCATAGCCAACCACCGGGATGGCCAGGAAAAAATAGAAGTTGTGAAACAGCAGCGCAGCGATGAGCAGCAGAATGGATAAGCCGGATCCAATAAAATGGAGCACCCGGCTGGTAAAGTTCTGATGTTCCTTCAGGTAATATGGGTAGAATTCCTGCAGGGAATTAAACTTCTTCTCTATCATAGTATATTGTTCTTGATCAGGAATGCTTCAAGCTCCCTTGGATGTACGTCCATCAATAAGGTGTTCAAACCTGCCTTCTTTGCCCCTTCGAGGTGCTGTGGACTATCATCAATGAACAACGTTTCTTCTGGAATCAGATTGTTCTCGCGGATCACCTGCTCAAAGATGGCCACATTTGGCTTTCTCAGGAACATGTGCTGGGAGTAATATGTTTTCTCAAACAGGCGACTGTTGTCTTCCATTTCGAACTGCTCTTTCAGATATTTCACGATGTAATCGTAGTGAATCTCGTTGTTGTTGCTCAACAGGAAGGTCCGGTACTTTTCTTTTACAACCAGTAAAGTCTCATGAACGGACGGCGGCACGCCAATCAGTAAACTGTTCCATGCGGCATCAATTTCTTCGGCTGTAAGCGCCGGATTGTTGGCAGCCTCACGGATGGCATCCCTGAATTCAGGTGGTCCGATGGCGGCACTTTCGAAATCATCAAAAATAGGGTTGTGCTTTTTGTGGGAGAAAAAGCTTTCAATATCGGAGATACCCAATTGCTGAAGAGCGGCTTGTGCGCGCTGGAAGTTGATCTCGAAGATCACATTGCCATAATCGAAAATAATATTTTTTATATTTTGCATAGAACTGTTTTCAAAATTCGATGTAAATATGTAACATTGCACTCGCAAAATCAACAAAGATTTTTCGGGGCCTATAGCTCAGTTGGTTAGAGTAGAAGACTCATAATCTTTTGGTCCCTGGTTCGAGCCCAGGTGGGCCCACAAAGAAAAACCGTCTAACGAAGAAATTCGGAGACGGTTTTTTGTTTTTTTGATGCGGATTACCTGCTGTCTGGGAACAGATAGAATTCCGTGTGAAAATCGAAAGGATTACAACAAGCTAAACAGAATCATTTAGCATATATGCTTCTTAAAAATTCTTCCAAAGATATCGGCCTTCTGCCCAGTAATTGTTTGAAATCACTTTTACCGGTGTCGAACTCTCCTCTTGCAATTGCCTCACTGAACCTTGCCAGATATGCTGAATCATCTTCAGAAATTCCGTCTCTTACAAGCTGCGCAACATATGAAGCTACCTCAGGTTGATAATAGGTTATCGTTTCCCCTAAAATATCTGATAGTAGGTCTGCGATTTCAGCGAAAGATAAAGCAGCGTCTGCGGCGATGACGTATTCTTTGTTTTCATGACCCGGAGTAGTCAGTACAACAGCGTTTGCTTCAGCCATTTCTGCTAGTGGTAAAAAGGGTGTTCTGCCTGCTCCGGCAGGAATGGAAATACGGTTATTTGATATGTCCTTTCCGGAAAGGAAGGGAATCATGTCAGCATACATCGTATTATCCATTAATGTGTAAGGAATAGCTATTTGTTTTAGGTAATCCGCTGTGTATGCATGATATTGAACCTCTTCACCCATCAAACTTTGTTTTAAGTCTATCATGTCAAAACTTGTATAGATGACATGTTTGACATCAGTTTCCCTGGCAGCATTGATTACGTTTTTGTGCTGCTCAAACCTGCGGAATATGTCTGATGAAGAAGATATCAGCAGTAGCTTATCCACACCCTGGAACGCGCTTTTTAAAGACTCGAAATCCTCATAGTCGCCAATCCGTACCTGAATGCCTTTTGATTTAAATTCTACTGCTTTGGATTCATCTCTTACCAATGCCGCAATATCGCTTGCTGATATGCCTCTGTTCAATAAAGAATTTATGGTGGCCTTGCCTAAATTACCGCTTGCGCCAGTTACTAAAATCATTGTTTTTTTTGTTTTAAGATTAATGATCAATTACTTTTGTTAGGGCAAAGAAACTGAAATCAGTACTATGAAATGCCGTATCCCATTGCTAACAACTTAAATAGTGATAACCTAAAAGTGACTAATGAAGAATAGCACAAATTATTCTAACTGCCCTGTTACGGAAGTTATAGCCTTGTTTGGAGGACGGTGGAAATTGACTATTTTACAAGTGCTTTCTAAGCATACCAGGCGATTCGGAGAAATCAGTGTTCGGATACCTGCGATTTCAAAGAAAGTCCTAACTGAACAATTGAAAGAACTGGAAGCTGATGGATTAATTAGCAGGCAACAGTTCGAAGAGTTTCCCCCTCGCGTAGCGTATGCACTTACGGAATATGGGGAAAGCCTTTGTCCATTGTTAGCTCATATAGCTGCATGGAAAAAGGAGAGTAAGCATTTTTGAACGTTTTCTTCCATAATATCAGCTAACCCCCGCAGATTATTTTAAACTGAAAAATCTGGTTTGGAGATCAGTTAGCCATTTACCCCTCTTTTCCTGACTCACGGATTTTACCATATTAAAACTGATCCAGTCAAGATTTTTATAACCCATGGTTTTGAACACGCTTCTTAGCATCGCTTTTTCAATTAAATTCCCAATGAGTACCGAATACATGATCTTCGGCTTATTCATGGTCGTGATTATTGTGACGCCCTTTAAGTTCTTTAGAAGTGGAACAAGGCCGAAGCCTCTCGGATGATGATCATAAACAACGCCAGGTGACAAAACCTTGTCTATGAAACCTTTGGTCATTGCGGGCATCAAATCCCACCAAATCGGAAAAATGAATACCAGGCGGTCTGCTTTCCTGAGGCGCTCGTTATAGTCGATTACCCGCGGATCTTGAGGTTTATGGTTTAGAAAGGCTTTTAAATCGTCCTCAGACATTACAGGGTTAAATCCGTCCTTGTCAAGATGCATAAGGTCAACATCATGGCTTGCTTCTTCAAGGCCTTTCGTTACGGACGCTAAAATCGCATTGCCATAGCTTCCATCGTATGGATGATTAAATACTATTACTATTCTCATGGGCCTGAATTTATGAAGCAAAATTAGACCGCCCCGACACGCCGCACGATAACATTTGTTATCGAATCAATGCTTCGGCGCTCAACAAAGCGGCTGCTTATCTTTTAAATTTTAGTGCGGTTACGAGGATATTGCAGCATTCATCAACTTTGATCTCCGATAAATCAGGATGGTATGGAAATGATGTAAGGCAATTTCAAATACGCAGTTATCCGTTACTGGCAATTTTAGCTTTGATACGGCTGAGATGGACCTTAGTAACGCCCAGATAGGAAGCAATATAATGCTGGGGGACGCGCATGATGATGTCTGGCCGGTTGATCAGGATCTCTTCATAACGTTTCTGCGGGCTGTCCCTCATATATGATATCATTTGCTTTTGCGAATAAACAAATCTGTCAAAGATATGCTGTTCCAGCTCCGCCTTAATGACGGGCGAATTGTCCAGCACAGTTTCAAAATCCTTTTTCGAGATCGTCTTGATGATACTCGGCTCGATACTCTCTATGGTAAACAAACTCGGCTGACCGGTCCGAAAACTCTCCACTGAGGAAACACCTTCACCCTCAAACAAGAAACGCGTAGTAATGTCAACTCCGTCGTTATTGAACCATGTTCTCAAACATCCTTTTTCTACTAAATAGGCAGTTTTCGAGACCTCACCTTCGTGCAGAAGTATTGTTTTTGCTGGGATCTCCTTCCGCTTGAACAAGTGGCTGAACCGTTCCCAGTCACCGCCGTCAGCCATTGATCTTCTATTCGTTCCGTCTTGAGTTGAGGACCTGTCCATTATAACAAATTTAATGAGTTTGAGAGCAAAGTCGCCCATGCAGGAGCGTTCAGCTGCAAGACGGTCACTGCCAGGATAAAAAGTGTCTTTTTCATGTTCTTATATCGCGATTTAAAAAATGTTTCCGTCCTGATTAATCGAGATG
>JARKUW010000157.1 GCA_029851965.1 Bacteroidota bacterium | reverse complement strand
CTATGAAAAACATACAAACCCTGGAAGATGTACTGAATACACCACAAAAGAAGCTGGCCTTCTTTCAAAATCTGGTTCTTGTTGCCGCAGCTGACAACGTGCTCGACAACGATGAAAGTGAATTGCTGCTGTTCATCGGCAATAAACTCGGACTCAGTTCCGAGGAAGTCATGCCTATGGTTGATAACCTTCCCGTACTAACCTTCATCATTCCGGAGGATGGACTGCAAAGAACATTGGAGTTGCAAACCCTGGTACAAATGATGATGCAGGACGGTTCAGTTCATGACCGCGAATATGCACTGTGCCTGGAGTACGCCACCCGTATCGGCTTCGGAAAAGCCATTCTGGATGACATGATCCAGCAGTTTTCTGCCGCCGCAGGAGATTAAACGCCCAGTAATTTATCAATTTAAAAAGATGCTGACCTTGACAAGGCATAAAGACTGCCGTAAGTGATGCCTGCAGGTCAGCATCTTAGTCTAAATTATTTAAAGCCAAACGCCGACATCATCTTATAGAAGATCGTGTTGTTGTGATAAATACCCATAAAAGCTTCTGCGCCGGGTCCGTACGCAAACACCGGTATCATCACGCCTGTATGGCCTTTTGTCGTAAACTTACCTTCTACCCGGCCAGTGTTGATGTCTCCTGAAGTTAGCGTTAAGCCTCCGGTTTCATGATCTCCGGTTATGATCACCAGTGTCTCTCCGTCCTTTTCCGCAAACTCGAGCACTTTCCCAATGGTGTTATCGAAATCTATCATCTCGTCTACCACCACTTTCAACTCGTTGTCATGTCCTCCATCGTCAATCTTTGATCCTTCCACCATAAGAAAGAAGCCCTTTTTGTTCTTGTTCAGGATATTTATTGTAGAAAGTGCAGTGCGGCTAAGCTGATCTCCCCGCTCCCCGGCAGGTCGTTCCTTAAGGAACCCAGCCACTTTCCCGGTCGTGAAATTGGTAATCTCGTCGATATCGGTTGAGACCTGATAACCCTTTTCTTTCAATTTACCAATCAGATCCACCCCGTCTTTGCGTTGCGTAAAATGTTCCCTTCCTGCACCGATAAACACATCCACACCAGAAGTCAGAAACTCAGCGGCAATTTCCTGCTGAAGCTCCCTCGAAGGCTGATGCGCTGTGAAAGATGCCGGTGTCGCATCGGTAATATCTGTCGTGGCGACAAGCCCGGTAGACAGCCCATGCTTTTCCGCAATCTCCAGTATCGTTGGCACGGGTTTCCCGTTAGCGTCTACGCCGATTGCGCCATTGTTGGTCTTGTGACCGGTTGCAAATGCCGTTGCACCTGCACCAGAGTCCGTGACATACTTCGTTGAGTTCGTTTTGGAGAACCCGATATACTTCAATCTCTCCAGATTTAATGGCTTTTTACTGGCCGTCAATCCTGCATAAATCTGAGTTGCACTCAAGCCATCACCGACCATCAAAATGATGTTTTTTGGGCTCTTACGGTTTGTTGATGTGATTTTTTGTTGCGCAAATACGGACCCGGCAAACAGGAACAAAGAAAGGCTGAGTACAATTGGTTTTCTGGTCATTGGATATTGGTTAACAGGTTATTTGATGTGAATAGGTTACCTCCAATAATAAGGGATTCAGATTAAATTTCCCCCCTTCCCTGTTATTTTTTCCGAAACACATCAATCAGGCGCGGCCAATGCACTTGCGAATGACTATTAGTAGCTATTGCGGCCATTCCCCTCAAACACGAAATTTAAATAAAATGGACGCGATTCTAGATCTCACATCACGGGCAGTATCGCTGGTTATGCTCATACAAGATAGCCTCCTGCGGCTACCTGCCGGTGGGAGTCAGACAGACCAGCTGGAATCTAATGCAATATTCCACAAGTTCGGGAAAGCCAAAACAAACATACTTCAGCTTGACTATTTCCAGGAGAACGGAGCGAAGATCAGCTGGGTGAGTGTGGAGCCGGAAACCAGCAAAGAAGGTTCCAGTAGAAACTGCTACGATCGCTGTGCAGCCCTGATCGAATGGATGAATTCAAAACAAACACACACAATCTTTGAAAACACCTTCAACCAGCACAACTATTTCCCGGCGCCAGAACAATGGCGGGAAGCAATACGCGAAGCCCTGTACGCCAACCTAAGTCAACGGATTGTACTTGCAGACGCATTGCAGTACCTGCCGATCCAGGTTGTATTAACAGCAAAGAATGCGACCAAACTGGATGCAAAACAGCAAAGACTATTGCAAATATGGAATATAACTGATCCGGCAGACCTCAAAAACATAATTTCAGCACCTGATGAACCCGTCTATGATCAGCTCGCTGAAATCCGGGCGGAACTCAGTGCTACCGCCAATATGTTTTTAACAGATGAACATCTGTTGATCGAGACGCTGAGGCAAAACGACGTTCCCCTATCCTTTCTACAAATCTTCCATACAGAACTCAAGGAGATTGAATCTTCGCGGGCTTCCCGGAAAATGGAGATCATCAACTGCGAGGACCTGTGCAAATCCACGCGGGAAATTGATGACCAGCAGTACGCCAGCTTTGAACAGATCTTCCGGAAAGTGCTGGACCCTGATGCCGGCATCCCGGAGGCACCCGCAGCGGGGCTTCTGGATTTTGAGTATCCGATCTCTGAACCCGGAGACACCAAAAGTCCAGGCGCTGAAAAGGTCAACTTTATCCCGGATGATGGTAAACGGCATACCTATGCAAATGACGTCCTGAAAAGTTCAAAGCAGATGGAGCTCTGGGCACTGGCCTTTTCAGGAGGAGGAATCCGCTCTGCGAGCTTCAACCTGGGAATATTGCAGGGACTTGCGAAAAAAGGGCTGATTGGAAAATTCGACTACCTATCGACCGTATCCGGTGGCGGATATATCGGCAGCTGGCTGGTGTCCTGGATTGCGCGGAACCGTTCCGTTATACAGGTAAGCGACCTGTTGGACCCTAAGAAATCGTCGGATCCACTCGCAGAGGAAGTCAGGCCCATCCGCTGGCTCCGCATGTACAGCAACTATCTGACCCCTACAAAGGGCATCATGTCTGCAGATTCCTGGACGTCGGGCATGACGCTGGTGCGAAATATGCTCGTCAACCAACTGGTGATCCTTTCCCTGTTCTTAACCTTAATTGCATTTGGCCGGTCGGTTTTCATGCTCTGGACAACCTGGGCGCTGCAGAACGCCGTTGAGGTACCCCTCGCTTACAGGGAACTGGCATTCAATGTCATATCTGCCATTTTCCTGCTGGCAGGAGCCGCACTTGCTGGTATGGGGATGCAAAGCTATCATCATGAACGATTTCCCAGCTTTACGGTGAGTCCTGGCAAGAAGGAGAAGCTCCCCCATTGGATAATCGCTGTTGGCAGCATCGCTGCAGTGCTGTTTAGCGCCTGGATGCTCAGACAGGCGAATATCCATACCCTCATGCCAACGCTGACTGATTTTGGTACAACCTATTGTTTTTTCAGGTGGATCATGGCCATCAGTTTCTTTTCTATGGTCTTTATAGCCATTCTGGGTAGGTACGACACCTGTATCAACCCCAAAGTAAAAAGTAAAACATTAGAACTGATCTATGGAATAGCTTTCACCCTTGTCGCGGTGCTGATTGGCGGCGCACTGCTCGCCGCGGTATGCAAGTTTGGATACTATCTTGCCTGCCAGGTGCCCGGTCTGAAAGGTGTTACCCACTATCCGGAGAAACTCTGCTTCATCTTTCTTCCGCCATTGGTTATTGAGGTGCTGAGTATAACGGTTATATTGAGGATGGCATTGCTGGGCGCCAGCTTCCCCGATGAGCGGCGTGAATGGTGGGGCCGTATTGGTGGTCTGATCCACCGGATCTGTCTCCTTTGGGTTGTTATCCTGGCCCTGACCATGCTGGGTAAATCGCTAATCGACGAGCTGATCAGCCAGCGGTATTACATCAAGGAATTCTTTGTGGCTGGCTGGGGTGCAACCTTGCTTGTGGGGCTACAGGCAGCGTTCGGCGGGACGACCTCCGGAGAGTCAAATGCAGACAAATCCCCATCTCCCGTCAGGGAGGCCCTGGCCTTGCTCGCACCATATTTGTTTGTCTTCGCCGTAATGATCTTTTTACCCCAGCTGCTTGATATCATCCAGGAGTTCGTTGCCGCAAGGTTGCCTGGATCTGAGCATGTAGAACTGTACAGCATATTGCTGACCCTTGTTGCCCTATCCATCCTGACCTGGATCTTGTCGGCCAGGATCGGTGTCAATCAGTTTTCCATGCACCTGTTCTATCGAAACCGTTTGATCAGGGCATACCTGGGGGCGACCAGGATACGCCTTGAGCGCGCACGATCCGCCAATCCCTTTACCGGATTTGATCTTAACGATGACATTTTGGTGGCGGACCTCATCAACTCCAAAGAGTACTTTGGCCCCTATCCACTGATCAACACAACATTGAGTGCAAGCAGTGACAGTGCCCTGGACCGTCAGGACCGGAAAGCAGAATCCTTTATATTCTCCCCTCTATACTGCGGTTATGATTTCAGCAGAACCCGGGCGTCTGCAAATGCATTGAAGAAGTCTTACGATTTCGCTTACCGCCCTACGGGTAATTACGGCTACATAAAAGGGCCGCATATTGGTACCGCCATGGCCATATCCGGCGCAGCGGCAAACCCCAACATGGGTTACCACACCTCCCCTGCAACCGCCTTTCTGTTGTCCGTGTTCAACATCAGGCTGGGCTGGTGGATGGGAAATCCGCGCATGGGCAAGTGGAACGAGGCGGATCCGGACTTCGGGCTCAGCTACCTGATCAATGATCTCGCGGGAAGCACAGATACCACCAGCGATTTTGTGTGCCTCTCGGACGGGGGCCATTTCGACAACATGGGCCTTTATGAGCTGATCCGAAGAAACTGCAAGTACATCATCCTCTCCGACGGCGAACAAGACGGGGCGCTGTTGTGCGAAGGCCTGGCAAACGCCATCAGAAGGTGCCGGATTGACTTCGGCGTAGAGATCGCCTTCGGTGACATTGAAGCCATTACCTTCCTTAACGACAAGCGATTCTCCAGGAGAAACTACGCCATAGGGACGATCAACTATCCGGGAAACGAACGACTGAAGGGAACACTCATCTACATCAAGGC
>JARKUW010000147.1 GCA_029851965.1 Bacteroidota bacterium | reverse complement strand
ATGCGGATGGTATTATCGACGCCAGAGATCAGGTAAAACTGGGCAATATTTATCCTAAATGGACGGGTGGTTTCAACGCCAGTGTCGCTTACAAAAATATCAGTCTGTACAACCGCTGGGAGTTTGCCACAGGTCATACCATCTATAATGACCTTATTGCCAGAACACTTGGTAACTACCAGGGCACATTCAATTACATCGACCTTCAAAAACAAGCATGGTCGCCAACCAATACCGTAACTGATATTCCAAAGGTTTACTTCGCCGATCAGGTTGCCGGATCTAAACAAAACTATACGCGCGCAAACAATGCTAATGCGGTGTTAAACGGAAACAACTCCAGCTTGTATGAGAAGGGCGATTACCTTGCTTTAAGAGAAATAACCATCTCCTATGGTGTACCGAAAACGCTGCTTGCGAAATCTAAGTTTATCTCTAATGCACGTGTGTATGTAACTGGTAGCAACCTTTTTTACATTACTAATTTTTCAGGACCATCCCCAGAAGCGCCAATTAGCGGTGGTGTAATCAATGGTATTTATACGGGTACATACCCAACGCCAAGATCATTTGTATTCGGTGTTCAGGTAGGTTTTTAATTTTTAACTATTCATCAGATGAAAAAGAACATAAGAAATATCCTAACCCTGGTTGGGATGAGTGCCGTGCTACTTGGCGCTTGCAAGAAAGATCTTGATTTGAAACCAGTAAGCAGCCTCAGCGATGCCAGTTACTGGAAAACACCAGATCAGGTTGACGCTTTTGTCAATGGTTTACATGCACGTTTCCGCGGGCATACCACCAACTTTGAATACCTCGGTGAATTGCGCTCCGGCATTTACGGTACGGACCCAGGCACAACAGCAAGTTTTACCGGAGAAGCCACACAAGGCTTTGAACGTATGTGGCTCCACACCCTGGATGTCGACAATCCCGGCGTGAGCAACTTTGGTGGGTTCTATGACAACATTAATCAGCTCAACCTGCTAATTGATAAATTGAATACCACTGCCGTGGTATCAGAACCGGTAAAAGCAAATTACCTGGGTATCGCACATGGTATGCGTGCTTTTTATTACTTCCAGCTTTACAGAACCTGGGGATCCGTGATCATCCAAACGGAGCCAACCGTAACACTTGATATCGCCAACCTGGCAAAGGCCGCTGCAAGCGAAGCTGAAGTGCTTGCTCTGGTAAAAGCAGATATTGATGCCTCGAACAGCAACTTCGGCAGCGACTACAGCTTCTCCCCTAAACTTAGAAAAGGCTTCTGGTCCAAATCTGCTACGCAGATGCTGAAGGCTGAAGTATACCTTTGGACCGCACATCGTCAGGGTGGGGCAGCAGATGCAGCAATTGCGAAAACTGCACTGACTGATATTCAGGCAAATGCAGCAGGTTTATCGCTTGTAGCCAACTATGCAGATGTTTTTTCTGTTACCAACAAGGATAATAGTGAAATGATTTTCGCTGCTAAAAACAAGCTTAATGAAGCTACCCTGGGATTCATTGGCAACTTTGTGCCGCAAACGAGTCTTATTGTCAACTTCTCAGATTCTATAACCAATAGAAAATTTGACGTGGTTACCGACAACTATGGGGGCCTGTTACGCACACCAACCAGGATTGCAACCTACAGACAATTCAGCGATGCAGATACCAGAAAAAACGTGACCATTCAGGGCGCCTATTCAAAAAATGCAAACAACAGCTTCAGCATTGCCGGAGCTTTCCTGAAAAAATACCAGGGTGAACAAAATGCCGGATCAAGAGCTTACACGAACGACTTCCCGATTTACCGTTATGCAGATCTGCTTTTACTCCTTGCAGAAGCTAAAGTGGAACTTGGTGAAAGTCCTGCAGCAGAAATCAACCTCGTGCGTGCAAGAGCTTACGGCATTAACTACAATGCATCCACACTCGGCTATCCAAATCAAGCTGTAGATGCCAATCCACGTGAAGCCATACTGCAGGAGCGCTTACTCGAATTCATCGGAGAGGGCAAGCGCTGGTATGACTTGCGACGCATGGGCGATCAGTACGTATTTGCGAAAACAGGTCTTCCCGCAGCTCAAGCCTTTAAATTATTATGGCCAATAGACCGCCTTACCCTCACAAATAACAGATCCTTGAAACAAACTGAGGGCTATCCTGGATTTTAAGCAATAAATTACAGCTTCAAAAAGCTGGCTCACTAACATCTATAATGAATATCAAAATGGAATTTCCAAAATTACAAGGTTTAATTGCGGCACCCTTCACGCCAATGCATGCTGATGGTCAGATTAATACAGCGATCATCGCTGATTACTATAAATTTCTAAAAAGCAATGGCGTAACCGGCGCATTTATTTGTGGCTCCACAGGTGAGGGTGTATCCATGACCACGTCTGAGAAAAAAGAAATCGCTGCATCCTGGGCGCAAGCCACAAAAGGCGATGATGACTTTAAGGTCATGATGTTCCTCGGCGGTACCAGCATTGCAGACTGCAAAGAACTGGCTTTACACGCAAAGGAAGTTGGCCTGTATGCCATTTCCTTCACTGCGCCTTTCTACTTTAAACCTGCAAATGTGGATATGCTGGTGAAAGCTTGTGCAGAAATTGCCGCGGTTGTGCCTGAAATGCCCTTTTACTACTACCATATTCCCGTGCTCACCGGTGTAAACTTTGCCATGTACGATCTGCTTCAGGCTGTACATGGACAAATTCCGAACTTTGCAGGTGTAAAATATACCCATGAAGATTTCATGGATTTCCTATCCTGTCTCCATTTCCAGGATGGTAAATACGACATGCTTTGGGGCCGCGACGAAAACATGCTTTCAGCATTGGTGCTGGGCACGAAAGGAGCGGTCGGCAGTACGTATAATTATGCTGCGCCTTTGTATACCGACATGATCGCTGCATTTGAGCAAAATGATTTGAAGCGTGCGCAACAGCTCCAGCAGCAAGCCATAGATATGATCCGCTTATTGGGTAAATACGGCGGTATCGCCACCGGAAAAGCTTTCATGAAAGTGGCAGGTCTGGATTGCGGCGAATTCAGATTACCTGTGAAAAACATGGATGCTGCGCAATTTGAGCCGTTCAGCAAAGATGTAGAAGCTGTAGGTTTTCAACAGTACAAATCAAAATTTTCTAACTAAAGTCTTCAATTCATGAAGAGCTTGTTTTCTCCTATCGCGATATCCATTATGCTAATAACAAGTTGTGCGGCACAAAAGGCACCATTTACAGATATTACCTGGACCATAGCGGCCACAGTTCAGAATCCGGATGGTAGCCCCGCTCCAGGATATGCCGGTGCTATTAATGCCATCAACAACAATGTACTGCTGATTGCAGGGGGTGCCAATTTTCCAGACAAGATGCCTTGGGAAGGTGGCAGGAAATACTACTCCAATGAAGTACACGTACTGGAGAAATCTGGCGACAAGTATACCTGGGTGGAAGGCCCTAGGTTTAAACTGCCGGAAGCGATTGCCTACTGCGGAAACACCAGCACCGATCTCGGTATTGTATACGCTGGCGGGGAAAATGAAAATGGACTTTCCGCAGCAGCCGGCCTGTTAATTTGGAATGCGGAAGCTAGAAAACTTTCGGTCAAACAGCTGCCGAAACTTCCGCAAGCGCTGACTAACGTTGGCTTAACTGCAATTAACAATGTGGTTTACCTTGCCGGTGGGGATCTTGCAGACGCAAGTTCAAATGCATTATATCGCCTGGACCTCAACAAATCAACAGGTGTTTGGGAAAGATTAAAACCACTGCCGGTGGCATTGGCAAACGCACTGGTTGTTGCACAGCAAGGCAAAGTCTATGTAATTGGGGGCAGGTCTAAAACCGCCTCGGGCATCAGTGATTTGCATCATAGCAGTTATGTTTATGACCCTGCAACAGATCAATGGACAAGCCTTGCAAACATCTCCAATGGTACAAACATCAGCAACCTTTCTGCAGGAGCGGGGATAAGTCTCGCCAAAGATTATATCCTGGTTACCGGAGGTGACAATGGAGCAGTCTTTCATCAGATCGAAGCCCATCTCTCGAAAATTGCGCAAACTACAGGCAATACAGAAAAGGCGCGATTAACAGTGCTCAAAAACAACCTGCTGATTAATCATGACGGTTTTGACCGGAGCATACTGCTGTATGACATCCCTAAACACAAGTGGTCAAAAGTCGGGGAACTGCCTTTTCCCGCACAGGTTACCACGACGGCCACCAAGTGGGGCGAAGACATTGTACTATCAAATGGAGAGGTGAAACCGGGGGTAAGAACACCTGAGGTAATGATTGGTAAATTCAAATAGAAACGGACAACATGAAAGAGACAAAGAAATATGCATGGGTAGTCGTAGCCTTGCTCTGGGTAGTTGCCCTGCTCAACTACATGGACAGGCAAATGTTATCCACCATGAAAGCAGCCATGCAGCTGGATATTCAGGAGCTGCAATCGGCGACCAACTTCGGTTACCTGATGGCCGTATTCCTGTGGATCTATGGTTTGATGAGCCCGCTTTCAGGCATCATTGCCGATCGGGTCAACCGTAAATGGCTCATTGTAATCAGCCTTTTTGTGTGGTCTGGCGTAACTTACCTGATGGGGTATGCGACAAGTTTCAACCAGATATATTGGCTGCGCGCGCTTATGGGCGTAAGTGAAGCGTTATACATCCCCGCGGGATTATCGCTTATCGCAGATTTCCATTCCCCAAAAACGCGCTCCCTTGCAATTGGTATCCACATGACAGGTTTATATATGGGACAGGCCCTTGGAGGTTTCGGCGCCACCATCGCTGATAAGTTCTCCTGGCAGGTTACCTTCCATGCTTTCGGCTTGGCAGGCGTTGTTTATGCTTTTTTCCTCGTCATCTTTTTAAGGGAGCCGAAGCAAACTGACCTCGCCAAAGGCGAAGATCAACTACCCATCCGCATCAAAGGCTCCTTATTTAAAGGGCTTGCAATATTATTCACCAATGTATCCTTTTGGATCATTCTATTCTATTTTGCGGTGCCAAGCCTGCCGGGCTGGGCCGCTAAAAACTGGCTGCCAACGCTCTTTGCGGAGAACCTGAACATTCCTATGGCTACAGCAGGACCCTTATCCACGATTACCATTGCGGCATCATC
>JARKUW010000132.1 GCA_029851965.1 Bacteroidota bacterium | reverse complement strand
AAGCTTATCCCCTGGCCCGCTCCATACGCAAGTTGGTAATAGCTACCGAGGTAATGGTAAGTCTTTTTGATTTCTTCTATATTGGGAAAATTGTCCTTGTATTTAGTTTCCAAGGCCAGTCGGTCTGACTTGTTCGCCAGTAGCACGGCGAAGGCTTTGAGTTCATCGCGACCTGCGCGCCCGGCTTCCTGGTAGTATGCTTCCAGGCTTTCAGGAAGATCAAGGTGAATGACAAATCGAACATCAGGTTTGTCAATACCCATCCCAAAAGCATTTGTGGCAACCATTACCCTGATTTTGTTTTGCTTCCAGGCTTCTTGTTTAAGGCTCCGTTCGTTTTTTTCCAAGCCTGCATGATAAAAATCAGCGGCAATATGGTTGCGTTTCAAAAAAAGTGCAACTTCGGTGGTTTCCCTGCGATTGCGAACGTAAATCAAACCGCTGCCCTTAACGTTCTTCAGTACATCCAGCAGTTTTCCATATTTATCCTCGAGATCCATCACGACGTAGCTTAGATTTCTTCTGGCAAAGCTTTTTACAAAAATCTGAGGCACTTTGAGCTCCAGTTTTTCAACGATGTCCTGCCGAACAAATTTTGTTGCCGTTGCGGTAAGCGCGATGATTGGTACTTCGGGGTGTATTTCACGTAAATCTTTCAGCAACAGGTAAGGTGGTCTGAAATCGTAACCCCACTGCGAAATACAGTGTGCCTCGTCAATGGCAAAGAGGTTAACCTTCATGTAGGCCAAACGTTCCTTTACGAGGGGCGACAGCAATCGTTCTGGAGATAGATAAAGGAACTTGATGTTTCCATAGATGCAGTTGTCGAGCAGAATGTCGATTTCTCGTTTACCCATCCCCGCATAGATGGCGATGGCTTGGATCCCTTTGGCTTTAAGGTTTTCAACCTGATCCTTCATCAAGGCGATTAGTGGAGAAACGACGATGCATATTCCTTCTTGCAGCAATGCTGGCAGTTGAAAGCATAAGGACTTTCCTCCGCCGGTTGGCAGTAGCGCCAATGCATCTTGTCCGTTCAATACAGCGTCGATAATGTCTTCCTGAAGTGGTCTGAAGGTATCGAAGCCCCAATATTGCTTTAAAAGCTCGGTTTTATTCATAAAGGTCCCGATCAAAACTATAAAAACGTTCCGATATTATTAAATTGCCGGTTCATAAATCGTTTTAAATATGCGTAAGACCTTACTAAGTGTTTTAATTTTAGCTGCTGCCCAGCCTGTATTTTCGCAGGACAAGAAAGATGCGCCGAAGTGGGACGTTGAAAAGTTCCGGGGAACCACAAAGAATTTCACGATTAACACTGATGAAGGCACCTGGATGAACCTGGATGTTAGCCCAGATGGTAAAGACATTGTGTTCGATATCTTGGGCGACATATACATCATGCCAATTTCAGGCGGTACCGCCAAGCTGCTTAGCGGCGGTGCAGCATTCGATGTACAACCCCGCTTTAGTCCCAATGGGAGATATATTTCCTACACTAGCGACAAATCCGGAGGCGATAACATCTGGATGATGAACCGCGATGGGTCTGGCAAACGCCAGATTACAAAAGAGAATTTTAGACTGCTGAATAACGCAACCTGGATGCCGAACAGTGAATACATTGTTGCCAGGAAGCATTTCACGGGCACACGATCGTTGGGTGCAGGTGAAATGTGGATGTATAACATCAATGGTGGTGACGGTGTTCAGCTCACCAAAAGGAAAAATGACCAGCAGGATTCTGGCGAGCCAAATATTTCGCCCAATGGCAAATTCCTATACTACAGCGAAGATGTGACCCCTGGTCCGACTTTCGAATACAGTAAAGATCCAAATGGCACCATTTACGCGATTAAGCAACTGGATTTAAGTACTGGTAAAACGACAGACCTGATCCGCCAACAAGGTGGTGCTGCAAGGCCGCAAATTTCACCTGATGGCAAGTTGATGGCCTTTGTGAAAAGGGTTAGATTGAAATCTGTGCTTTACATTCAGAACCTGCAGACTGGTGAAGAGTCGCCGGTTTTTGATGATTTAAGCAAAGACCAGCAGGAAACATGGGCAATATTCGGCGTGTATCCAAACTTTGCATGGACACCGGATTCAAGAGGCCTTGTATTTTATGCAAAAGGAAAAATTAAGAAGGTGGATCTGGCATCTTTGTCGGTCGCTGAAATCCCGTTCCAGGTTACAACCAACCAAACGGTACAGCAATCCTTACATTTTCCACAGCAGGTCTTCACGCCTGATTTTAATGCTAAGATGATTCGCCAGCTAACCACATCCCCTGATGGGAAGATGGTGGTTTTCAACGCTGCGGGATTCTTGTATAAAAAAGAACTGCCGAACGGTACACCGGAACGTCTGACTAACGGTATGGATTTCGAGTTTGAGCCTTCTTTTAGTCCTGACGGTAAATACGTGGTTTATACCACCTGGAGCGATGAATTTAAAGGCTCTGTCAAAAGAGCGGATGTGCGTTCGGGCAGATTTTCGACCCTAACCGATGAGAAAGGATTTTATTACTCACCTTCCTACTCGAGCAAAGGCGACCGTATTGTTTTTAGAAAAGGTCGTGGAAATGACGTGCTTGGACAGACATATGGAAAAGGCGGTGGCATTTACGTGATGTCGGCAAACGGCGGTTCTAAAACCCTGGTTACGGACAACGGCATTAAGCCGAAGTTTAATGCCGATGACAGCCGTGTTTTCTTCCAATCTTCGGAGAATGGAAAGAAAGCTTACAAAAGCGTTAATGTGAATGGTGGCGGAGAAGTAACGCACTATACATCTGGCTATGCCACACAGTTTGAGCCGAGTCCGGATCGCCGATGGATGGCTTTCACGGAGTTCTTCAATGTTTATATTACGCCAATGATGCTGACCGGTTCTGCACAGGATCTATCATCAGGTAATAAATCTATACCCCTTACCCGCCTTACGAAAGATGCGGGATCTTATATCCATTGGAGCAACGATAGCAAACGTCTTTTCTGGACGCTTGGTGAGCAGTACTACGCTCAGGATGTAAAAAATGCTTTCCCATTTGTTGATGGTGCTGCACAAGGTAGTCGCGAAGTTGCCCCAGACAGTTTGTCTATTGGGCTTAAACTTAAGGCTGATGCACCATCGGGCATTATTGCGCTAACTGGTGCGCGCATCATTACCATGAAAGGTGATGAGGTAATTGAGAATGGATCTGTACTTATAGAGAACAACAAAATTGTAAGCATCGGCAAAGCAGCCGATGTGAAAGTGCCGGAACAGGCGAAAGTTGTGGATCTGAATGGTAAAACCATTATGCCTGGAATGGTCGATGTGCATGCACATTTGCGGACTAGCCCGGATGGTATTAGTCCACAAACAGATTGGTCATATCTTGCCAACTTGTCTTTTGGCGTCACAACCGCACATGATCCATCAAGTAACACAGAGATGGTTTTCAGTCAGGCGGAAATGTTGAAAGCTGGCAGAATGATTGGCCCTAGACTCTACTCTACGGGTTCCATTTTATACGGCGCCGATGCAGACATGAAAGTGGTGGTGAACAGCCTGGATGATGCACTTTCCAGCTTGCGCAGGCTGAAAGCGGTAGGTGCTTTCTCCGTGAAGTCTTACAATCAGCCAAGACGTGAACAGCGCCAGCAAATTCTGGAGGCTGCAAGGCAACTTAAAATGGAAGTAGTGCCTGAAGGTGGTTCTACCTTTTACACGAACCTGAACATGGTTATAGATGGACATACGGGCCTTGAACACAGCTTACCGGTTTCACCAGTTTACAAAGATGTTGTAAGCCTGTGGAAAAATACACAGGTGGGCTATACACCTACCCTGATTGTTGCTTACGGTGGTCAGTGGGGTGAGAACTACTGGTACGACCGTACCAATGTTTGGGAAAATGAAAGACTACTAGCCTTTACCCCACGATCCATCATTGATGAGCGTGCCAGAAGAAGAACTACTTCAGAGTACGGAGATTACAACCATATTGATGTTTCTAAAGCTGCGAAGCAACTTGCAGATGCAGGCGTAAAGGTGAATCTTGGCGCACATGGGCAGATTCAGGGACTTGGTGCACACTGGGAGTTGTGGATGCTTGCACAAGGCGGTATGTCGCCATTGCAAGCAATTCGCGCAGCAACCCTCAATGGTGCAAGCTACCTGGGCATGGATAAGGAAATCGGTTCCCTTGAAGTGGGCAAACTTGCAGATCTTGTCATTATGGATGCCAACCCACTTGAAGACATCCGTAACTCAGAGAAAATCAAGTACGTGATGATCAATGGAAGGCTTTATGACAGCATGACCATGAATGAGTTGATTTCAAGAGAAAAAATCCGCGGTAAGATGTGGTTTGAAATGGGTAGTGGCAGCAGCTACTCCCTCCCTACCGGAACGTCTGAAACCTGGACTTATACGGTACCACATTGCGATTAAGCAAATAACGATCAAACGAATTGGCTTTAAGAATTGTTCTTAAAGCCAATTTTGTTTCATATGAAGATGTTCCAGAACACCATAACGCTGCGCTCCTATCCTCGCGGTTTTCACCTTATTACAGCCGAGGTATTACAGGCACTGCCCCAGCTGAAAGAAATACAAACCGGTATTTGCCAGGTTTTTATACAGCATACCTCCGCCTCCCTAACCATCAATGAAAACGCTGATCCAACTGTAAGAACGGATTTCAAGATGTACTTTGATAAGGTTGTGCCCGAAGAAGACCCCGATTACAAGCACGATGATGAAGGCGCAGATGACATGCCAGCACACCTAAAAAGTGCATTATTAGACATCAGCTTAACCATTCCCATAACCCGGGGCCGGCTCGCATTAGGCATCTGGCAGGGTATTTACCTCTGTGAGCACCGAAATCAGGGTGGCCGCCGCAATCTTGTAATCACCGCATGGGGCACATAGCGTTTCACTTTTCCTGACATAAAACCTTTTGTTTCACTTTTAATGACATAAACTACTTTATTTCACTATTTTTGACATAAAGATCTCAGGAACATGACCAGAAAAGACCCCATCATCTTAATGGCAGACATCATAGATAGCCGTAAAAGCGATCAGAATGCACTGATGAGAACCTTTAAGCGGTTAACAGAAGATGTAAATAAGCGAAATAAACGTTGGCTAAGATCCCCGATAACCATCACCCTCGGAGATGAATTCCAGTGCGTGGTTAAAAATACCTCAAAAGCAATATCCATCATTCTACAGCTTGAAGAAAGGTTAATCGTGGAGAATGCAGGATTTAAGTTAAGGTATGTTGTGTATCAAGGGCCAATAGATACGCCCATAAATGAAGAGATTGCATATGGCATGCTCGGCGAAGGCCTTACAAAAGCGCGTGAAGCGTTGGAAAGCAGCAAGGTAACGAACAACAGGTACGCCCTACACTTACATAAGCAAGAAGCGGCTGCGGCATTGACCGCCAGCATGAGTATTTACCAGAACATAACAGACGACTGGAAATTAGAAAAAGACCATGCGCTTATTTGCAAGTTTCTTGATTTAAAGGACTATAAGCAAGTTGCAGAAGCTTTAGGGAAAACGAGATCTCAAATTTGGAAAAGGCACAAGAATTTAAAAATAGAACCGTACTTTGCGATAAAACAGGTAACGCAATACATAGCTGATCAGGTATGAGATTATTAATTACAATAGCCATTATGGTTATTAGTGAAATTCTGCTTTGGTTCATCTTCTCTGTGGTCGCAAAGTTCTACTACAAAAAGACAGAGATAGACTTAGAATCCTTGTTCAAAGGTTGCCTGGAGCGCCTCTTCCTGGCATTGTTTCTATATAATGACCTGCCACATGCTTTAACTGTCTTCAGTGCGCTGAAGATCGCCACGCGCCTGAAGCATGAAGAACGACAGGGAGAAACACAACGTTTCAACAACTACTACTTAATCGGGAACCTGATCTCTGTGAGCATGTCTTTATTTTATTTGTATCTCTGGAACCATGCGAGCGACATTGATGCTGCACTGGAGAGATTATTTTCTAGATAGGGCTATTAGGGAGGGCTAGCCATTAAACCAGATGCATCGGATCCTGGCGGAACAATACCCAATCGGATGTACACTGCGCATATAAGGCATCTACTTTCGCACGCACTTGCGCATCAAGCTTATCATACTGATCACCACTACTGTTCTTCAATTGCTCTATGTAAAGAATCATATTGTAGCACATGGTAACCTGCCCTGTAGCCACTAACTTCTTCAACACATCATCTAGCAGCTGCTGTTCGGTGAACCATAAAGTTGTCCCAAAGGCGGCCGCTTGCTCCACAACCCCCTGAATGGCTGGACCGATATCAGTATCATAGTCTCCGCTGAAGAACCCAGGCTTTTTTCTATCGCTGGTCGCCTTCACGAGGTTGTCGCGGCTAAGGCACTTAATTAATGTGGAAAGTCGTCGGAACTGGTAAACGTCATCCTCATACAGGCGATTGTAGTTCAGCCGACGCACAACCTTCAGGAATACACTGGTAAGGAGTATCATCAATGAATTGATCCGATCCATAATCAATGGCTCGGCTCTGTGGACGGAAAGTTCTTCGATATCAAACAGCGAAAGTCTTCGAAGGTAGAAGGGTGCCAGATTATCACGGACTTTTAAAAACATCCGAAAAAGCAACAGATGAAGCTGCTGCTTCACACAAAAGCGCACCCCTAAGAATGCAAGTGCAAAGCCGGTAAAGGTCCAACATATGCCTGCCAACCAGTTTGCCTGCATGTTGAAGATAAAAGGGAGCAGAACCCCTAATGCTGCTATTAACCACAGTCCCCAACCCACTGCTTTGTCTACAGTAGCAATACGGGTCTTCACGGCCTTAATTGTAAGTGCACGAAAGCCTTTCTTTGGCTGTTCTTTGAAGGGCACGAAGGCCTTCATATCGGGTGAGGCTACATCAGAGAGGATAATCAGATCGAAATACGGCAGCGCTGATCCTTCCTTGTAGCGCAGGATGCTGTCAACCCCCTGGTTGTCGTAAATGCCGCCATCCATAATCCCCAGCGGGTTTATCGCAGCAGCGGCATTCTGAGTTGCCAAATCCAGTAGGTTGGGTGATTGTTCATGTACGAAATCATCGGGCCAGCACATCGGCTCAAAGCCGCCAGGGAAACAGGAGGATGCCGCCATAACATCTGCCAGCTTCACTTCACGGAGTTGCTTAAGCGGAATGCGGTTGTAGTAGTTTCCCGCATAGCTACTGCCGGGGTTCCGAAACCGAAAGTTCAGGGCATGCTCAAAGTCTGTGCAGTTAAATACAACCGTTTCCAAATGACAGGTCAT
>JARKUW010000116.1 GCA_029851965.1 Bacteroidota bacterium | reverse complement strand
TGTGATTGTAGATGAATGTGACGGCCTGGATATTAAAATATTGCTTCGCCATAAAGCAAAATCTCTGGGTATTCCAGTCGTAATGGATGCAAGTGATCGCGGTACAGTAGATGTAGAGCGATTCGACTTAGAGCCAGATCGCCCCATTTTACACGGGCTTATTGAACACCTGGACCATACACAGGTAAAATATTTAAAAACGAACGAAGAAAAAGTACCTTTCTTATTGGCAATGATTGGCGTGGAGACTTTGTCGAACCGCTTGAAAGCTTCCATGATTGAAGTTGGACAATCCATTACCACATGGCCGCAGCTGGCATCAGCTGTAACACTTGGAGGGGCCTTGTGTGCAGATGTGTGCCGTCGGATTATTCTTGATCAATACCATGAATCCGGAAGATACTGGATCGATATTGAAGAACTTATCGGTGATAAGACACCTAAAGAAGATAATGAGTACGATGTTAAAGATTTAACAGCGGAGCCGTTAACAACGGAGGAAATCGAGAGTTCCATTGCTGCTACTAAAGTTGACGATCAACAAAGTGTGCAATTAACCGAAGAACAAGTTAAGCAACTGGTTTCTGCAGCGCTCTTTGCGCCTTCTGCAGGAAATAATCAGCCCTGGAAATGGGTCGCAAATGCTGGAAAGTTATTCTTGTTCCATGATGAAAAGCACTCCATTTCATGGGGAGATTTTGACAACATCACTTCCAACATTGCTTTTGGGACGGCGATAGAAAATCTGAAAATTGAAGCCGGGCAGCTAAATCTTGAAATGAACTATGCTTTATTTCCAGCCCCTAATCACAAGCGACTTGTTGCTGCATGCTCATTTTCACCTGCACAGGGAACAACATATTTGCCGGAACTTGCGCCGTTAATCACTCAACGACTAACAAACAGAAAACAAGGAACCGGATCAAAGATCGAGGATGAAATCCTGAGAACACTCACCAATGCAGTAGGTTCAAATGGCGGCGCATCCATTCAGATTGTTGAAGACAAGGAGAAGATAGATGCTATCGCGGAAATCGTAGCTGGCGTAGAGCGGGTTCGCTTCCTGCATCCGCAGGGGCACCACGACTTCTACACGAAGGAAGTAAGATGGACAGACGCCGCGGTGCATTCAACAAAAGATGGTCTGGATATCAAATCACTTGAACTCTCAGAAACCGATCGGACCGGCTTGCTTGTTGCAAAAAGTCCAGAGGTTATTAAGCTCCTGAATCGCTGGGGTGGCGGTAGTGCTTTTGAAAAGCTTTCGAGGGATGGTATCAAATCTTCTTCTGCAATCGGGCTGATCACCATGCCATCGTACGAAGCAAAGAACTTCATCAAAGGCGGTGAAGCCGTTCAGCGTGTATGGTTACAAGCCAACCTGCAAAACCTTTCCTTCCACCCAATATCAGCCCCGCTGTTTCTATTTGCCAGGCTAAACCAGGGCAATGGTGCAGAACTTCCCACTGCAGCACGTACTGCGCTAGAGAAATTGCAACAACAGCTCCAGGCCGTTTTCCCGCAGCTTGTGGATCAACAAGGAATTTTCATGTTCAGATTATCATATGCTGACGAAGCCAGCGTACGTTCATTAAGGAAACCACTGGATGAAATCCTCCAAATCATATAACATTCATACAAATGAAATTGACTTTTCGATCTTTTACAGCTGTTAACGACCCTGAAACCTGTGAAGAATATTTAGCCGAACACGTTCAGGTTCTAAAGGATTATGGGATTACGAACATCACAACGAATAACCGTGATTGGATGAGCCTGCCGAATGTACATGGAATTGTTGCCGAAACAGAGGACGGCAAAGTTGTTGGTGGCGTGCGCGTCCACATTGCCGATGGCGTTCATCCCCTCCCAGTGGAAGCAGCGGTGGGTTATATGGACCCGAGGGTAGCCATTGTGATCAACGAATATGCAGAACACGGGACCGGCGAGCTGTGTGGCCTCTGGAATGCAAAGAGCGTTGCAGGTATGGGCATCAGCATCCTCCTTGTTCGTGCAGGAATTGCAATCGTTAACCAAATCGAGCTCTCCTCTTTATTCACGATATGTGCAGATTATACTTTACCAATGGTTCGTAAAGTGGGCTTTATCGTTGAAGATTCACTAGGTAATGCCGGCGAGTTTGTCTACCCTAATGAAAACTACATTGCTCGTGTCCTACGGAAGATGAATGCAGAGACACTTGAAACTGCAGAAGCATTCGACAGAGACCGCATCTTTGATCTGAGAACAAACCCCGTCCAAACAACAATAGAAACCGGCCCAAGGGGCGACATAGAAATTGACTATCAATTAGTGATTCCTAGCTATGCTTAAACACTGGCACTTTTATCTAACAAGCATCCTGCTTTGTTGCCTACTTCGTACTTCAGTTAAGGCGCAAGACACAATCTTGATGGATAATGAGGTCGTAGAACGGAACTTCGGTCAAAAACTGAAAATGCTTGTCGACAGTAACGGCAGCCTGAAAATAAAGGATGTTCTACAGAGCACGCAATTTCAACAAGTAGAAAATGACGTACCAAATCTTGGCGCATCAAACAACACATACTGGCTGAAGTTTAAGCTACGAAATGTCAATAGAGATCCCCGGGTAATACTTCAAGTACCACTTCCAACCATCGACTATCTTGATTTCTATTTAGTAAATGAAAATAAGAAAGTTGTACAGGAAGAACATACCGGGGACCGTGTCCCCTACGCGAGCAGACATTTTGATAATCCAATCTACACCTTTGTATTTGATATAGATACGACCTCTGTTTACACGATTTACTTGAAGCTAAGTGGTGGTGAGCAGTTACAGGTGCCACTAAGTTTGGCAAAGAGTGAGGCACTTGTTAAAGGTGTGCAGACGTATTCGATTATCTTCGGGATCTATTCTGGGATTATCTCTGTGATGTTCATCTATAATCTTTTCTTATTCCTTTCTACAAAGGACCGGAGCTATCTCTACTATATCATTTACATATTCATCATTGGGATTACACAAGCTAATTTTCAGGGTTATACCTTTAAATTCCTCTGGCCAGAAAACACGTGGATTTCGACCTATGCTGTGTATATTCTGAGCTCGCTTGCGGCAATGTCGGCGATTGAGTTCATGAAGCAGTTTCTGCATACCAAGCACTACTATCCGGTGTTGCATCGTATTGGCACCTTCTTTTATATTCCTTATATCGTGGCGCTGGTTGCTGCGTTTTCAGGGCACCTGAACTGGGGTTATCAGATCATCCAGCTAACAGCAATGCTTGCTGCAGTATATATGTTAATTGTTGCCTGGCTGATATATAAAAGGGGCTACAAACCCGCTAAGTTCTTTTTAATCGGCTGGAGTGTGTTTCTACTTGGTGTCTGTAGTTTCGTACTTAAGGATTACAATATTCTACCTTATAACGTGTACACCTATAACATGATGCCATTTGGCTCAGCATTAGAGGTTACCCTACTTTCGTTCGCACTTGCAGATAAGATCAACATCCTTAAGAAAGAAAAAGAAGCCTCACAAGAGGCGGCACTCAGAATTTCCCTGGAAAATGAAAAGCTGATTCTTGAACAGAACTTCGAATTGGAAAAGAAAGTTCAGGAGCGTACGCTGGAGTTGCAGCAATCTACCGATGCGCTAGAAAAAACGCTGAGCGATTTAAAGGACGCGCAATCACAACTTGTCGAATCCGAGAAAATGGCAGGCCTAGGTCAGCTTACTGCCGGTATAGCACACGAAATCAACAACCCGATAAACTTCGTTACTGCAAACATTAAACCGCTGCAGTTGGACATTGATGACCTTAATGAAATCATCACCAAATACGAAGCGCTGGATGTTACTGCAAACATCCAGGACCAACTTACTGCAATTGATAAGTTCAAAAAACAAATTGACCTGGATTTCGTGCAAACAGAAATCAAAGGTTTGCTTTCTGGAATTGATGAAGGTGCAAAACGTACCGCAGAAATCATCCGTAGCTTGAAAAACTTCAGTCGACTAGATGAAAGTGATACCAAGCCGATCAATCTAAATGAAGGGATAGATTCCACCTTCGTGCTGTTGCGCAGTACTTTTCCATCTAACCTAAAGGTTACAAAAGAATACGGTGATATTCCGCTTGTAGAGTGCTTACCTGGAAAAATCAATCAGGTGTTCATGAACATCATTTCCAACGGTATTCATGCTATAAAAAACAAAGATACACAGCGTGAGGAAGAGCAGATTACGGTGCGTACATGGCAGGAAGAAAGCTTCGTGAAGATCAGCATCAAAGACTCCGGTTCAGGTATGTCTGAAGAAACCAAACAGAAGATCTTTGAACCGTTCTTTACAACCAAGGATGTTGGTGAAGGTACCGGCTTAGGTTTATCCATCGTGTTCAGAATTATAGAAAGTCACCGGGGCAACATTGATGTTTTATCTAATATTGGCGAGGGTACTGAATTTATTATTACATTGCCTGTAAATTAGAAAAAGGATTTATCATGGATACTCCGTCTGTTAAGGTTCTCTACATCGATGATGAAGAACATAATCTACAAGCCTTCAAGGCAAGCTTCAGGCGGCAATATGAAATATATACCGCCATATCAGCCGCTGAAGGCTTGATGATCTTGCAGAACATAGACATCAATGTAATTATTGCGGATCAAAAAATGCCAGAAACCACTGGCGTACAATTCTTCAAAAGCATAAAAGACACTTATCCTGATCCCATTCGTATTTTATTAACTGGTTACACGGATATCGAAGCACTTGCCGACGCGATAAATCATGGAGACGTGTACAGATATATTACCAAGCCCTGGAGCGATCTTGAACTTCATAACTCCATAAAGAATGCTTACGATGCTTACAAAGCTAAAATAGACCTCCGCAACAAGATTTCAGAACTTGAAAAGACTAACGACGAACTGAATAGATTTATCTATAGCATATCTCATGAATTAAGGGCACCACTTGTCTCCGTAATCGGAATTGTTA
>JARKUW010000107.1 GCA_029851965.1 Bacteroidota bacterium | reverse complement strand
TATAGAAGGAGTGGAGCATACTGGTCCATTCCTTTAGTCCCTGGGCAATTTCATCGAATTCTTTTTCCACTGATGCTGTGAAGTTAAAATCGACTATGTCTTTAAAATGCTCGACAAGAAAGTCGTTCACCACTTCTCCGATGTCCGTTGGGAAAAGTTTCCCCTTCTCTGCACCTGTAATTTCAGTTTTGGTTTGTTTGGTAACAGCGCCATTGGTTAACAAAATCGAGTTGAAGGAACGTGTCCGTCCATCTCTGTCTTCTTTTACGACATAGCCACGATTTTGAATCGTTGAGATTGTGGGGGCGTACGTAGAAGGCCTGCCGATTCCCAGTTCTTCTAGTTTCTTGACCAGGCTTGCTTCCGTGTAGCGGGCAGGAGGACGTGAAAATCTCTCCGTCGCATTCATTTCCTGGAGAACCAGTTGCTGGCCTCTGGTTAATGGAGGCAGTATATTGTTGCCGGATGCGTCATCAGTTTCATCATCATCACTGGATTCCAGATATACTTTGAGAAATCCATCGAATTTGAGCACTTCTCCTTCGGCAACTAAATTTTCTTTTCGGGTGCTGATTCCGATCTGTGCGGTGGTTCTTTCAAATAGGGCCTCGCTCATCTGAGAAGCTATAGCTCTTTTCCAGATCAGCTCGTACAGGCGCTGCTCGGAACTATCTCCGGCAACTGTATGGTGATTAAAGTATGTTGGTCTAATGGCCTCATGCGCCTCCTGTGCGCCTGCAGACTTCGTCTTATAGGTGCGGGGCTTATGATACTTTTCGCCGTATGCTGATTTTATTTCATTGGCCGCTGCCTGAATCGCTGTCTCGGAGAGATTTACCGAGTCGGTTCGCATATAGGTTATTTTTCCGCTTTCATACAGACGCTGCGCAATCTGCATTGTTCTGGAAACGGAATATCCCAACTTCCTTGAAGCCTCCTGTTGCAATGTAGAAGTTGTAAAAGGAGCCGCAGGGTTTCGTTTGGCAGGTTTTGTATCCAGGTTTGTAACGGAGAATGCGGCCTGAACACAATCCTTCAGGAACTGCTCGGCGTCCGCTTCGTTCTCAAATCTCTGCGGTAGTTCAGCGCGAACGATCTCGCGTGGGTTGCCATTGTTGAACAGCGCCGTAATACGGAACGCAGCTGTGGAACTGAATTTGTTGATTTCCCGTTCGCGCTCCACGATCAAACGCACGGCTACAGACTGAACACGCCCCGCAGATAAAGATGGCTTGATCTTCCTCCACAGTACCGGCGAGAGCTCGAAACCAACCAAACGGTCCAGAACTCTTCTGGCCTGCTGAGCATAAACCAAATTGTAATCTATTGTACGTGGAGCCTCAATGGCTTTGAGTATCGCAGGTTTTGTAATTTCATGAAAGACAATTCGTTTGGTCTTTTCTTCCTTCAGTCCAAGTGTTTCAAACAGGTGCCATGAAATGGCTTCTCCCTCACGGTCCTCATCGGATGCGAGCCATACCATTTCTGCACTTTTTGCAAGCTTTTTTAACTCGGATACAAGCTGCTTTTTATCAGAGGGGACTTCATAGGTCTGGGAAAAATTATCGGTAATATTTATTGCCGTGTCTCCCTTGATTAAATCGCGTATGTGTCCATAACTCGATTTAACAAGAAAATCTTTTCCCAAATAACCCTCTATCGTTTTTGCTTTTGCAGGAGACTCGACTATCAATAAATTCTTCGCCATTCAGAACGTTTTTCTGCAAATAAAGCTATAAATAAGCCGAAATTCAAAATTCAACATCATTTAATATGAAAAACAACTTTAATAAATTATGCGCTGCGCATATATTTTTGGCTTTCACAACTACGGGGTTGAATATATTCTTATATTTATATAAACATAATTTTCAACGATCGCTTAACCTATAAAAACCACGAAAATGAATACTTTATTAATTCTACTTACCTTAATTTTTACACCTCCGAAATCTGTTTATGATTTCAAGATTAAGACCATAGATGGCAAGGAGCTGAAACTGTCATCTTTTAAAGGAAAGAAAATACTGATCGTCAACACCGCTTCGAAGTGTGGTTTCACGCCGCAATACGAAGCTTTGGAAAAGCTGCATAAGCAGTACGGGAAAGAAGTTGTGCTGATTGGTTTTCCCGCAGGAAACTTTGGGGGTCAGGAGCTTAGTACAAACACGGAGATCAAGGAATTTTGTAAAAAGAATTTTGGGGTAACGTTCCTCTTAAGTGAGAAAGTAAGTGTGAAAGGACAGGACATCAATCCACTCTTTGAATACCTCACAACCCAGGATAATCCGGACTTTAAAGGTGAGATAAAATGGAACTTTGAAAAGTTTTTAATAAACGAAAAGGGCCAGCTGGTACACCGCTTCCGGTCTAAAGTAACTCCAATGAGTGAAGAGATCACTAAGAATTTGTAGGCAGACCGCTATATAACTGAAAAAGGGTGCTCAACGTAAGTGAGTACCCTTTTTTATTAATTCAACATTTGCAAAGCGTGAATATCAGATACGCTTTTGAGAAAAGGTACTGATAGAAATTAATCTCTGTATTGTAAATGCGATATTGTGATTCGAGCTGTACGTTCTTTTGCTTTTAAGTTAAGGGCTAGCATAAAAAGCCACCACCCAAAAGATCGTTGCCTTCATAAAAAACGGCTGATTGCCCAGGGGCTATTGCAGAGACCGTATGATCGAATACCACGCTGATCCTGTCACCTTCTTGTTTTATGGTACTTAACATACCGGCATCTTTATAACGTATTTTGGTGATTACATTTTCCAATGGTTCCGTTATTTGTTCATACTTCAATAAGTTGACATTTCTCACCATTGCTTCGGCTCTTTCCAACTCCTCTGCTTTACCGAGCACAACCGAGTTGCTTTCAGGAAGGATTTTTATTACAAACATTGGTTCGCCAAACGCAATACCAAGGCCTTTACGTTGCCCAATGGTATAGAATGGGTATCCTTTATGCTGGCCTACAATCATTCCGTTACTAAGGATGAAGTTTCCACCCGAAACACGTTCTTCCAGGTCACCGACTTTGTGTCTCAGGAAAGAGCGGTAATCATTGTCAGGTACAAAGCAGATCTCATAACTTTCACTCTTTTTAGCAAGTTCTTCCTGGCCCATATCCAGAGCCATTTGTCTGATTTCTGCTTTAGTAAATGAGCCTAGCGGAAACTGAGTTCTTGAGAGATTCTCCTGTGAGACGCCCCATAGCACATAGGACTGGTCTTTGTTCTCGTCACGACCCTTTGATATGACGTAGCGACCATTGTCGTGCTGTCTTACATTTGCATAATGGCCTGTTGCGATGAACTCACAGTCAAGTTTATTGGCCCGTTTTAACAAGGCTTCCCATTTGATGTGCGTATTACAAAGTACGCAGGGGTTGGGTGTACGACCTGACAGGTACTCATCAACAAAGTTGTCGATGACATAATCACCAAACTCATCACGAATGTCAAGGATATAGTGTGGAAATCCGTAGTTCACAGCAAGCGCACGTGCGTCGTTGATGCTGTCAAGGCTACAGCATCCTGTTTCCTTGCTGCTGCTTCCGGAAGTCGCGTAGTCCCAGGTCTTCATAGTAAGGCCAATCACTTCATAACCTTGCTCATGTAACATAACTGCAGCTACCGAACTGTCCACCCCGCCACTCATGGCTACTAAAATTCTACCCCTTTTACTCATTCTTCATTTTTATGGTACAAAAGTAAAAGTTTTAAGTTGAAGATTCTGCCGAACAGGTCAATGGCTTGTAATTATTGAGTGGTAATGGCCCATGACCGTTTGGTAACTTACAAAAATCGAAAATTTCGCGGTTCAATCGTTTTTAGGATGTCATCAGACTTATAGTCTCTGATCCCTGGCAGCAGGCAGATCTTGTGTAGAAGAAAGTCGTCCTTCTCAAATTTGTCTCTGAAAAGGCAGTATATGGAGTAATCCAAACTGCCTGTAAGCTCTATTCTGGTCACACATTCCAATCTTGATAGTTCGGCTTCAAACAAGCTTAATGTTGATTCCGTTTTTTCTTTAAGGAGCACATGTAGGTTCATTGCGACACATTGAGGAAACTTACTTTGATCTATCGTTCGTTTGCACTTAAGGTACCCCGCTCGTTCAAGTTTGGCAATGCGCCTTCGAAGTGGTGTCATGCTGATGTTGAGCTGTGCCCCAAGAATTTTCATGTTGATGGGAGTACCGTCGGACAGGAGTAATATCAGCTTTTTATCGAGTTCGTCAAATTTGATTGCCATAAAATGAGAGTGCTAAGTGAGAATGTTTAAGTAATCCCCATTGAATAAATATAGAAAAATTAGCTGAATAAAACTTTTAACGTGAAAATAAATGTCATGAATAAATAAATGTTTATTATTTCGAAATTTATTTCTGATCGTTGATGCTGTAAAATAATGAACCTGACTAAAAATTAAGCTTCAAATCCTGACGATCGATCTATGTACAGCCTGAAAATGCATAAATGACCAACTATACACCAGCAATGAGCGCTATTCGTTGAATTTAGTACGACATATCGTCCCGAGTTTGCTTTAGTCACATATTTTAAAAGTGATAAGTTTTAATAAAAAAGAAAATATTACGAGATGATTGCTTTTTAAAAGCCGGAAAACCCTTTGCCACACGCCACAAATAGGCGTAAAATCTACAGATATGTAGATATCGTAGTTGTTTTCACCAAAATGTTAAAAGCATTTTGATTCTATAAGTTAAAATTGAAAATTAGAGTTAAATAAATTTACTAGTTAATTCTAAACAAAGAAAACATGAAACAAAAACGGATTACCGCTACAATTACAAACAGGGATGCGCTTTCTTTAGACAAGTATTTACATGATATAAGTAAGATAAAGTTGCTCACAATCGACCAGGAGGTACTGCTTTGTCAGATGATCCGTACTGGTGAGGCACGTGCTGTCGAGAAGTTGATTGAGAGTAACCTGCGGTTTGTCGTTTCTGTAGCAAAGCAGTATCAGCATAAGGGATTAAGTCTGGGAGATTTAATTAATGAAGGGAATATCGGGCTCATAAAAGCGGCATCAAAATTTGATGAGACGAAAGGATTCAGGTTTATTTCATTTGCCGTACATTGGATCAGACAGTCTGTAATGCAGGCAGTAACCGAGCAAACCAGAACAGTTAAGCTTCCCTTTAATCAGGTTTATGGCATCTCAAGAACGAATAAAGCATGTGCACGGTTAGAACAGGAGCTGCAAAGGAGCCCAACAATCACAGAGATTGCGGAACGTATGGGCGTAGAAGACTTGAAAATTGAAGATTATTTAACCAACGGCCGGCTCAATATTTCCTTAAACTCGAGCTTGAACGCTGATAAGGAGAAAACATTGATAGAAGTCTTAAAGTGCGATTGCCCAGATACAGATGAACCGTTGATCAAGCTATCTCTGACCGAAAATCTGCTCCAACTCCTAAATTCATTACCGAAGAGAGAGGCACAAGTGATGCGTCTATATTTAGGTATCGGGGAATTGCATCCACTGCAACTCGACGATATTGCGTTACTCTTGAGGCTAAGCAAGGAGCGGGTGCGCCAGGTGAAAGACAAGGCGTTAAAGGAACTTCGACGCAGAGGTAAGCCATTCCTTAGAAAACTTGGGATTTTCGGTGCTTGATACTGATGGCAACCATAAAAAATCAAACCTTACCTGCCACTAGACGAACTCAGGTACGGGAGCATCAGGGTCATTTCCCTGAATTTGATTTTGCCTGATATCAGAGATCCTGGGTTGTGGACGGGAGTTTAGCCCGTTTGTTCCACTTGCTCCATTGTATAGGAGTAACCCGCCTAAAGCAAGTTCCTGTATCGCCATGATCGGGCTCTTTGTTATGTTTTTTACACCGCGTCTGAAAATATAAGCCCCTGCCAGTATCGAGATGATTCTTTTGCCTGTTCCAAGATGGTAGCTGTCAGTTGAATTCAATACCTTTTTACCAGCTGCCAAAGCGGCAATATGCTTGATTTTAGTGAACATATCTTTTAGTCTTAAATTTACTTTTCAACAGTTACATCAGGCAATTGTTTATTTTAATTGCAAGAAAGCTCCGAAATTAAGGATGAAAGATATTCTGGTTTATTGCTGGTCAGCTGGTTACCCGCTTTGAAATGAATGGTCTGCCGATCAATAAAACGATAAGTGACAAAATTGATGTTGTAAACATAACCAGAATCATAGGCACTGCAGATTTGGTGTGAAAGACGCTCAATGCAGAAGCAGCGATCGCACCTATCCCCATTTGAATCGCACCCATTAAAGCAGATGCCGTTCCTGCATTCTTACGAAACGGAGCGAGTGTCAGCGCAACGGTATTCGGATTTGTAAAACCAATACACGCCAGGAAGAGGAATAAAAATGAAATTGCGCCGAAGACGCCAATCAGGTTGTAAGCAGTACCGATGTAGAACGCAATTGTTAGAAGCACCTGGCAAATTATGGCAATAGGAATGATTTGGGCACTTGTATATTTCTTCAGCAGCTGGCTGTTAACCTGGCTTGAACCTATCAATCCTATCGATAAAAAAGCAAAGATCCAGCCGTACATCTCTGTGCTGACTTTGAAAACCTCCATGAATACTACTGGTGATCCGGCCACGTAAGCAAATAGTCCCGCAAACGAAATTGCACCTGTAAACGCATAAGTAAAAAATTCGGGCTGGAACGCAACTGCTAAAAATCCTTTAATAATTGGTGAAGGCTTTAGCGAGATGTTGATGTCTGGTTTGAAATTGTCCGGAAGTATAAATATTGTTGTGAGCAGGTTCAACAGACCAAGAATAAGAAGGGCAATAAAGATCGCATGCCATCCAAAAAGAACGGTGATGTAACTTCCTACAGTAGGGGCAAGCATAGGGGACACGCCTACGACTAACATTAAAAGCGAAAAAATCCTGGCACTGTCCTTAACAGGGAAAAAGTCTCGAACCATAGCAACCGATGCAACTGCAGCCGCACAACTGCCAATGGCCTGGAT
>JARKUW010000089.1 GCA_029851965.1 Bacteroidota bacterium | reverse complement strand
GGTAGCGAGCCATCGGAAACGACCACTGCGGTGGTGCGTAGCCGGCTCGGCCAGTACCGTAAAGGTCCGCGGACCCATTTGGTCGTACGAACTGATAATAAGGTCGGTAATGGCATCCCTCCCGGTAATGGTGTCCGTTACCTTGTCGGTGAATGTCCCTTCAGGCGACCAGCATTGGTCGATCTTTTCGCGGATGGCTTCACGCCCGGTCTCATTCCACGCATCGGTGTAGATGAGAATGATTTCTTCTATGCTTTTTATATTTTCCATAAACCAAAGGTCGCCCGCCCCGGCTGCAAAAAAGTTCAACTAGTTGAAGATTTTTAAAAAGGTACCCGATCAAGCCTGCATTTCCTTTAGGGTTGAACAAGAGACGCGGCAATGGCTAGCCCCGTGCGTTTAAAGCTCAGTTTAGACCTGCTTTCTGTGGAGCCGAAGGGGTTCGAACCCTTGTCCGGCATTGATAGTGTTCGGTGGTTAGTAGTTTTATACTATTAATCGTAAATTTGAATATACCCGGCTACAATAATAAATATGAATAGCTTAGTTAAATCGAATTTATCACAAATCAGGGCCCTGATGACACAATACGGCGTCGTTAGAGCTCATTTATTTGGCAGTGCCGCAGAGGGAACCATGACGGATGATAGCGATATTGACTTCATGGTAAGTTTTAAACCTGATCTTGATTACACAGCGTATGGCGAAAACTATTTTCAGCTTATCTATGCACTTCAAAGCCTTCTTAAAAAAAGTGTAGACCTCGTGGCAGAAGAAACAATAACCAACCCCTATTTACTTCAAAGTATCAATAAGCAAAAGATCCCTGTGTTATGACCACTGAGGAAATAAACTTTTGACGGATATTCCTTGTTGCCATTTCGTCTATTGACGATTGTAGTTATGAACCAGTTACCAAAATTAGAATCGGAGGTTGAGAAATTAATGCAGGAGAATAAATTGCCCGGTAACTAGGCGCATTCTTTACAAACACCGACAAGGATACAGTTCATCTGCTGGACGGTATATTTTTCAGGAACCGAAAACTCCACACCCGCAGGAAGACACTCAATGGTTTCACATTGTGTGCAGCGAAAATGAAAGTGATTTCTTGGAACAGCTCTATCGTCACACTTTACACACACAGCAAAATACTGTTTCCCATCATCGGCAACAATCTTATGGACGATCTCATCTTCGCAAAACCGGTTTAATATTCTGTAAATGGTTGCGCGATCAGCATCAACCTGCATCTGTTTTACAATAGCATCCTGGCTCATTGCCTTCCCTCTACCTGTCAATACAGACAAAACAGCTTCTTGGGTTGCCGTATTCCTACGTTTCATCATTCCGTAAAGTTAGGTATAAATATTATTGCGACAAAGTTGCATTAATGAATACTTCAGCTACCTTTGTGAGTAGATTATGCAGGTGAAAAAATGGAAGTTGCAAATTAATGGCGTTACGCCAGCATCCGCAACCCCAAACTTTCGCTCTGCGTTTACAAACACGGTCGTATGAAAAACGCTAAACATTACGAAGTAATCGTAGTCGGTGGAAGTTACGCAGGACTCTCTGCTGCAATGGCATTAGGACGTTCATTGCGTAAGGTTTTGATAATTGACAGCGGCCTCCCCTGCAACAGGCAGACGCCACATTCACACAACTTCCTCACACAGGACGGTAAAACACCAAAAGAGATTTCAACGCTTGCCAGAGCGCAAGTTGAAGCGTATGACACCGTGAAATTTTACGAAGGACTTGCTATCGGTGGGACGCGAACAGCCGATGGCTTTGAAATTACGACAAGTGCAGGCGATACATTCAAAGCAAGGAAATTGATTTTTGCGAGCGGTATAAAAGATATCATGCCAGACCTACCTGGATTCGCAGAATGCTGGGGTATTTCCATTGTTCATTGCCCTTACTGTCACGGATATGAGTACCGTGAGCAAAACACAGCAATTATTGCAAACGGAGAAAGAGCATTCCATCTTGCTTCATTGGTCAGCAATCTGACAGACAGCATTACGGTGCTAAGCAATGGAAAAGGTGATTTTACTTCAGCGCAGCGGGATAAGCTGAAAAAACACAATATAGAAGTGAGGGAGACACAGATCCGTAGATTCGAATACGAAAAAGGGCAGATCCACAGCGTAGTTTTCGATGATCATACCAAAATGCCGTTCGATGTCGCATATGCTGCAATTCCTTTTTTGCAGCAGTCGGACATTCCCTCTTCTCTTGGTTGCGAAATTACTGAAGACGGCCACATCAAAGTTGACGCCTTCCAGAAGACAACGGTTCAGGATGTCTTTGCTTGTGGCGACAATTCGAGTATGATGCGTTCCGTGGCCAAGGCGGTTTATAGTGGCAATTTAGCCGGAGCAGTGGTAAACGGAGAACTGACGAACGAGCGGTTTTAGTAAAGGATTTGCATAAAAAGGAGAACCATGACAGCATTTTGGGAAGAAGCATTTAAGGACAAAGGAGAAATGTGGGGTTCTGAACCCGCAAGATCTGCTGTAGTGGCAAAGGATTTCTTTGTTGAAAACAAAGTAAAAGACGTACTTATCCCGGGCATTGGCTATGGACGGAATGCCCAAATCTTCAAGGAGAACGGCATGACGGTTACTGGAATTGAAATTTCACAAACTGCGATCAAGTTAGCCGAAAGATATTTCGCAAACGATCTGACCATCTATCATGGATCTGTAACCGATATGCCTTTTGACAATAACTTGTATGATGGCATATTTTGTTATGGATTGATTTACTTGTTGGATAAAAATGAAAGAGAAAAGCTGATCAACGACTGTTATAATCAAGTAAAAGAAAATGGATTTATGCTTTTCACCGCAATTACGAAGGAAGCAAAAACCTATAAACAAGGAACATACGTTAGCAAAGACAGATTTGAAATGTTCGGTGGAGTAAAAATATTCTTTTATGACAGGCAATCCATAGAAGAAGAATTCGGCAATTCGGGTCTCTTTGAAGTAACGGAGGTAACAGAGAATTACCCTTTCTATTTAATAAAGTGTAGAAAGAACAAGGAAAATGGCGACAGGTAAGAATGTCATTTAGCGAAGCTTCTATGTTGAGCTTCATGCATTGAAACCAAGGAAAAGGTTACGTGGTTTATACCAAAAAAAAGGGGATGATTTTTCAACCATCCCCTTTTTGTGGAGCCGAAGGGGTTCGAACCCTTGTCCAGTTGTGCGATAAATTATGCCTTCTACATGCTTATTTTCCATTTGATTTTCGGGATCAGCCGGGCCGGAAACCTACCTTGACTTTCTCCTTAGGTACTTTATCTCGCCACTGCACCGTACCTTGCAATGGCCAGCATTGTTATTTCGATGCTCCTGATTCTAACCTAACAATGCAGCAGTTAGAGGAACAAAAGCTTGCGTAATTCTAAATTAGGCAGCTAAGGCGTAGTTATTTTCGCCAATCAAAGTGTGAACGTTCTCTTTAAAGTGCTCTCCGTACAACGCACTGCATGCTAACATACTTAGCTTCACCCTGTCAAATCCAAAACGGCCCCAGTACATTAAGTTAAAAAGGTCTGATTAACTACGTCAGCCCCGTTTAACCATGCAAATTTACGAAAAATTGTGCCATGAATTTCAGTTGTGACAAAATTACATGGAATTAGGTTACATCATGGACGAACACATGGATGATCCTGCAGCCGCTACTTCGTGATCCTGCTCCACTGAGCCACCTGATACACCAATAGCGCCGACAATTTTACCGTCGCTGTTCCGTAGCACAACACCTCCGGGAAAGGTGATCAATCCACCATTAGAATGCTCGATGTTGTACAATGGCCCGCCCGGTTGCGACAACTTGCCAATTTCGCCGGAATCCATGTCAAAGAAACGTGCCGTCTTCGCTTTTTTGATCGCAATGTCGATTGATCTGATCCCAACCAGGCATTGTCCATCCGGTGAAAGGAGACGAGGTTTGCCCCTTCATCGACAATGGCGATGTTCATTGGAACGTCTATTTCCTGTGCTTTTTCTTTGGCTGCCCGCGACAACTTTTCTGCAAGATCTAATGTGATGCCCATATGTATTGATTTTACGGCCTCCTGAACACCAGAAGGCTCATCGATATTAACGATAATTCATCATAAAAGTTTATAAATCAGCAAAAACCAGGAACAAACAACTATATTGCTATTCGTCAACACTCAATAAAGCACCTCTTAATTTTAAACCATGGCCGAAAAAACATCAAACACAAACCCAGCGCTTCAGATTGTACTCGGCGTATTCTCCGTTGCTGTCTTAACGCAAATCGCTTTTCTCGGATATCAGTTCGGGCAGTGGATCAAGACACATTAAACGCGTTATATTAAAAAACCACAAACTACGCGCTGACTTTTAAGATACTTTAAGGGCGCAACTAAGATTTTCAATTGCGACGTTCGATATCTCGCGAATATACAAAGGGTCCGGAATTAACTTCCGGACCCTTTCTCTTTAATTCAGTTATTTATCTATTATTTACTTCAACTACTTATCGCTTATCCCACCAAACTTTGGAAAGGAACGAATCTCCATTGGATAAACGCCCCACCGCAGCCTGGTAATTGGCATTGTTCAGTTGTGATTCCCTTGTGGAGTAGATCGCACGGCGCGGTATCTGCCCGCCAGTAGATCCGGGGTTACTTCCTGGTGTTAATACCGGATAACCGGTCCTGCGCCACTCTGAGAATGCCTCGTAGTTGCGCCCAAATAAGTGAATCCACTTCTGGGTCATGATTTTCTCCAGTTTTTGGTCATCTGACAAACCGGCGAAAGACAGCACCGTATTTTCGTAATCTGCAGGCACCGCAGTTATGGAATATGGTGCAAGCTGAAAGGCTGCGCTTACTCCAGCCTTAAAGAATACTTCTGCATCGGCTGCCGAGGCACCCCAGCCCAGAAGCGCTGCTTCTGCTTTGAAAAAGCACACTTCGGAATAGGTTAATGCATAGGTCGGTATCGGCTGTATGGTGGAGCTGAACCAGGTATTCAACGACGGTGTTGAATAGTTGTCGCGGATAACCTGCGCAAGCTGCGCATCCGTCAGCGCGACGCCAATACCTGCATAATCCGGTGCTCCTGCTTTCACACTGTTGATCGTTGGCTGGGCCAATAACGGCAGCCGCGGGTCGTTATCCGTCTTCAACCGGCTGACCAGTGCATCTGCAAGGTAACGCAGATCTGAACTTCCGGTAAGTACCTGACGCAACAACGGGTTCGAATTCACCGGCTGTGCATTGTTGAAGGTCGGCACAGCAGCATTATCGGCATTTGCCGAAAAAAGCAATTGGGACTGTGACATCGCCGACTCTACCGTTGTCCGTGCAAGTGCCGGATCGGCATAACGTAACCTCAACCCCAAACGGAGTTTCAGGGAATTTCCATACTTCCGCCACTTGGCGATATTTCCATTGTAAAAGAAGTCGGCACTGCCATAGCTCTCGTCACCATCCGTTAGCTGCGCAAGAGCGGTGTTTAAGTCGGCAATAAGGGAAGTATAGATGCTTTCCTGTGTATCAAACGCAGGCGTTACCTGCAGCTCATCCGGGTTCTTGGTCACCTGACTGTAGGGCACATCACCAAAAAGATCGGTCAGTCGTTGCCAGATGCTGATTTCATAGATCTTCGCTATCGCCAGCTTTGAGCGGCCGGAGGGATCGCTTTCTTTACCGCGCAGCTCATAGCTGATTTGTTTCAAGTCTTTGATCAGCGAATAATGCTGCTCCCAGATGAGGTCTTCAGAAGACTCCAGATATCTGGATACCGGCACAACCTGCCCCCCGGCCCAATGTTGGATCCAGGACCCGAATTTGTTGTTTGGCAGTTCCCCTCCTTCTGCAAAGGTACCGTCACGCAGCACTTTGGAGAAAATAAGCGCAGGATCTATTGTCGTTACAGATGTTGGTGGTGTATTCAGCTCCTCGAAATTCTTCGTGCAGGAGTTTAAGACCATGACCATGGTTAACCCGCAGAGCGCTTTTTTTATAATTTCTTTCATCGTTTTATATTTATACAGATACACTTAAAACTGTTCTAGAATGCTACACTTAAATTAAAGCCTATGTTTCTAAGCATCGGTAAGGAGGTAGACTCAATCCCAATGGAGGAATTCGAGGTGTTGAACGAAGAGGACTCCGGAGAGAAGCCATCTGTCTTGCGCTGGAAATAGAACAAGTTCCGGCCATAAACACCCACAGCAACACTTTTAATTTTTGATGTCGGAATGTATCTTGTTGGCAGCTGATAGCGAATGCTCAGTTCACGCATCGCGATATAGCTTGCATCGTTCAGCATCTCCTCAGACACCATCACTTCTTTATCGCTGGCCACGAGATTCCAGTAATCCTGTGCTTTCACGCCCTTCGAATTTTCGACACCTGTGCTTGACCAGCTTCCGTCTGCATTCTTTTTTGCAACCATGCCAGAAGCCACATACGACCCGTCTCTTCCCTGAAGGGTCTTCTTCGTCGTACCGTAAATGATTTCCTCCCTGTTGCTTTGCGAGAAGATCATTCCGCCCTGGCGGATATCGATCAGCGCGTTTAAGGTCAGACCTTTATACGTGAATGAGTTGAAGAAACCACCCAACCATTTCGGCTGTGCATTACCGATATTCTGAACCACACGTCCGGTGCTGCGCAGTGGAAGCCCGGAATCCGGGTCGATCAACCTGTTTCCGTTTTCATCTTTCACCCAGGCAAACTGCGTCCCGATCAGCTCGCCAAATGGCCGGCCAACTTCCGCAACCACATTGATCCCGCGGTCCGAGCCCATGATGAACCTATCGACACCCTCTGTAAGTGACAACACCTTGTTTTGGTTCTTATTGAAGTTGAAGGTCGTCTTCCAGGTAAATCCAGAAGCTGTTTTCACAGGTGTCGCATTCAACGCAAGCTCTATACCACGATTCCGGATTTCGCCGGCATTGATACGCATGGTATTGAACAAACTGGATGGAGCAATCGGCACATCAAGAATCTGATTCTTTGTAGATGCCTGATAAACGGTGAAACTAAACCCGAGCCGGCCACCCCAGAGCTCCAGGTCAGACCCGAACTCAACGGAAGTTGTCAACTCGTTTCTTAGGTTTTTATCCGGGATGATGGAGGTAAAAGATGCCAAAGGCACACCTCCATGTGAATACTGATCCAGGCTGTATGTACCGGTGAGCTGGTACGGATTCCCCGAACTACCCGCTTGTGCAATAGAGCCCCTGAATTTTAAATAGCGTACGGTATTGCTTTGAAAGTTGAATGCATCAGAAGCAATGAAACTCGCACTTGCTGACGGGTAAAAGAAAGAATTGTTGTTCTTTGAAAGTGTAGACGACCAGTCATTTCTCGCCGACAGGTCCAGGAATAAATAGTCTTTATAGCTGATCTGACCTGAACTGTACACCGAGTTGATCTGCGATTGTACCAGGTCAAAAATATAGGAGTTTGTTAAGGTATTGTTGATCACGTACAGGTCAGGCACAATGAACTGGTTCCCGGTGTTGCCCGTCTGGCGCAGCGAACGGTTCAGGTGACTGGCACCTGCGTTCAGGGTGATGCTGAAATCATCCTTAATCTTGAAATTACTATTCAACAAAACGTCGAAGTTATCTTCCCGCACGCGGATCACGTTCTCACTCATGTCTCCTCTACGGTTTAAACTCTGGTAAGTGTTTACCGCGCGGTAGCGCAACCGCTGATCGGTATAAAAGTCGGTACCTGCTGTAGAACTCAACTTCAACCATGGGGCAATGTCGTAAGATAACCTTAACAAGCCAATCACCCTGTCCCTGTGGTCGGTGTTCCTGGTGTTATTTATCGTCCAGAAAGGATTAGCGGTAGAGCTGTTTGTGGCATATGTTTTTTCCAGTCCGACTACAGGATTTGAGTAACCCAGCTGTCCGGCTACATCCGAAGCTGTCCAGGCATACTGTCCTAGAACGCTCATCGGGATACTTCTGGGCTGGCTGATCAGCAGGTATGCCGGGTTGTCTGAGGCATCAGATAGCGTAGGCCTGTTGGCTGCATCCTGCAGAATATAGTTCAGCTTGGCGTCCAGGTGGAATTTATCCGTGATCGCTGCCTGGGTGCGCAGATTGATACTGTTCCGGCGCAGCGTATTGGTTGGCACATATCCATCTACATACGTATTGTTGTACGATAGCCTGTAGTTCACTTTTTCATTCCCGCCTTCAACGCTCAAATTGTTTGTAAGTTGTTGTTCCGTTTGGAAAAATCCGGTATAGGTATCCGGCTGTGGCGTAAAGGAAAGCACATTGCCCCATTGATCTTCATAGGTCTGACCTTCCATTCTCGCACCCCAGCTTGAACGGGTAAGCCTGTCGCGGCCACCACTAACCTTTGGTCTTCCGGTAAATCCGCCCGCAACGGCCTGCGCCATGGTGACGATACTGCCGTCATCTTTTCTGAAGTGGGTAAAATCGCCATTCAGACCCTGTCCGTACTCGTTCTGAAAGTCAGGTGAGACCAGAGCTGTTCCCATCGAATAATCCGACTGGAACTGGATGTTCATTCCCTTTCCGGCTTTACCGGCTTTTGTCGTGATCAGAATTACGCCATTGCTACCACGCTGCCCATAAAGTGCAGCCGCATTCGGCCCTTTAAGCACCGATATTGTCTCAATGTCATCCGGGTTGATGTTGGAAATTCCATCACCGTAATCGGTTCCGCCAGTGCTGCTCGCCGCACCGATATTCTGGTTGTCGATGGGCACACCATCCACCACATAAAGCGGCTGACTGTTTCCGATAAGAGAGTTATTTCCCCGGATAACTACTTTTGACGATCCTCCGGAGCCTGAAGACGCACGGCTTACCTGAACACCAGAGACTTTACCCGAAAGGGAGTTGGCTACATTCACTTCACTACCCTGCGTAAGCTCATTACCCTTCAGTTCTGCCATGCTGTAGCCCAATGCCTTTTTGTTTCGCTTGATACCGAGTGCCGTGATCACGACATCACTCAGCATCGTTGCATCCTCCTCCAGACTTACTGCAATTGATAACTTGTCTGTGGGTTTAATCGTATAATTCTCCAGTACCTTGGGTTTAAACCCGATGGAACTGAAGGTGAATGTGTATCCACCTCCGGCAGGTATCCCCGCGGCAGAAAACATACCGTTGGCGTTTGTTGCTACTGTACTCTTGAAATTGGTCGCCTTGTTTTCAATCTGCACAGAAACGCCGGGCAGTGTAAGGCCTTTTGGGTCCTTCACCACCCCGGTTACTGAAGCACCCTGCTGGGCGCTTACGCTTCCGTTTGCCAGCAAGACAACGGAGCAAACCAGAAGTATTCGCTGAATCCCTCTTTTTGCAATTCCTGATAAATGTTTTGTCATACTACTCAATGTTTAATGGTTATTTAATTTGGTTATTGTGGGTATTTGGTTTTATGCTGAGGTAATAATCGCCATCCCGTCTTTCCACTTTAAGGTCATTCAGCAATGCGGACTCCTGAATAACCTTATTAAGCGTCAAGCTGTCGCGCTTAAAGGTTCCCGTGAAATAGCGGTCGGAGATTTCAGGAACGGGATAAGATATGCGCACGTGGAATTCCTGTTCGAGCGTTTTGTATACCTCAGTAAGACTTTTGTTTTTAAACTCAAGATCCGCCTTCGGACGCGGTGCCAATGGTTTGATCGGCTTAGCCGGTTTTCGTTTGGGCCGGCTGAGCACAGCCAGGTGCGTATTGATGTTCACGGTGACTGCTTCACCCGCAACAAGATATAAATCCTCCATAGGTGCAGCTTTCAGCTGCAGTTCCGGCTTTACAACGACTTTACCTTCATGCAGTACAATCTTGATGTCCTCGCGACCCGGCTGTGCGGAAATCGTAAACGCTGTCCCCAGCGCGGTCGTCGTTGTGCCACCTGCATGAACAATAAAGGGCCGGTTGGGGTCTTTGGCGACGATAAAACGGGCCTCTCCCTTTAGGGAGAATCGTCGCTCCTTGCCCCTGAAATGTTCCGGATATTGGAGTTCACTGGAAGGCTTCAGCAGGATTAATGATCCATCTTCAAGTTTCAATGGAAGATCCTCATTCCCATAGTTGATCTTAACGAGTGTATAAACAACATCAGCCTTCTTTGATTTCGTTGGAGGAAGCGGCTTGTTTCTCATCAACAGGCCGGCCGTGAGCACAACCATCATCGAGGCTGCGACGGCAAGCCAGTAATAATTTCTTTTAATCGTCCGTTTAATTTGGACCTGAGTGCCAATCTGATCGAATATAGCCTGTTTTTTATCGTTGTCCATTGAAGAAGCAGGCATCGTTTCCCATTCTTTCTCCTCAAGGAATTCGCCAACTTGTGCCGGGTGATCGTTTAGATAAGTGGAAACCGCTTCCGCTTCCTCCGCAGTACATTCATTCCTAAAAAAGCGCCTGATCAGTTCCGGTGTTATCTTCATTTCCGTTAATACGTATGAAAATGACAGTACCCCCAATCGTAAAGAAAATTTTCTATGCTGGTTTTGGCTGATGACTCGATTTAATTCGCATCGCGGCCTTTGAGAAGACCATAATTCAAGCCAGGGCTATAGCAATTGTGTCAGGATGAGGACGGGGACGAACCGCCGGAGGTATTTAAGGGCCAGGGTAATGTGATTCTCGACTGTTTTGGGCGATATTGCAAGCTTTTCTGCGATCTCCGAGTAAGACCGGTGCTCCATTCTACTCATCATAAACACCTGCCTGCGCATTGGTGGCATGCGGTCTATGGCACTATACACCAACTGTAAGGTCTCTTTGTGTTCCAGTGTATCTTCCACAAGGTCTTCTTCCTTTTGCCGCAGATTTTCCTGATACTTCCTGCATTGTGCAGCCTTCCGAAGCTCATCAATAAAGATGGTAGTAGACATCCTATACAGCTGCGTGCTCAGACTATGGTTCAAAGACAGATTCGCACGCTTTTCCCATAGCCGCACAAAGACCTGCTGCACCACCTCTTCTGCAATGTCCTCAGATCTGCATTGCTTAAACACAAAGAAATAGATCCTGTCGCTCCACTGCCGATATGCACATTCAAAAGCCTGAACATTGCCGTTTTTTATTGAGAACACGTCGTCCATTCACAAAAAGAATTATCCGTTTTCAAATTACATAAATCTGATTAAACCAGCAAAAGGATAACGTTGCCACACGATGTTGTTACCTAACCGGAACCCAATGCCGTTTCCAACAAGGTGACAGTGAACCCTGCACCAGCGTATCGGTTCCGGTTGGACGACCATCCGGGCAGATGAACATTTTTATTGCAATATCTTGTTGAATATTCCATTAAACAGACGTAATTTCGCAGCCTCAATGTTTCGCTGTTCGAAGCGGAAGCCCTGTCATCAACCCGCATACAGGGGTAAAATTGTGATGTTATGTTTGATCTGACAGCAGAAATCAACGCCGAAATCGTTAACGGTCTTGCTACCAGCAGTATAAAGACGCCTCGCGTGTAGTTTTAAATATTTGTAAACATTTTTGAATATCCAGATATTAAAAGCATTGATAATCAATGTTATACAAAATATATTTGTAAACATTAGATTATCCACTAGCGGTTGTGTTTTCAAATAATTACCTTTGGCGCATTAGTTAATACAGTAAAACGCATCCTTAATACAATAAAATCATGGAAATCGACAACCAGGTTAAAGAAGAGATCACCTATACTGCCGATGAGGCGTATCAGGCGTCATTGAAATTTTTTGATGGTGATGATTTAGCGGCGCGGGTCTGGGTGAACAAGTACGCACTGAAGGACTCCAATGGCCTCATTTACGAACAAACGCCGGACGACATGCACCGCCGGATTGCTTCGGAAATTGCCCGTATCGAGCAACGCTACGCCAATCCGATGACCGAAGACGAAATATTCAGTCTGATCTCCAACTTTAAGTACATCATCCCTCAGGGAAGCCCGATGACAGGCATCGGCAACCCATATCAGATCGCCTCATTATCCAACTGCTTTGTGATTGGCAATGGCGGCAATTCAGATTCTTACGGCGGGATCATGAAGATCGACCAGGAGCAGGTACAACTTATGAAAAGACGTGGTGGTGTAGGCCATGATCTATCACATATTCGCCCGAAAGGATCACCGGTTAAGAACTCAGCTTTAACCTCTACAGGTATCGTACCATTCATGGAGCGCTACTCTAACTCTACCCGTGAGGTCGCACAGGACGGAAGACGTGGTGCACTGATGATGTCCGTAGCGATTAAACACCCGGACTCTGAAAACTTTATCGATGCGAAAATGGAACAAGGCAAGGTAACTGGCGCCAATGTTTCCGTACGTATTGACGATGCTTTCATGAAAGCGGTAGAAGCTGGAACGCCCTATACGCAACAATACCCGATCGACAGTACCAACCCACTATATAAGAAAGAAATTGATCCGATCCTGTTGTGGAAAAAAATTGTTCACAACGCCTGGAGATCTGCTGAGCCGGGTATTTTGTTCTGGGATACCATCATTAAGGAATCCGTGCCAGACTGCTACGCAGACCTCGGCTACAAAACAGTCTCTACAAACCCTTGCGGTGAGATCCCATTGTGCCCGTACGATTCATGCAGGCTGCTGGCCATCAACCTCTATTCTTATGTAGAGAATCCATATTCTGCAGCGGCGTCCTTCAACTGGGACCTGTTCAAAAAACACATACATGCAGCACAGCGCATGATGGATGACATTATCGACCTGGAACTGGAGAAAATAGATGCCATTTTACAGAAGATCGATGACGATCCGGAACAAGAAGAAATTAAGCGGATAGAACGGAATCTTTGGCTGAACATCCAAACCAAGGCTAATGAAGGAAGAAGGACCGGAATAGGCATCACTGCTGAAGGTGATATGCTTGCCGCCCTTGGCTTGCGCTATGGCAGCGACGAAGGCACTGCCTTTGCCGTTGAAATCCATAAAACCATTGCCCTTGAAGCATACCGCGCCTCTGTGATCGCTGCCAAAGAGCGTGGACCTTTCACAATCTTCGATGCGGAACGTGAGAAAAACAACCCATTCGTCCTCCGCTTGAAAGAAGCAGATCCGGAACTGTATTTCCAGATGCTGGAACACGGAAGAAGGAACATCGCCCTGCTCACCATTGCCCCTACCGGCACAACGAGCCTGATGTCTCAAACAAGCTCGGGAATCGAGCCGGTATTCATGCCCGTTTACAAGAGACGACGTAAAGTGAATCCAAATGACAAGGAAGCACGTGTTGACTTTGTAGATGAGGTTGGTGATTCCTGGGAAGAATACGTGGTATTCCACCACGGATTTAAGAAGTGGATGGAAATAAATGGCCATGATCTCACTAAAAACTACGCACAGAAAGAACTTGATGAACTGGTGAAACTGTCGCCTTATTACAAATCGACCAGTAACGATGTCGATTACATGAAAAAGGTGAAAATGCAGGGACAGATCCAGAAATGGGTAGATCACTCGATCAGCGTGACCATCAACATGCCGAATGATGTGACTGAAGAGCTGGTAGGTGAACTCTACATGGAGGCCTGGAAGGCAGGATGTAAGGGAGTAACGGTATATCGTGACGGATCACGTGCTGGTGTTCTGATTTCCAATACGGAGACAACACCTAAGGAAACAGCTGTAAACCCGGCAAGCTTCCCAACACAACGCCCACCGGTATTACAGGCAGATGTGGTTCGTTTTCAGAACAACAGAGACAAATGGATTGCCTTCATTGGTTTGATCGACGGTAAACCGTATGAAATATTCACCGGTTTCTCTGATGACGAAGATGGAATTCTGATCCCAAGATGGGTGAACGATGGTCTGATCATCAAGAATAAAGAAGCCGACGGTAGCTCCAGATATGACTTCCAGTACCAGAATAAACGCGGACATAAGACAACAATTGAAGGATTGTCTTTCAAATTTAATCCGGAATATTGGAACTATGCAAAACTAATCTCCAGCACATTGAGGCACGGTATGGCCATCGAGAAAGTCGTTGAGCTGATCAACAGCCTTCAACTGGATGAATCCATCAACACCTGGAAAAACGGTGTGGCACGGGCACTTAAACGCTACATCCCGGATGGCACAGAGGCTAAAAAGCAGAAATGCCAGAATTGCAATTCCACCAACCTGTTGTATCAGGAAGGATGTCTGACCTGCAAAGACTGTGGTTCTTCCAAGTGCGGATAATGTCTTAGAAGAGAACTTAAATATAGCTTGAAGGGGTGTCTGAAAAGATGCCCCTTTTTTATTTCAGCAGGAAAGTGTCTGTTGCAGAAGCAAATGAAGCACGGTCGAAAGTTAATCCAGCAACTGAAGCACATCTTCCAGGCTTCCATCAAATGGTCCGGCAGACTCCATCTTCAGCGTCGCAAGTGCCGCAGCAAAATGGCCCGCCCGCTGCTCATCAGCTCCTTTAATGCGCTGATATAAATAGCCGGCCATATAGGTATCCCCGCAACCAGTGGCGTCTACCAGTTTCCTGGGTGGAAAAGCCGGTATGGGATAGAATGTTCCGCCGCTGTAGATCTTGGAACCTTTACTTCCATTGGTGATGACGAGCTCCTCAACTCCCCAGCCAGCCACCAGTTCTGCGCCTGCCCGTACATCTTCACAGCCCGTCAGGGCCCGCAATTCCGCTTCGTCAGCTTTCAGAATATCCACGTAGCCCAGGGCTTCTATTTTTTCCGGCCAGTCGGCGGTATATACCCGGCCATCTTTTACCGTGCGGAGATAGCCCTGCACATCTAAGCTGACACGTCCTTTGGCCGACAAATCCCGGATCAGCGAGAGAGAAATATCACTGGCAAGCAAGGGCCCAAGGTGGAAAATACCGGCCTTGACCTCCGCTAGTGCCACTGTTGTAAATGCATCTGCCTGCTGTGAAACATGCTGGGTACGGTAATCTGTGTTCTGGTCGTATACGTTCTCGAAGCAAACCGTGTGTTTACTTTCCTGCACCCGCACATCGATTCCCCGCATGCGAAGATCTTCCACATAACGCATTTCCGGCTCTGCAAGTGCGGTCACCAGCACATAGCTGACATCCAGTTGATTAAAGGGATAGGAAAAGTAGTAGGCCGTGCCTCCGGCCATGTACATCGTGGAATTTGGGGTAACCACCTTATCAGAAGTAATATGTCCTACGCAACAGATATCGACCATGTTAGAAGTTAAGACCGTAATATACGAAATTCGTTTTCTGTTGAATGACCATTAGGCTATTCCTGGACCCTATTTCTGGATCAACTTCTGGAGTGCAGCAATCTCTTTGAGCAGCAAGGGAAAAGCAGGGACGGCCATTCCGCCGTGATCGAAGCCCTGAAGCTCATATAAGCGGGTGGATTTATGACCTGCGAGTTTCATCATCCTGTTGAGGTATGCATTCTCCTCATACCGGCCTAATAATTCCATTTCGCGGTCGCCGGTAATCAGCAACATTGGGGGAGCGTCTGCCCTGACGTGGTATAGTGGCGCATATTTATCAATGGTAGGTTGGGTTTCTTTTATGCCGAGCTCCTGCCGCACCGTAAAGTGTGTAATCGCCTGTCCGCTGAAGGGAATGAGGCCGGCAATCCGGTTGGCATCTATGTTGTATTTGGCCAGATATTGCTTGTCGAGCGTAATCATCGTACCGAGATATCCGCCAGCCGAATGACCCGAAACAAAGATCAGTTTGTTGTTGCCGCCATACGCTGCAATGTGTTTAAAGGCCCAGCTCACCGCTGCAGCAGCGTCTTCGATGTACGCGGGAGCCTTTGCTTTCGGCGACAAACGGTAGCCGACGCCAATTACCGCGACGCCCTTATCCATCAATTCTTTGGGAATTTCCTTTGATCCTCCCGTTATTCCGCCGCCGTGAAACCAGACAATGGTCGCAAAGTTCTTCACATTTTTCGGGTAATAAATATCCAGCCTGCACTGAGACTTGATGTATGCATCTGTTATGGATGTGGAATCTGGATAGTAAAAGATGTTGTTTTTGCGTTCTGCGGCTTGCCCGAAGCCATCCACGCCCGCCAAAACAAATGCCATCAATAAGAAGATACTATAAATAATGCGGCGGTTGGATTTGAATTTCATACAGTTTTTCGTTGGTTATAATGCAAGTTAAAAACAAAAGGCTAAACTGTGTAAAGTTTAGCCTGACATTATGTTTAGCCATTCTGCCTATGCAGAATGGCCGTAAATTTCTTATTATTCAAAAACAGCGACGAATCCATCATGAGCTTTCAGCTCAATTTCAACCTTCCCGTCTGCAGCTGGTTTAATTTCCCTCGTGGACAGCGATACTTTCTTCGCGTCATTATCTCCAGAGGTGATAAACGTACCTTTCTTGTCTTTAAGAAAAGCCAGGTTCATACGAATCGATTTTACAGCCGACTGCCCGTTTAAACCGGCTACGTACCACTTATTTCCGGATTTCCGGGCAACGACATAAAACTGCCCCGGATACCCATCGATAAACTTAACATCATCCCAGGAGTCTGGAAGCGCTCTCAGAAACCCTTTCACTTCTTCCGGGACATGCTTCATACCGTCCGGAGTTTCGGCAAAATGCTGAATTCCAGATAAGAAGACTACCGATGTGGCAAGTTCAAATGCGGCGGTTGATACTCTTTTAATCCCGGGAATTTCATACAGACACATTGGGGTAAAATCCATTGGATCGTAGACGTTTCTGACCATAGCACTCATCACAGAATGTTCCGGTGCTTTATTCGCCGCATCCTGACTGAACGTGATCATTTCATAACCAAATACGGCCTCTGCAGTCATAAAGTTGGGGTACGTTCGTTGAAGACCCCTTGGGAGGGTGGCGCCATGGAAGTTAACCAGCAAGTGATAGGTCGCTGCATCATCCAGAATGTCCTGGTAGTAGTTAATCATCGACTGTCCGTCACCTCCAAAGAAATCGATCTTAACACCTTTGATGCCCATGTCGCGCAATCGGGAAAATTCCTTTACCCGGCTTTCATGACTCAGTAGTTTGTTTCTGGGCGTAAACTTCACCGTATTCCAATTTCCGGCAGAGTTATACCAAAGCAGAAGACCGACATTTTTGGTTTTCGCATAATCGGCTAAGATCTTAACGGAATCATACCCTATCGTCTCATCCCAGTTGGCATCGATCAGGCAGTACTTCCAGTTCATGTCTGCTGCATAATCCACATATTTCTTTTGCACGGGATAGATGGTCGCGTTATCTTTTTCCAACACCCAGCTCCAGGATGATTTTCCAGGTACTATAAAGTCTGAGTTCATTTTCTTTGCTGGTAAGGCCAGATCTGTACCGAGGGTAGATTCCATAATTGTCTCTAAACTTCCCACAGCAATAATTCTCCAGGGAGTCTTCCATGGAAGTGTAGATTCCGGGTTCAAGGCGCCATTCTCAATCTTTTCAGGCGTCTGAGGAAAATTAATCTTATACTCATTATTGGGCGCGTATTGTTGCAACGCAGTTCCGGAATAGCTTCTTCCAAGCGCTGACTCGGTAATTAACAACCAAGAATTCTTATCCTTGAAAAGTGCAGGATAGACCCAACCATTGCTGCTGCTTGAAGGCGTCCCTACCGGAATATCGACCATATAATGGGCTTCATAAGAAGGGTTTGTATGTTCGAACCCCGATTGAGCCTCTGTCTTAGGTTGCATCCAGGCCTTAGTTCCAGCATTGAAATGGAAACTGGTTGCTTCTGCCGTGATCTTCTTAATGTCGGTAGACTTGTCAGGAAATTCGTACTGAAAAGCGACTCCGTCATTTGAAACCTGAAAAATGATGTTCATCTTTTTTCCGGTACTGTTCAGCGTTTCAAACACCCTCTTGTTAGCCGTATAGTTAATATTCTTCTTCTTCGCATTGGTTATGGTATAGCGGTCAGTCACCACAACTGATGGTCGGGCCTTAACTAACTTCATGTTCCTGGAGAAATCGCCATCTTCCCGCACCAGTCCGAGTTTAGAGTTTGCCAGAACTGTTTCTTTATTATACCGGATGGTATAAGTCAGGTTAACCGGATCGCAGGATACCTCGATTTTGTTATTGGGGCTACTGATCCGGTAATCGGGCTGCTGGGCCTTACAGAAAAAAGTAAAAAGTGTGAGTTGAGCGAATAAAAAGAGTGTTTTCATATTTTACGGTTTAGCATCTTATCGTATATGCATTTTAGGAGATTATAGCATTACATCGGTTGCGAACGATGTGTGCCCTGAAATTCGGTACAATTTACTAAAATAAGAATGGCCACCCGGTTCCGGGCAGCCATTCTTATTTTACTATTCACCAGGCTAGTTGTATCCTGGATTTTGGTAGGCAGCTTTTTCTCCTGCCGGCATTTCCATTCCATCGATCTGGCCTTGTGGAATCGGGCGTAGATAGTGATATGGTTGAATGGTACGATTCACAGTCACCGGGGTGTGGTCTCCTTTTGCAGGGCCGCAAATCCGGTAAGAGGAAGCGAGGTCATTCCATTTTTGAGTACGGATCAGATCATACCAACGGTAACCTTCACCGTAGTATTCACGGGAACGTTCCGCAAGAATATAGTCCAGGTCTACTACCGCTGGAGTAGCAGCAACCATTGCGGCGCTGTTATCTTCTACCTTGGCTACATTCCCGTTGTTGTTCCAGCGCCATTTGCCGGCACGTGCACGGATAACATTTATCAAATCCCTCGCACTTCTACCACCTTGTATAGCTGCGCCCTTTACTGCAGCCTCAGCAGCGATAAAGTAAAGCTCAGAGAATTTGGCAATATTGAATGGACGTGTACTGGCCGCATTTGGCTGCCCCAATCCAGCGCCATTGTCGGTGCGGTAAGGTCCAAGCTTCCAAAGTCCCGGGTAAACAATCCTGCTTATACCGCTTGGTGATACGACGAAATCCGCTCTTCCAGGTAAAACACCGGCACCGATGTTACTCTTGTACGTTGAATTTGAATAATCAATAGCAGTTGACGGTTCGTCGTTCAGGAAAGTAAGGATCGGTTCACCCGGACGAACCTGCAGGTTATTCGCATTGTACACAAATTCTGCATTCACACCACCTTTAGGCCAATTCGCACGGTAGACGGTAGTAAATGTACCATCGTAACGTGAATCACGGCTTTTATCAGCGAAAGTGTTTTCAATCACATTTATTGTAGGGCTCATACGTGTCCATGGACGTCCAAGCGGCTGTGCAGCTTCACGCTGAACTGAACTAATAGCGGCTGACCAGTCTGGAGCTGTCGCACTTCGGATGTCTGTATAGTTCCAGGTCATCATCCAGCCCGCAAAGTTGTCGGGTGCACCACCGTTACCGTAGGTAAGGCTGGAGCCGTTGTAGAACTCACTTGTTTCCGTGTGGTCAGCGTATAAAAGAATCTCATTGTTGCGGTCATTTTGCGCCAGATTCACATCGTAGTATGTAGGTTGTAAGCCAAATGGTCCAGGATTATCAATGCCCGCGAGTGCAACATCATATGCCTGTTGAAAATACCATGCGGCATTGTGTCCATCCGGATCATTGCGCGGTGTCTCCGGATAAGTCGGAATGTTCTTCGGGTTCTCCAACCACCATGCATATGTTAAATAGGCTTTGGCAAGATAAAGGCGTGCAGCGGTTTTCGTTACACCCCCTTTAACGCGTCCTGCATCAGGCAAGTTGGTTACTGCTTTCAATAAATCAGGAAATATTACTTTGGTATACACTTCAGGAACGGTATTCCGTACGGAACTACGTGTCGTAGAGGTGTTGAATTTCAATTCACCAGCACCCAGGTCGAGTGGCACACCGCCAAACGTCTGAACCAGCATAAAGTAGTCAAATGCGCGGAAAAACCTGGCTTCAGCAATCAGCGCCTCAGAAACACTTCCATTTTCAATGGCATTCTCAATAACCCCATTTGCGGTATTGATATTCGTAAAAGAATCTCCCCACAGGGCGTCGGCACGGCTACTCGAAGGCGTGATTTGTCCCACGCCAGAAAGGTCCATATCCTTAAAGTTCTGATCCGCCTGCTGACCGTAAGTTGCTTCATCTGTACCCGTTAGCGTAGTGTTATAGAAGTAGGCCTGTCCAAAAACGTTTCTCAGGTGGGCATACATGGATGTTATTCCTCCATTAATACCTCTCTCAGTCTTGAAATAGCCGGGTTCATAGATACCGCGGGGCTGTTCTTCCAGGATGTCTGAGCAACTTGCTGAGAACATTGAAAGCAGTGCCGCTCCTACAAAAGTTTTTATATGTATGCGTTTCATGATTATCAAGTTTTAAAATGTCAAATTAATTCCAAGCAAGTAGTTACGTGTTGCTGGCGCGTTGGTACCCAATGTCAACAGACGGCTTAAATTTTGTCCGTAAGGTACTGCTGCATTTTCGTTACCATAAGAGTTGGTCTCTGGGTCCATACCGGATTCTTTATGATAAGGAGAGAACAACACGAAAGGATTCTGAGCCGTTGCGTAAACGCGCAATCTGCCGATTCCGGCTTTTTTAAGGAAATCCTGGTTGAAGTCGTAACCAAGTGAAATCGTACGGATTTTTAGGTATGATGCATCAAAGTAACCCAAAGTACTGCCATATTTCGGATTATCTCCGCTGGCGATACCACCTGGTTTTGGATACGCTGCATCAGTATGCTCCGGTGTCCAGTAGTCTACTTTTACGTTTCCACGACGTCCGGTCATCATATTCAGATAGCCGGCAGACGAGTAAAGGGTACTGTTAAGAATACCACCATTTTTGAAGGCACCGATAATCGTCAGATCAAATCCCTTATAAGCTACACGTGTGTTGAAACCACCTTGGAATTTAGGTTGAAGGTTGATCACCTGACGGTCAGCCGGTCCGATTGCCCGGGTAGGTGTACCGTCTGGATTGAAATCACCAGTGTATTTAACCTTCACCATACCTACATTTCCACCTGGTTCAAGAATGTTCAAATATGGATCACCCTCCTGCCACAGTCCTATTTTTTCATAGTCGTAAATGACATCAATAGGTTTTCCGACAAACCACCAGTTGTTCTCATCTCTTTCTTGTCCGGAGGCAAGTGATACCAGCTTGTTGCGGTTGGCGTAAAAGTTTACGCCAGCTTCCCATGTCCAGCCGTTATGGTTATCCAGGATGACTCCGTTCAAGGATAGCTCGATACCTTTGTTCTGAGTTGAACCGATGTTTGCGGTGTAGCTGCCCACTCCTGTAGTTGGTGGCAAACCAAGGCCCAGCAAGATATCTTTTGTATCTGTTACATAATATTCTACAGTACCCGTAAGGCGGTTGTTCAGAAATCCGAAGTCCAGTCCGTAGTTCCAGGTGCTGGAATATTCCCAACCCAGGTTTGCATTCGGCAGCTGAGATACATAGTAACCGGTTGCGTAAGTTTCATTACCGAAGTTGTAAGGTCTTGTGCTTAGGCGACCAAGTGTGGCATAAGGCGCGATAGACTGGTTTGAAGTCTGTCCGTAACCTACGCGTAACTTCAACATGTCTATGCCTCTAACATCTTGCATAAATGTCTCTTTGGTGATGTTCCATCCCGCAGAAACGGCGCTGTACGTATGCCATTTGTGTCCTGTAGCCAATCGTGACGAACCATCGGAACGCACTGTAGCAGACAACATATAGCGGTTATCGTATGAATACATCGCCCGTCCCATATAGGACATCAATCCACTCAACTGGTAGCTTTGGTTATTGGGGTTAACCGTGATTTCGCCCGCAGCCTGCCCAAGATTGTAGAACTGAAAGTCCTCATTTGGGATATCTCTCGCAGAAATCTGTGAATTGCTATAGCGGTTTTGTGAAGCGGAATATAATCCCACAACATTGATCTGATGTTTTTCAGAGAATGTACGATCGTAAGTCAATAAGTTCTCAATCGTCCAGTCCAAGGTATGGGCGTTGCTGATAGAAGCCGTTGAAACGGTCTCGATGCTTGAGGTGTTTATTCCCGCACCGGTGAAGTTACCGTTGTTGCTCTGGCGATAGTTCAAACCGATGTTGGCGCGGTATTTCAAACCTTCAACTCCCGGGATTTTAACCTCACCATAAAGGGTATTGTATGTTCCGTAGGCTTCAGTTCTGTTAAGCCATCTGTCTTTTAAATCATTGATTACATCCTTTGAATAAGACCAGGTCTCATCCAGAGGCATCCGTATCGTTCTTTTCCAGGTGCCATCTTCGTTATATGGGTTTGCAATAGGCGACATACTTAACACACCGTACATCCCAATGTTGGATCCTGTGGTAATGTTGAAGTTATTATTGGTTGTGAAACCCATTCTGATGTACTTTCCAACACCCTGATCGATACTACCACGAATGGAATAACGCTTGTATTCCTGCGTAGGAATTACACCTTTATCATCCAGAAAGCCTGCATTGAAGTTGTAACTTCCCTGCTCTGTACCACCTGACACGCCTACGTCATGACTGGTGATCATACCTTTTCTGTACAACAGATCCTGCCAATCGGTATTTACATTATCAGATTCATCTAACGAGTTTGAGTAAAGGCCCGCTGCTTTACGAAGGGCAACAAGCTCCGGACCATTCATCATCGGATATCTACCAAAAACATCCTTCATTCCGGTAAAGCTATTGTAGCTTATTGTTGCTTTTTGGCCCATCTGACCCCTGTTGGTCGTTACCAATAAAACGCCGTTCGCACCACGGGAACCGTAAATGGCAGTGGCAGAGGCGTCCTTTAAGATTTCAATACTTTTGATGTCGCTCGGACTAATGTCTCCAATGGATCCTGCGAACGGTATACCGTCAAGCACGACTAAAGGATCGTTGCTGGCCGAAAGTGAGCGGGTACCCCGGATCCGGATCTGCATTGCAGCACCCGGTTGCGAAGAAGTTTGAGAAAGCTCAACGCCAGGCAAACGTCCCTGTAAGGCTTGTGAAATGTTGGATGATGGTACATCGCGCAAGGCATCTCCGCGTATCGAGGCTACTGACCCCGTTACAGCTTCTGCCCGCTGAACACCATAACCTACCACAACAACTTCATTTAGAACTTCGTTGTCAGCAACCAGCTTGATGTTAAGCCTCGCCTGTCCATTAATGTTGACTTGCTGACTCGTAAAACCGATGTAAGATGCCACAACAGTCTGTTCATCTGCAGGCACAGATAACGTAAATGCGCCATTGGTATCAGTACTGGCGGAGCCTTTTCCTGATTTAGCTTTGATCACTGCGCCCGGCAATGGTTCGTTCTTCTCGTCGGTTACCACTCCCCTGATCGTTTTATCCTGGGCAAAGGAAGATAAGCAGATCAGAAAAGATAAAAGAGTAAGCATATACTCCTTCCGATACGGGTTTAATAAAAATCTTTTCATAATTCGTTGTTAAAGGGTTTCAAATTAGCTGTCATAATAAATTGATTAATGAGTATCCTGGACCGCACAGCGCTGACGGATATCGCCGGCTTCTGAACTGTGCATAATTAACTATAGGAATCCCGCTATGCGAGAAGACGTAAGAATGTTTTCTGATGTTTTTGGGCTTTTGTTTTGTTCATATTGAGGATATATTTAATTGAGTTTAAACTTTAAAATCCTCTTAGTCCGACTGTGTTTTCCATACTTGTCAAAGGATGGCACTACTTTTCAACTTCGTCAACTACCCTGGAACTAAGATTTATATTTGGTATTAGAAAATAAAAGTAGGTAATTTATTCAATAAAGCAATCGATTGCAGAAATATTTTTTTCATCCATTGTTCTCAAGCCGGAGTGATCTTCTAAAATTTACAACAAGCTATTTCTAAGCTAAAACATGGATTGGCAACCGCCGTGAACATCTAACCGCCCTGTTTGCTTAG
>JARKUW010000054.1 GCA_029851965.1 Bacteroidota bacterium | reverse complement strand
CTGGATTTAAGGAGCCTGCAGCATTGGAAACGAACAACCACTGGATGCCAAGGGCTTTCATTACACGGATTGGAAAAGTAATCTGCTGCATGGAATACCCTTCATAATAGTGCAGGCGGCCTTGCATAGCCATAACTTTCTTTCCATTAAGGGTACCGAAAATCAGCTTTCCAGAGTGGAATTCAAGTGTGGAGATCGGGAAGTTGGGTATGTTGGAGTACATTAAACTGAACTCCACTTCGATATCGGTTACCAAACCACCGAGACCTGTGCCGAGCACAATGCCAATCTCTGGTTCGAAGTTCGTCGTTCTTTGTTTAATGTATTGAACGGTTTCTTGTATGTCTTGATACATATTCTAGAATTTCTTGATTAAAATTGAGTTGGTCACTTGCATGAATATCCACCTTTATTGGCAGAAAAAATACAGGCAAATTTAGTAGTAAATCTTTGATACTTGCATCTAATAAACGCTGGGCATCCTTTTCTGTTGTCAGGATCAGTTTTTCTGTATCCGGGTGCGCTTCAAAGGCTTTCCGCAATGCTGAAATTTCAGCCAGGCTAAACCTGTGGTGATCTGGATAGCGGTGCTGTACAACCTGTTTGTACTGACTTTCCAGATATTGCAGTAGTGGTTTTGTGTTGGCGATGCCGGTCAAGAGGAATACCGTTGTCTCTGCACTTTTGCGGGGCAAGTTTATGGCTTTTCCAGTCCGATATACGGGTTGCAAAGCGTGGTATTCTATGCTTGCATAGGCGATATCTTTCGCAGGGAAACGACTGAACCTCGCGTTGATCCTTTCCTTATCGCGCAGGCTAACGGTTTCAGGGCTCTTTGTAATGAGGATTTGCTGCGCACGCTTGTAGCCGCTAAAAGGTTCGCGCAGGTTACCGGAGGGCAGCAGCCATTGTGCACGGCGCATCTTTTCAAATTCAAAAAGCAGGATGGAATACCCGGGTTTAACTTTCCTGTGCTGAAAGGCATCATCAAGGATGATCAGGTCATGTGCTTCCTTCAGGCGCTCAATGCCGGTGATACGGTCCTCGCATACTGCGACGGTTACTTCTGGAAATTTCTGGTGGTACTGCAAGGGTTCATCGCCAATGCTCTTGGCCGTGGCCGTGTCATCAGCTAAGACAAACCCTTTGGTTTCGCGGCCATAACCACGACTAAGAATTGCGACTTTGTACGTACTCAGCAGCCGTACAAGGTATTCGGTTACAGGCGTCTTACCGCTTCCGCCGACGGCGAGATTCCCTACACAGATCACGGGTATGTCAAATTGGCGACTTTCAAAAATACCCCAGTCGTAAAGCTTATTTCGTACAAAGACGACAATGCCGTATAAGATTGCGAAAGGAAAGAGGATTGCTCGTAAGTATTTTATCATGCCTGCCTTCAAAAATAACAAATATTAAATGGTTTACCAGCGCATGACGCACAGGGGCGCTCAGGAGGGTTTGGCCGTTTAAAAATCTGTATATTTGTATAAACATTAACATTAAACTATGCTTAAAGGATTTTTTAACGTACCTACACCTGTCAATGAGCCAATCTTAGACTATGCACCGGGCAGCAAAGAACGTCAGCTTCTAAAAGAAGCGATCGCAGAAGCACGTTCAAAGCAACTGGAAATTCCAATGCACATTGCTGGAAAGGCTGTACATACGGATCAAAAAGGGAACATCACCCCTCCACACGACCATCAACATATTTTAGGTAAATATAGTAAAGGTGACAGCAGTCACGTGCAGCAGGCAATTGATGCAGCATTAGCGGCGAAAGCAGACTGGGAAAACTTAGCTTGGGAACACCGCGCGGCAATCTTCCTGAAAGCGGCTGATCTGATTGCTGGTCCTTATCGTTATAAACTGAATGCTGCAACAATGTTGGGGCAGTCTAAAAACGCTTATCAGGCGGAGATTGATTCAGCGTGTGAGCTGATCGACTTCTTACGTTTCAACGTAAGTTACATGTCTGATATCTATAAACAACAACCTTCGGTTTCCAGCAAAGGTACCTGGAACAGACTTGAGCAACGCCCCTTAGAAGGTTTTGTGTTCGCATTAACACCTTTCAACTTTACTGCAATTGCTGGTAACCTGCCGACTTCCGTTGCCATGATGGGTAACGTGGTGGTTTGGAAACCTGCGAATACGCAAATCTATGCCGCTAACCTGCTGATGGAGATTTTTAAGGAAGCTGGTCTGCCTGACGGCGTAATCAACCTGATCTATGTATCTGGTCCGGTTGCGGGTGAGGTGATCTTTAACCATGCTGATTTCGCAGGTATTCACTTCACTGGTTCTACAGCGGTATTCCAGGACATCTGGAAAACAATTGGTACCAACATTCACAAATACAAAACCTACCCGCGCATTGTAGGTGAGACTGGCGGTAAAGACTTTATCCTGGTTCACGGATCTGCAGATGTGGAAGCATCAGCAACTGCAATCGTGAGAGGTGCTTTTGAGTATCAGGGACAGAAATGTTCTGCTGCTTCAAGGGTTTATGTTGCACAAAGCATCTGGCCGCAGATTAAAGAACTTATGGTTCGTGATATGGCAACCTTTAAAATGGGCGGAACAGAAGATTTCAGCAACTTCATCAATGCGGTGATTGACGAGAATTCATTCGACAAACTTGCCAAATACATCGACGCTGCGAAAGCAGATCCTGCAGTAGAGATTATTGCCGGTGGCGGTTACGACAAATCTAAAGGCTACTTCATTGAGCCAACGGTGATTGTTGTAAAAGATCCAAAATATGTAACGATGTGTGAAGAGCTATTTGGCCCGGTATTAACACTTTATGTATACGAGGATGCTGACTTTGATCAGGTAATTGAAATTATAGATACTACTTCTATCTATGCATTAACAGGTGCCGTCATTGCACAAGATCGCTATGCGATTGAGAAGGCTTCTGTTGGACTTCGCAATGCAGCAGGTAACTTCTACATCAATGATAAATGTACTGGTGCAGTTGTAGGTCAGCAGCCATTTGGCGGTGCCAGAGGTTCTGGTACAAACGATAAAGCGGGTTCTATGATCAACTTATTGCGTTGGGTATCTCCACGTGCAATCAAAGAAACTTTCGCACCTGCAAGAGATTACCGTTACCCATTCTTAGCAGAAGAAAACTAAGTTTATGAGTCACCTTGCGGCTCCTTACTGAGGTCTATTACATACAAGAAAAGCTCCCAAATTCTGGGAGCTTTTTCTTTTACTAAACTAAAAACGGCCTTTTACCAAAAGGAAGTTGTCCTATTTTGGCTCGTCAATTACACGGAACACGGATGACAAGTTATCCGCACCCGAGGAGCTTAACTCAAGATCTGTGATTAAGCCCGTTTCAATGCTGTACACCCAACCATGAACACTTAACTTACTTCCATTTGCCCATTTGTTCTGGATGATGGATGTTTTGGTTAGGTTGAATACGCTCTCCATAACGTTAAGCTCCACCAGGCGGGCACAACGCTCTTTGTAGTCGGTAATACCGTCCATTTCATCCTGGTGTAGTCTGTATGTATCTTTAATGGCACGCAACCAGTTGTCGATAATCCCGAACTGTTTGTTTCCTAATGCGGCTTCAACACCTCCACAACCATAGTGACCGCAAACAATTACATGTTCTACGCCCAATACGTTTACGGCATAATCGAGCACGCTTAGCATGCTCATATCTGTGTGTACAACAACGTTCGCGATGTTTCTTAACACGAAGATGTCACCTGGATTGGTGTTCGTGATCTGGTTTGCAGGTACACGGCTATCTGAACAGCCGATCCATAATACCGGTGGTTTCTGCCCTTTAGCAAGCTTGTTGAAGAAGTCAGGATTTTCGTCCAGGGTTTTTGCTACCCATTCTTTGTTACCTGCTAATAAACTTTCGTATGTAATGTGTGTATTGTTTGATTCTTGTACTGCGCACATAGCTTTTATATTTTAATTTATGGTTCTTAATTGTTGATTTCTTCCATTGTTTTGATGTCTATTTTAGGCACCGTATACGTGGTCTTGATGTTCTCAAGCTGCACAATAATACCTTTTGTGTAGGCATTATGCTTGAAATTGTTGATGATTTCCAATACATCCGGATCAATATATCTGGCATTAGTACCATCAATGATCACATTGGTTTCTTGCGGAATTTTCGTCAGCATCACTTGAATCGCAGCTTTGTTTAGGAAAGATACTTCTTCCGCAAGCTTTATTCTGATGTTTTTCTTCTGGTCATCCTGTGTGATTCTGTAGAAGTACGAGTTTCGCATGTTTGTACGAAGGAGGTAGAAAATGGATACCACCATACCCAGGGCCACACCTTTTAACAAGTCCGTGAAGATTACTGCAAGTACCGTTACTACGAAAGGTATAAACTGATCCCATCCTTTTTTGTACATGTTTTTAAACAAGTCCACCTTGGCTAACTTGTAACCAGTTACAATCAGCACCGCTGCAAGACAGGCAAGTGGAATGAGGTTAATCACAAATGGGATAAAGAGTAGGGAAAGTAATAACCAGGTACCGTGGAAAATAGCGGACATTTTGGTTCGTCCACCTGCGCCAACGTTTGCCGAGCTTCTTACAATTACTGAAGTCATCGGTAAACCACCTAAAAATCCACTTACCATGTTACCTGCACCTTGCGCCATAAGCTCGCGGTTGGTTGGTGAAACACGTTTGATCGGGTCGATTTTATCAATTGCTTCGATACTTAACAAGGTTTCAAGACTCGCTACAATAGCGATTGTACCTGCAACGATCCACACATCCTTGTTAGCAATCTGTGAAAAGTCGGGCATGATAAACAAGCCTGTAAATTCATTCCAGCCATTCACAACCGGGATGGATACCATTTGGTCTGGGCGTAGTGCAAAACCTGTACTGCTGAAAACCAGTGTTAAACCGATACCGATAAATACAACCACAAGTGGTGCTGGTACCAGTGCAAGTTTCTTGAACTTCGGCCAGATTAATAGCACGGCAATGGATAGGGCACTGATAACGATTGCTGCAACGCTAAATTGGTTCATTGCATTTTCGAGTGCAGAAAAGGTATTTTGCTGGTCACTTTGTAAAAATGCCTCATCTCCAGGGAAGTCTGAATCGACACCCAAAGCATGTGGCAGTTGTTTCAAGATCAGGATGACACCAATTGCGGCGAGCATCCCCTGGATTACGCTGGAGGGAAAGTAGTTCCCGATGGTACCTGCTTTGGCAAGGCCAAGGGCGAATTGCATAACACCAGCAAGCATTACAGCAAGAATAAAGGTTTGGTAACTGCCCAGAGAGGCAATTGCACCAAGGACAATCACGGTTAAACCGGCTGCTGGTCCACTAACGCTAAGCTGGGAACCACTTAGGGCGCCGACAACAATACCACCAACAATACCCGTGATTAAACCGGCGAAAAGTGGCGCACCTGACGCCATAGCAATACCTAAACATAGTGGTAAGGCTACTAAGAAAACAACGATACTCGCCGGCAAATCTTGTTTCAAATTCTTTTTAAGAAAATACTTCTTAAGACCCAACCCTGATAGGGTTGATTTTTCATTTTTCATAAACATTATTATTTAAAGAAGTCAAGGGGCCCGATTTTACAGGCATGATCAAAATCTTTAATGAAAATTAAATTGGATGTTCACACTGCTGCGCAGTGGATAATTTAATGTTTATGAAAAGTTCGGTGGCGGCGTAGGTACCGAAGGGTGATATGGATTTACATATCGCTTGGAGTGTTTCTGGAAGGTGTTGGTGAGCATGAAATCATAAACAACCGGTATGTAGGAACTGTAAGTATGGTTGATGATTTTAAAATCTACATACTTAATGGTTTTCCCCGACTCATTATCCGACCCATGTTCCAATTCAACCTGCATTATGACAGAGTTCATCAATTCTTTATCCAGTTTTTCAAGAAATACAGGTGCAGCGGAAATCAACATCTTAGCGCAAAAAACGCTAAGAAAAATGATGGCTGCAAAAAACTGATATTTCTTTCTGGACATTTAAGGTTAAATATTTCTTTTCCTGGGTCAAAAATAGTACCCCGATGATAAATCTCAGCATGGATCATGTAAAAAATTTGTAATTAACCTTTATTGAACTTGTGAATTTCACAAAATAGTGCCCAAAAACACTTGGAGTATCTTATTAAATAAAGGTTAAAATGTATTTTAGCCTGAATAGTAATTTCGGAATGGAAAACAAACTACAGCTCTTAAAAGATAAAGCACAACAAGCCATGGCGGCAG
>JARKUW010000050.1 GCA_029851965.1 Bacteroidota bacterium | reverse complement strand
ACTCAAGTCTGACTTCTCCGGTGTAATCGGCCAGCCAAAGCTCATACTTCGACCTCCAGTAAAGCTGGATGATAAGCAGGCCGCCTGGGAAAGTCTTTCTGTAACCACCGGAGAAGTTAATCGCCGATGGACAGAAGGTTCCGTGACGTTTAAAAAAGACGGCATTTATTACATCATGTATTCCGCAAATCATTTCGGAGGGGAGCACTACGCAGTGGGTTATGCAACCTCAACATCACCACTAGGCCCTTATAAGAAGTCGGCAGACAATCCAGTCCTGCATAAGAACACCGATAAAGGCGGCATCGTGTCTGGAACAGGGCACAACAGCATTGTATACTCACCCGATGGCAAAGAAATGTTCTGTGTTTATCATGGAAGAACAACCGCCACTGGTGCCGATAGGGTTGTTTTCATCGATCGAATGGAAGTGAAAAATGGTAAAATCATCGTCCATGGTCCAACCACTAAAGCCCAGAAATTACCTACAATGCAGAAATAGAGCTTAAGCGGATTAAATAATCTAATCCGCCTCAAACTCCATCTTTATTGTAATTGAACCCGTTTTGTACTTATTGGAGGTGTTGAATGCCCCGCCATAGCTGTAAGCCTCATTGCTGTTTTTCCCTGTGATCTGGAATACGCCCATTGTGGCCTTCTTCAGTTCACCTAAGGAGCTACCTGCATTTTTAGCAATGGTTTCCGCGCGGGCACGTGCATCCGCGCTTGCCTTGCCCAACAGTTCCATTTTCACCTCATTAAGTTTAGTGTTGTAAAACATGGGTGGATTGGAATTGAACTCAATGCCGCTCTGTATCAGCTCTGCAACTTCACGGGAAATCTTATCCACCTTGTCAACCTCACTAGATTCTATGGTAACGGTTTGCATTAGATTGTATCCTGTAAATTCCTGGGACATGTATTGCCCGTTTGCGTTCGTTTGCTGACTAAATTCTTTGTTGATCATCACAGATGAAAATTGCATGTTACCTGCCGCAATGCCTTTTTTAAGGAGGTAACTGCGGATGGCATTTTCATCATTCTTTAAGGTACTGTAGGCATCTTTCAGATCGAAAGATTTCCGGGCGTATGTACCGGACCATACGATCAGGTCGCTGTTGAAGTCCTTTTCTGCCAGACCGGTCACGACAATCGTTTCCATGGTCTTAGACCGGTACTTATAGGCGTTACTGACTAAAGCAAAAGCAATGACTGCGCAGATGCCGATGATAACAGCAGTGATGATTGTTGGTCTCATAGCTATGGTTTTATGCTATTAAGATACTAAATTGTTTTTAGCGATCGGAATTGTGAAACTGAAAGTCGACCCTTTACCAGCTTCACTGTCGACCCACAGCGTTCCATTATGTTCTTTAATAATCTCATTGCAGACGTAAAGCCCCACGCCTACACCCGGGAACTTCTCTGAAATATCTTCAGCTCTATAAAATCTTTCAAAAATGCGCTTGTGATCCTTCATGTTTATCCCAATGCCATTATCCGTGACAGAAACCTTGCAGTACCCGGACATGCAAGACACGTGAACTTTAATTTCTGATGAACCACGACTGTATTTTACAGCATTAGAAAACAGGTTGATCATCACCTGTTCAAGTCGCCCGTAATCTCCATCAACATATTGATTTTCTACGCCACTTAAAATGATTTTTATGCCTGGTGTTTCCTGCTGAATAATTTCAATTGACTCATGAATGAGCATAGACATATCGACAGGTTCAAAGTTGAAATCAACTTTGCCGGATTGCATTTTGGAAACATCAAGGAGTTCGAATATCAAACGCTCTAACCGTGCTACCGACTTCCCAGCTGCAGAGAAGCCTCTTGCATAGTCCGTATCACCCTTCTTTTGAGCAACTTTATTCAACAGTTGCAAATTACCTTTAATGCTGGTTAAAGGAGTTCTCATTTCATGACTGGCGATGTTGATGAAGTCTTCTTTTCTGTACTCCATTGTTTTCCGCTCGGTGATGTCTTCTATAGCAAGTAAAATCCTTTCCTGATATTTCCCTTTCAAGGTCATCTGCCTTGCATTAAGCATCAGCGTTTTTCTACCGATTATGGGAAAATCGTGGGTCAACTCGAAACCTTCAAACGGATTATTGTGGGGTAAGATTTTGGTAAGCAGGTCTCTTAGTTCAGGTATATTCCATTTGCCTGAGCCAATTTCGAAGAGCTTTTGGCCCACGAGGGTTTCTTCAGGATCATTGAAGAAATCGCAGAAGTTATGATTGGCACTAAGAATGCGAAACTCGCTGTCGAGCACCAGAAGACTTTCTCTAATCGTTTCTACGATGGCGGACAGGTACGCTTCACTTTCCTCCAGTGTGTTGGTTCGTTCCCGCACTTTCTCATCAAGTTGATCACGCTGCTGCTCCAGTTTTAACTCTGCAACAACCCGCTTGGTTACATCGTTTTGAATGCCGATGAAGTGGGTAACCTTCCCTGAAGAATCCTTTACTGGTGAAATCATCAGTTCGTTCCAAAACAATCTTCCATTCTTTTTATAGTTCTGAATTAACGCCTGGCAATGTTCTCCTTTTCTAACAGCTTCTTTTATCTGAAGAAGCGAGTCTTGACTTCTGTCATGTCCCTGGAGGAAGCGGCAGTTATGTCCAATGATGTCTTTTTTACTGTATCCAGTAAGCACCTCAAATGCGCTGTTACAGTAGATTATCGGCTGATCTGGTTGACTATGGTCGGTTATAACAACGCCGTTACTTGATGCGTTGAGCGCCGTAGCAAGGAGTCTGAAGTCAGTATGTTTTAAATCGGACAAAGTATTCAGGAATGCTTCCATGTGAAATGCTTAAGGTCCTATAACTAGAATACCAGGTATTTGTTTAAGCTGATCTCTGATGGCGCAAAGTTTAATCTAGGTTCTAGGGAGCAAATCACTTGTTTGTGAAACGCCCTGCGATGTTTAGATTCACAACTTTAGGTCTGGCACTGGCATTGATTTTTTAATTAGAATGTGAGCACCTGCACCTTCCTTGAACTAATCAACTAATGGGGTTTCATTAATCTTTAGATAGAAATCAATATTTAAACTATCTCCTTGGCGCAGCGTCATCCTTTTAGTTCTAGTGGAATAATAACCCATTCCCGTCCCTAGAAATCTATACTTTCCAGGCTTTATACTAAAGGAATAGCGTCCCGAAGCCGGATCAGCTTTTGACTTTAATTCCATTCCTACATATACGCGCGGAACAATTGAGGGTAGTTTCGTGCCATATTCATACAAGTATCCGTAAACCAGAGGGTCCAAAGGACTAGAACTATCTTGAGTTTTGTTGATTGAATAGGACCCATTATTTACTCCGGGCCGCTTTGAGGAACAGCTAACAATAGCGATTGCCAAAGTCACAAGTGTCACCAATAAATATGCTTTCATGCTTTTTATGTTTTTAATCTTGCGTAGACACCACTAAATAGAAGTAATATTTACCTTCATAAACCGTTTCAAGTGTAAATTCCTTGATCGTAGAATTTGTGCACTTTCACCATCCAGGCGCCTAATGTCGCTTGGCCTTGTGAAGCTATAAATTATGACAGAATTCTAAACTAAACCTGTAAATATGAAATGTCCTTCTTGTGATGAAACGTTGCTAATGAGTGAAAAAACCGGAATTGAGATAGATTACTGTCCTAATTGCCGTGGAATTTGGTTGGATCGTGGTGAATTGGACAAGATCATTGAGCGTTCTGCTGATCATTATTCTAAGAAAGAGAACTACGATAAAGATTATGATAAGTACAACAAACCGCAGGGCGATCACAATTATAACAACCGGTAGGGATATAAGAAGAAATCATTTCTAGGAGATATATTCGATTTTTAGGTCTAATGGGGTGTCTTTTAGTACCTTTAGCTATTGTAAAACAGAGACTTGCATTGAACATTGTTGCGTTTTAGCTTCTTAGAGCTTAATAACTCAGAAAATAAATATGTAGATGCACAATAATATTAAAGTTTAAACGCTTTAGTATTTGAGAGCGTTAATTTAGATAAAAGGGATTTTGATCATTGATCATGGTCCCTTTTTCTATTTTACAGGTAAATTAAAAAAAATGATAAACCAAGGACCCTGAGAATGTGTGAGGGCTTTTGTTGTTTACCCTTGCTGCGCACTCTTATTTGCTATAAGGGAAGTTCCTAGAAACTTTTCTCATCATCCTGTCAATTAGCTCATCGCTAGAAGTAAAGACTCCATCATTCATCGCTTTGAAGAATCGCCACAACATATCGCCTGTCTCGCCGTCATTAATCACCATGGTTAGTGAGCCTGAGCCAGTTTTGCTTCCAAGACCACCAAACAAAACCGTGGTCACTATTGCGCCCGCTTCTGATCTTGTTTGTTCTGTTTCAAACTTACCAGAAATTATAGCATCTACCCCTAAAGCTTTCGCCAACTCATCCTTGGTAACTTCATCTAATTTATCAACCAGGCCGGCTTTTTTTAGCAATATGTTTGTCTTATCGACATCCTGAAATTCAACACTATAACCATTTGATTTTCTAAGCAGAAAAGTATACATGCTTGATTGAATTGAAGTTGCCATTGATTTTTCCTTCTGAGCGTGAGCTTCCAAATTGAAGTCTTTCGGTTGTTTCTTAAAAGAAATTTTGGTCTGAAAAGGAATGATGGCTACTATCTTATGTGAAGCTACAGCAGTTTTTAATTTTGGACTTTCAAAAACCTGTTTTGCATTTTCATATTGTGCAAACGCAAATAAGTTAGTACTAATAAGTAGAAGGAGGAGAAACGTCTTTTTCATGAAAATATTGTTTGTACAATCGTAATTAAATTAGTTGAATAAATTTTGAAACCGATGACAATCTATTGCTTTCGACCCTGTGATCAACAGTAAATAAACAGGTTGGATCAAACCTAAGCGGGCTTGTAACATATCCATTTTCGGTGCATCTTAGCACCATACTATCAACGCGTTTCTTAAGCTTAATTATGAAGTCATCATACTGCGCACTCATTCTCCTCCTTCTTTCTTTTTACGTTAACGGCCAAGAAGACCAACGCTTTA
>JARKUW010000038.1 GCA_029851965.1 Bacteroidota bacterium | reverse complement strand
ACATACCTATACGTAAATAAAGCTCCCAAGGCAAAACAGCCGAAAGTAAATACCACGGCCTACCTCAGCATGCATTCCGGCGCAAAAAATGCAACGCTTGTTGTTCTTGAAGATGGCACCAAGGTTACGCTGAACGCCAATAGTGATCTTCGATATCCAAAAACATTTGCATCTGGTACGCGGGAAGTGTTCCTGGATGGTGAAGCCTATTTTCAGGTCGTCCGCGATACGAACAAACCCTTTATTGTGCACTCCGGCAAGTTAAAGACGCAGGTACTCGGTACCAGCTTTGCCGTGAATGCCTATTCCGGCACATCACCTTTGTCTGTAAGTGTGCTGACGGGTAAGGTGTCTGTGAAGGACGAGCATTCGAACGCGCAGGTGGTTCTTACGCCGGGGCGCGTTGCGTCCACACGGAAGGAACACCCCGAGTTCCGTCTCTCAGACCTTGCAGATCCGGCGGAATCAATTGCATGGATTGAAGACAAGATGATATTTGACAACGCTACGCTGGAAGAAACCGTTTTTAAGCTTAGCAACCGCTTTGGCGTTAAGATCCACATTAAGAACAAAGACGTCTCGCAACAACGCATTACTGCGATGTTCCACAAACAGCCGCTGCACAACATACTGGGTGCACTAACCCGCCTTACTGGCTCTAGTTATAAAGCAGAAAATACGAATTATACGATATACTGACATGCAAACAATTGAAATTCTAACCAAAATTAAATGCCTATAGATGAGAAAACACAAAAAAGGGCCTGATGTGGTACCAGCACATCCGACCCCTCAAACAAATTCATGTTTAATAAATCATAGTATCCCCCATCGGGATTTTAACACCACAATTTTATTTAAATATATGATAAGAAAATCATACTTCAATCTACATTACAACGCAGTATTTGCCCTATTATTAATCACTGCCAGCATCTTCTGTGGGTTTGAGGCCCGCGCGGAAAAGAAATTCGCACTTGACCTGGACTCCAAAATCTCCCTTACGGTAAGAAATATGCCGGTAAAGGATGTACTTAAAGAAATAAACAAGGAGGTTAAGATCAGCTTTGTTTACAACAATACCTTGATAAACAACCAGCAGGTGACACTATCCGTAAAAGATGAGAAACTTAGTGTCGTGCTGAACAAGATATTCGGTCCTTTGGGGCTGCAGTATGTCATCTCTGACGACATGATGCTGATCGATAAGAAAACAACTTCTGCACCTATATCCGCTAAGCCATCTGCTCAGCAGGTAAAGGTTTCAGGGGTAGTGACGGACAACACCGGCAGCCCGCTTCCAGGTGTAAGTGTCAAGATCAAAGGTGCGGCCGGAGGAACAATGACCTCAGGAGAAGGAACATTCAGCCTCTCGCTGCCGAATGGCGATGCAACACTGGTTTTTTCTTATATGGGCTATGTAAGCCAGGAAATTGCCGTTGCAAACCGCAGTACCTTAACCGTGAAACTGGTAGAAGATGCACAGACATTGAATGATGTTGTGGTTACAGCGCTTGGTATTTCGCGGCAGCGGAAGGCTCTTGCCTACTCCGTTACGGAAGTTAAAGGTGATGAATTTACCCAGGCCAGAGAGAACAACGTTGCAAATGCACTGACTGGAAAAGTAGCCGGTGTGAACGCGACAGGAATGTCAACTGGACCCGGCGGGTCAAGCCGGGTGATTATCCGTGGTAACGGTTCCCTTTCAGGAGGTAACCAGCCGCTGTATGTAATCAACGGTATGCCCCTGGAGAACTCTGTACCGGGAGGAAGCGCGACAACCAACGGCAGTGCAGGAAACGTGGACAGAGGCGATGGTATTGCCGGGATAAACCCGGATGATATCGAGTCCATAAGTGTCCTGAAAGGCGGTACGGCAGCGGCATTATACGGTGCACGGGCTGCCAACGGTGTAATCCTCATCACCACGAAGAAAGGACGTGCACAAAAAGGCGTCGGTATCGACTACAATACCACGTTCACCATGGAAAATCCTTCTGTTTTCCCTGATTTTCAGTACGAATACGGACAAGGAGATGGCGGCGTAAAACCGATGACTCAAGGTGATGCGATACAAACCGGCAGACGTTCCTTCGGTTCAAAGATCGACGGATCCACCTACATCGCTGCTGACGGACTGGAGCACCCATATTCCGCACAGCGGGATAACATCAAAAATTTTTACCGTACCGGAACCAACTTTACCAACACACTTGCATTCTCCGGTGGATCAGAGACCTTCAACTACCGTTTGTCTTTATCTGACTTGAAAGGTAATAGTGTACTTCCAAACAGCGACTACAACCGCAAAACAGGAAACCTGAGCATAGGCGGTAAACTCGGTAAAAAGGTAACCATTGAAGCCCTGGCACAATACAACGTCGAAAATGCGAAGAACAGACCTACTGCAGGTGATGCGCTGGGTAATCCGAACTGGACACCATATATGATCGCCAATACAGCTGACATCAGATGGCTGAGCCCGGGTGCAAACCCTGATGGGACAGAAATCGCCTGGAATGATGCCTCCGTCGCTTCAAACAGTTACTTCGTTGTAAATAACTTTCAACAAAGAGACACCAAGAACAGAATGCTTGGTCAGGTTGGCCTTACCTATGAGATCGTGAAAAACCTCTCGATAAAAGGTGTTGTCAGTCGCGACTTCTATTACTACAACTACAAATACATCCTTCCAACAGGTACACTTTACATCCCGAACGGGCAGTACAATGAACTGAAGGCAGATGCATCAGAAACCAACGGTTTGGTAACCTTAAACTATAGCGGTCAGCTGAATGAAGATTTTGCGCTTACGGCTTTTGTGGGTGGTAACCAGCAGCGTTCGGTTTACAACGAGTCCAACATCAGCGGAAGCAACTATGTGATTCCGTTTTTCTACAGCTCAACAAATCTTTCCACGGTATCAACCGTACCAACGAACAACAAAACAGCAATCAACTCTTTAATGGCTTCGGCAGATCTTAGCTTCAAAAACTATGCATATCTGACTGTAACCGGCCGTAAAGATTGGTTCTCCACCTTGAGCCCGCAAAACAACAGCCTCTTCTACCCTTCTGTCGGAGGAAGTTTCGTTGTCTCTGAAGCCTTCAAACTACCAGAGGCCGTCAACTTCTTTAAACTTCGGGGATCCTGGGCACAAGTAGGCGGTGGTGCGCCAAATCCCTACCAGATCAACCAGGCCTTCACGATGCTGCCTACATCTGGTCAGCCATTACAAGGCGTATCCAGTACAACCATTACCAATGCAAACCTGAAACCATACACCAGCACCACTTCAGAGGCTGGATTTGAAGCCCGATTCCTGAACAGCCGTATTGGTTTGGACCTGACCCTGTACAACCGTAAAACAACCAATGACATCGTGTCTACGGCAATTTCCGGAACCACAGGTTACAACAATGTGATCCTGAACGTTGGTGAGCTGAGCAACAAAGGTATCGAGGCACTCTTCACAGGCTCCCCTGTAAAAAGCAGCAACTTCAGCTGGAACGTAAGCTACAACGTAGCCTACAACAAAAACGAAGTGGTACGCCTTGCAGAAGGATTGAATGAAATCCAGATGGCTTCTTCCGTGAATGGATGGGCTTACATCAATAATATCGTTGGCCAGCCTTATGGATCAATCGTAGGTACCCGCGTACAGAAAGATGGCAGCGGGAACATCGTATACAACAGAACAACAGGTTTGCCTGTTGCCACCGGATTACAGGTTCTTGGAAATGGTGTAGCACCATGGACAATGGGTCTTTCCAACGATTTCAGATACAAAGATTTCTCCCTGAACATTCTGGTTGACGGTAAATTCGGAAACAAGATCTTCTCCCTGATGGAAGTTTACGGTACGCGCTTAGGTTTGCTTAAATCTACGCTGCCAGGACGGGAAAATGGCCTGCAGTTGAACGGTGTTGACCAGCAAGGACAGCCTTACTCGAGACTGGTACCTGTGTCTGACTTAAGAACCTACTACGACAACGATAAATCTTACTCAGAGCTATTTCTACATGATGGCGGCTTTGTTAAGCTAAGACAAGTAATCTTCACCTATAACATTCCGGTAAACAAAATTAAGATGGCTGACTTGAAAGGCGCTTCCATTTCCTTTGTTGCCAGGAACCTCCTCACCTTATACAAGCAAACCGACAACTTTGACCCGGAAGCCAGCTTCACCAATGGGTCCAGCCAGGGATTTGAATCGTTTGGATTGCCAAGGACAAGAAGCTTTGGGTTAAACTTGATGGTTAAATTTTAAACAACAGACACTGATGAAAAGATATATAAATAAGTTTTCTATACTCGCATGTGCAGGCATGCTGACTTTACAATCCTGCGATAAAGGCTTCGAAGAGATGAACACCAATCCAAACTCTTCGTCAAACCCGACGCCTGCATTTGTGTTCACGAAAGCACAGCTGGATGGCGCACGGGACGAGCTGCATCTGCTACGTGGTACGATGCAGTATACGACCAGCTATAATGATGTCGCAGGCTTTGGTGCAAAATACGTTCTGAGCCAAAGCAACCAATCGTGGGTAGTGTTTAATAATGCTTATGTAAACGAGATCAATGCGATCGGTCAGGTGATCGGTGCCGTAGCCGAAAACCCGGAACAAGTCAACCTCCTTTCCGCAGCACGTGTGTGGAAGGCCTACTGTTTCAGCAGGATTACCGACCTGTATGGAGATGTCCCTTACTTTAAAGCTGGGCTTGGTTACAAGGAGTCCGTGTATAAAGTGCCTTACGATGAGCAGAAAGCTATTTATGCCGACCTGTTAAAGGAGCTTGATGAAGCTGCCTTGGCCTTTACGCCTGGTAAACCAACATTTGGCGCAGCCGACCTGATCTACAACGGTGATGTTGCCAAATGGAAGAAGTTCACCTATTCATTGATGTTGCGTCTAGCCATGCGGATGACCAAAGTAGACCCTGCACAGGCAGAGTTGTGGGCAAAGAAAGCCATCAGCGGAGGCGTAATCCTTGAAGATGCGGATATCGCGAAAGTGAATGGATATGTATCTGCAGGACAGGACATCAACAAAAATCCACTGGCTTTGAACATGCTAAACTCCGACTACATCGGTGCAAATGGTACCAGTAACCCGGAGGGTGGAAAATACCAGGATGTATTTATCAACTATCTGAAGGAGAACAAAGATCCTCGCCTCGGTGTCCTGTCGGTAGTTTGGGTAGGTGGCCTGCCGGATACTACTGCAGCGAAACAAAAAGGGATGTCTTCAAGCCTGGGCTCGAAACCAGACAACGCCGTATTTGTAACGTATTCCGAGCCAAATCCAGCGACGATATTGCAGTTAAACAGCCCGTTGCTTGTGGTTACCAACGCAGAAATGAATTTTCTGCTTGCTGAAGCTGCGCTTCGAGGATGGTACAGCGGCGGAAGCGTAAGCGCCTTATATGAAGCGGGAATTACAGCCTCAATGCGTCAGTGGGCATTGTTTGGCAGTGCCGGCAACATTTCCAATGCGCAGATCCAGGCTTATGTAAACAGCCACAAACTGGAATCAGGTGCATCATTTGAAAAGCAGATGGAGCAGATTTACACGCAGTTCTGGGTGGGCTTATTTCCCAATGCACAAGAAGTATTCTCCACGTACAGACGCACAGGCTATCCTGCCCTGACACCGAACAACTACGTTGGAAATGCGACAGGCGGAAAAATCTTCAGAAGAATGCTTTATCCAACAACCGAACAGAATCTTAACGGCGAATATTACCTGGAGGCCATTGGCCGACAAGGTCCCGATGAGTTCCTGACCAGAATGTGGTCGGACAAACCATAATGCGCACCATTAAGTATGCATACTCATATTAGAAAATAAAATAATGAAACGCAGAGACGTAATTAAAGGCCTTGCTGCACTGCCCCTGGCAGGTGGCATAGCCGCAAGCGTTGTTCCGCTGGAAAGTGCAGCCGCCCCGGCAGCTAAAGCACCAAAGCGTGACTTCTTCAAAGAACTCGGTGTAACCCCGGTTATTAATGCCTCGGTTACCATGACGTTCCTGTCCGGATCATTGATGCTTCCAGAAGTTCTGGAAGCAATCAATTCCACCAGTCATGATTTTGCCAACATGTACCAGCTTCAGGACAAGGTGGGCGCCAGGATCGCCGAAATGCTTCATGTGGAAGCAGCAATGGTGACCTCCGGAGCAGCTTGCGCCATGGTGCTCGGTACCGCCGCAGCCATCACTGGTAAGGACGAACAAAAGATCAAGCTATTGCCGAACCTTCCGGGCCCGCGCCCTGAAGTGATCATGCAGAAAACACACCGTTATCTTTTTGACCAGGCCATCACCACCACCGGCGCTAAGATCATCGAGGTAGAAGGCCCGGCGCAAATGGAAAAAGCCATCAACCAGAATACCGTAATGGCATTATCCTTCAACGCTGCTGAAAGCAGCAGTGTAACCCATCAGGACTTTGTAGCCATCGCCAAAAAGCACAACATCCCTACTTTCCTCGATGCTGCAGCAGATGTTCCCCCGGTAGAGAACCTCTTCAAGTTCCAGAAAATAGGCTTTGACCTGGTTACTTTCTCCGGCGGAAAAATGATGCACGGACCACAGAGCGCTGGCATTCTCTTCGGACGTAAAGATCTGATCGAGGCCGCAAGACTGAACCACAGTCCGAATGAAGCCCCGATCGGCAGACCAATGAAGGTAAATAAAGAGGAAATGTTCGGTATGTACGCAGCACTCAAATCTTATCTGGAAAGGGACCATAAGAAAGAATGGCAGGACTGGTTGACACGCATCAAAACGATCGCTGCACAACTCACACCACTGCCTACCCTAAAAACGGAAACCTTCATCGCTCCAGGGCCTGCAAATGCATTCCCCAGCTTAAACGTTACCTGGGATCAGGCCAGAATAAAGATCAGCCCGCAGGATGTATTAAAAAAGTTGCAAGAGGGAACACCCAGTATTGTAGCCAATGGCGATGAAAAAATTCTTAATATTGGAGTAGTACTACTGCGCCCGGATCAAATTAACATTGTTGCCGGCCGCGTGAAGGAAATCCTTCAACAGGCTGTTTAAACTTAATTAAAAAACCAAAATGAAATGTAAATCTCTATTGATGCTCCCATTGGCGTTGTTGTTCAGTACAACGTTAATGGCACAGGATTACTCCATCGTCATCAAAGGTGGTCATGTGATTGACCCCAAAAACAACATCGATGCGGTCATGGACGTCGCCGTAACCGATGGTAAAATCGCCCTAGTTGCTAAGAACATCGACGGCAAGAAAGCCAAAAAGATCGTAAATGCGAAAGGCATGTATGTTACACCGGGGCTGATCGATATTCACACCCATGATTTCTATGGCAATGAGCCGGATCACCAATACTCTAACGGCAACCTGGCCATACTACCTGATGGATTTACATTCCGTAATGGCGTCACCACGGTAGTAGATGCAGGAAGTTCCGGATGGCGTACCTTCCGTACGTTTAAAACGCAAACCATCGACAATTCAAAAACCAGGGTTTTGGCATTCTTGAATATCGTTGGCGAAGGCATGCGTGGCGGATACGAACAGGATCAGAATGACATGGATTCCAAAATGACCGCACAGATCGCAAACCGTTACAAAGACCAGATTGTAGGTATTAAGCTTGCGCACTATGAAGGTCACGACTGGGCGCCTACCGACCGTGCTGTAAAGGCTGGTGAACTGGCTAAGATCCCGGTTATGGTGGATTTTGGCGGAAGCACGCCTCCGCTTCCATTGGAAGAATTGTTCATGAAGCACCTTCGTCCGGGTGATATCTATACCCACTGCTTCGGACAGCTTGACGGCAGGGAGTATATCGTAGACGTAGAGAAGCAGAAAGTAAAGCCTTTCGCTTATGAAGCCCGTAAACGCGGGATCATCTTCGATGTGGGATACGGAGGGATCAGTTTTGCATTTTCACAGGCAATTCCTGCTGCAAAAGAAGGCTTTTTCCCACACACGATCAGCACAGACATCCACACCGGAAGTATGAACAATGCGATGAAAGATATGCTTACCTGTATGTCTAAATTCTTAGGTATCGGAATGGATCTTAAAAGTGTAATCACCGCAAGTACATCGACACCTGCTGCAGTAATCAAACGTGAAGAACTGGGTAACCTTTCTCCGGGTGCTGAAGCAGACGTCGCCATCCTAAGCATACGTGAAGGAAACTTTGGATTGTTCGACTATAAAGGTTACACAATCAAAACAGAGAAAAAACTAGAATGTGAACTGACACTACGTGCTGGTAAAGTGGTTTATGACCTTAACGGCATCGCCAACAAATAGAATTTAAGCACATAAAAAAAGCTGCAGATCATGTGATCTGCAGCTTTTTTTATGCTTTATAATATAGGATTAATGACCTGAATGACCATCAGCACCATGTGCGTGGCCATGGCTCAACTCATCTGGAGTTGCCTCACGTACAGACAATATCTTACCAGAGAAAATAAGATTCTTACCAGCCATAGGGTGATTCAAATCTACTGCGATAGTATCGTCGTGAACAGCAGTAACGCCTGCTCTGAAGTGATTTCCTTCATTATCCTGTAATGGAATTACATCCCCTACGCTAGGCAGATCAACTTCCTTAAACATTTCTTTCGGCAAGTCTGCGAATGCACCCGGATCAATGGCACCATAACCATCTTCCGCGCTTAATTCAAAGCTATATTCATCACCAACATTTAAACCGGCTAAATGCTCTTCAAATTTTGGCAACATCATGCCTGTTCCATATAAAAAAACCAAAGCGTTCTGCTCATCAGCTTTTTCTACGAAAACTTGTTGTCCTTCTTCATTTGTCGTATGCAGTTCGTACGTTAATGAAACTACGGAATTAGGTTTAACACTCATTACAATCTTATTTAGTTATTAAATTTATGGCCTCCTCAACCGACCTTACAGGCAGCTGGCAGACTTTATTGCGGCAAATATAGATTTTTGTTTCTATGCTTTGTTTATCTTTTAACAAAGGGAGGTTTGAATTTGTTCCGCCTAATGTGATTTTATTTGGCAAGTAAAAGGCGTTCAATGCTTTCGCCACTTTCCGTACCTCCGTACCGGTAATGGCAACCTCAGTGGTTCCGAAGATCTCAGAAAGCAACTGTATGGCCCAGTTCGCATAGGCGGATCCATACGTTTTCATACCCGGGAGTACCGCCTGTAACATCTGTTTTGAGCGCGACGAGTACAGGTCATCGTCGAACAAAATGCCCAGGCGATGGAGGTTTTGGGCCATTACAGAATTGGAAGAGGATATTACGTTGTCCATCACCTCATGTTTTCGTGCAATCAGCTTTTCTCCATTGGCAGCGGTGTAAAAGAACATCGGCCCCTCCGGATCATTAAAATGTTCCAGTACATAGTCCGCAAGCGCCTTCGCTTCCATAAGCCAGCCTTCTTTAAAATCTGTTGCGTACAGCCCCATAAGCGCCTCGATCAGGAAAGCATAGTCGTCGAGGAACGCCGGAATGGACGCCTTACCATTTTTAAAGTTGCGCAGCAAACCACCTTCCGCGGTCTTTAAATTAGCCAGAATAAACTCCGCTGCCCGGGCAGCCATCTGCTGATAGCTGTCGGCTCCAAACACCTGGGCCGCATCCGTCAGGCCTTTAATCATCAAACCATTCCAGGCCGTAATGCATTTGTCGTCCAGCCCCGGTCTGATGCGCCGGCTTCGATGGCTCAAAAGCTTCTCGCGCGCTTGCCTTACTTTCTCCTGCAGCACTTGGCTCGTCATGCCGCGCTGCGATGCAAACGCCTGATCTGTGACACTGCGGAAGAGAATATTCGTCTCTTCTTCTTCCCAGTTTCCCTCCTCCGTTACATTGAAGTACCCCGACAAGAGCGCAGCATCCTCGCCCAGAAGCGTGTCGAACGCTGCTTTATCCCAGACATAAAACCTGCCTTCTACGCCCTCACTATCGGCGTCAAGTGCAGAATAGAAGAGCCCTTCCGGCGATGTCATCTCGCGGCTTATCCAGCCGGTCGTTTGTTTAACCACATCCGCATACAGCTCCTCCCCGGAATACTGGTAAGCTTCGGCATACAAGCCGACCAGCTGAGCGTTGTCGTACAGCATTTTTTCGAAATGCGGCACATGCCAGCGTTCATCAACGGAATACCGTGCGAAGCCGCCCCCTACCTGGTCGTAAATGCCACCAAGCGCCATCTTGTTAAGTGTCAGCAAGGATGCCCTGCGGGTTTCCAGATCGTCCATCAGGTGGCTGTACCGGATCATGAACTGCCAGTTGTTTGGCAGGGGAAACTTCGGCGCCCTATCGTAGCCGCCCTCCATCACATCCATACGCCTCTTCCAGGGCTCAACAATTTCAACAAGCTGATCTTTGTTAAACGCCGCGGTTTTCGGATTTGGTACGACCGTCTCTGCATTGCGAATGCCATCTGTGAGCCGGTTTGCATAATCAGTCGCCTTTGCCGGATCGGTATGCCACAGATCCGCCACATGGAGCAGGATATTTATCCAGTCGCTTTTTTGGAAATAGGTGCCCCCGTAAATCGGCCGCTGATCCGGTAAACAGATACAGTTCAAGGGCCAGCCACCGCTACCCGTCATCAGCTGTATCGCCAGCATATAAATCTGATCAATATCGGGGCGCTCTTCGCGGTCTACTTTAATGCAGACATAATGTTTGTTCATCACTGCGGCAACCTCCTCACGCTCAAAGCTCTCCCGCTCCATCACATGGCACCAGTGGCAGGCCGAGTAACCGATACTCACCAGGATGAGCTTATTTTCCCTGCGGGCGATTTCCAGCGCCTCTTCGCCCCACTCATACCAGTTCACAGGATTGTAAGCATGCTGCAGCAGGTATGGCGAGGATGCTTTGATGAGGTGGTTGGGTTCCTGATTCATATTTTAAAGGTAAAAAGATAATTGTACTTTTACGGAAAGCCCGGCCCGATGAGAATCACTTCAATAGATATATACCGCTTCAGTATCCCCATGGAACCTTTTGTTATTGCAACGGGGACCATGCACTACGCACAAAATGTTTTGATCAAAATTCATACCGACAAGACCATCCATGGCATTGGAGAATGCTCCGCCTTTCCGATGATTGTCGGGGAGAATCAGGACACCTGCATTGCCATGGCCAAAGTGTTTTCGAAGATCCTGATCGGTAAAGATCCGCTGGACATTCCGGAGCGCATGGATGATCTGCTGGGCTATGCCGCACACAACAGCACCATCAAGAGCGCGTTTGACATGGCGCTGTTCGACCTGGCTGCCAGGAATGCTGGCTTACCCCTGTACAAGTTTCTTGGTGGTACTAAAAGGGTCATCGAAACAGACATGACCATTGGTATCGACACCCCTGAAAACATGGCCGCTACTGCTTTGAAGTATAAAACACAGGGTTGCAGGATCCTGAAAATTAAGCTGGGAAAGAAGGTAAAAGACGACATCAGCCGGGTAGCCGCCATCCGGGCGGCAGTGGGCGATGAAATGACTATACGTCTGGACGCCAACCAGGGATGGGATTTCGACGATGCCTTGCTGGCACTCGGCGCAATGGAAAAGTACAACATCGAGTTTTGTGAACAACCCATGCGCACCTGGTATGATGACATGCTGCCCGAGCTCAACCTGAACTCCCCGATAAAACTCATGGCCGATGAAAGTTGCTACAACCACCATGACGCCCGCAGGCTGATCAACACCAAATCTACTGCGTTTCTCAACATTAAATTCGCCAAGTCAGGTGGGATTTTAGAGGCACAGAAGATCCATGAAATCGCTTTACAAACCGGTACAAAGTGTATGATCGGCAGTATGCTGGAAAGCAGGATCGCCTTGTCTGCCAATCTGCATTTCGCACTCGCCAGCCCTAATGTGGTGTATTTCGATCTGGATACCTGCCTCCTGGGCCACCTGGTTGATCCGGTAATCGGTGGATTAACGTATAACGGGTACTTCCTGGACGTACCGGAGACTATTGGCATCGGTGCCGAGCCGGACCCGGAATTTCTAAAAACAGCTGAAAACTGGACGATTTCCTAACGGGTCACCAGGCTCCGCCAAATCACCCCAGGCAAACTACTTGATCAACAGCCGCTGAAAAGCAACGCTGTCCCCTCTGAATGCATTGAAATCCACCGCGTGGTTGATACCTGTGATCCTTGCTTTATCGGAATGCTGCCACATCAGCCAGTTCGCACTTTCATTGATCCGCAAGTCTGCCTTATGGTAGTGGGCCACCCAAAGCGGATAGTCATGAAAATGACCTCTCAGGTAATCGTTGTAGAACGTCAGCCCGGAATAGATGATGGGTTTCACACCCGTTTTCCGCTCCACATACTTCAGAAAAGCGGAAAGCTCCTTACGCATCTCTTCCTCGGAAACGCCGTTTAGTTGCTCAATATCTACCACTGGAGGCAGATCGCCGGGCTCAAAATTTACGGTTTGCAGGAAGAACTTCCCCTGCCATTCGCCCGACTTCTGCGGCCGGAAGAAGTGATAGGCCCCACATACGATACCTGCCTTTGCCGCCTCGCGCCAGTTGCGCTGGAAATACGGGTCCACATACGCAATGCCTTCGGACGCCTTGATGATCGCAAACGTGATCTCCACAGCATCCTCCTTCATCGACTTCACCATCTTCCAGTCGATCTTACCCTGGTAATAAGAAACATCAATTCCATGAATATTGTACTTGTCCGGAATACGGATCTGAAAGCTGGTATAACTCCGGTAATGCGGGTCTTCGCCAATGTCCTTAATCCAGCGCCAGGTGGAACTGAACCCTTTTATAATGTAGCCATAGTAAAACGGCGATGATAAGATCAGCAGCAAAGCGACCATCGCGAACTTAAACTGGATGGATAGCGGCTTCTTCTTTGGCTTCTTTTTCCTTGGGGCAGATTTCCTTTGGGGAGCCTTAGTTGCCGTGCTGGTCTTAGATGTAATCTTCGAACGTGGAATAGTGGTTTTTTGGGGCGGCACGCTGTAAAAGTACAAAAAGCCGGCAAAGGGAACAAGAATCGTAAACCTATAGCCTACCCAACTGTTATACCTGAAATCTAAAAGTTATGAACAACATGCAGGAACAGGAAGACCATAAGATCCCCAGGGAAGAAACTGAAGGACAGGTGAAAAACGACGTGCAACATCCGCAGGTAAATGAAAGTCAACAGCTTACTGGAGGTGCCACAGGGCCGGGGAACAACTATGACCAGGAAATTAAGCCAAATACCGGTGGCTCCACACAGACCGGCTCCTATGCAACGGACAACCGGCCGGACATCAATATTCAAAGTAGTGATGATCTGGACCTGGAAGCGGAGAAAGGTCATTCTTAACACAGGAACCATACACCTTCCTAATCAAAGACCTATCTTTGTATTAGAATTATAATAACGGGATATGGTAAATCTGGAATGGTTCCGCACCTTTAAGGCAATCTACGAAACGGGCACCCTCACCGGGGCAGCTGAAGCTTTGTACATTTCACAGCCTGGCGTTAGCCTCCATTTGGGAGCACTGGAAGCACATGTGGGGTATAAGCTGTTCGACCGGAGTTCCCGCAAAATGGTATCCACGGAACGTGGTAAAATCCTATACAACTACATTCAGGAACCATTAAATAAGCTTCAGGCCGCCGAACAGCATTTCAATAAAACAACGGAGAAAGAAAAGCCAACCATCAGCATCGGCATGTGCTTCGAAACCTTCCAGTTTACCTTAGAATCCTACCTGCCTACGCTCGAATTTAATGTGATCATTAAATTCGGAGATTACCCACAAATGCTGAGCGACCTGGACAACGGTATCCTCGATCTGATCATTACCCCCCAGAAGGGCGACTACAAAGCACTCGCCTTTACACCATTTTTCACCGAACGCATTGTGGTCATCGGGGGTTCCCAGACCAACACGGATGAACTCCTGCCGCTGTTAAAGCAAAAAGACACTCAAGCCATCCAAAGTTGGCTGAGGAGCCAGACCTGGTACGGCACTACAGCCGACATGGAACACCTGCGCCGCTTCTGGCACCAGAACTTCGGGAAAAGGCCCGACTTCAAACCAAACTATATCGTACCCAACATGAGCTCCATCATCCGCTGCCTCAGTGGCGGACAAGGGATAGCCGTAATCCCAGACTTCCTGACGAAGAAAGAACTTGAATCCGGAAACATCAAACAGATCTGGGATGGTTTTACTCCAATAGAAAACACCCTCTATTTCGGTACCCGCAAGAAAACCATGTACGCCCGGGAGCTCAAACAAATAGAAGATATTTTCTTAAAGGAAATGACCTAAAGCAACACTGCGCTCAGGTCATTTCCTCCGGATTTAAGTCCGCTCATCCGGCCCGGAACCTTCTTTGGGACTCCTTATTCTTTAATCCGGTAAGGCGAAAGCAACAAACCGGTCACCCGACGGGGATTGGAGCTTGGTTCCGCCACAGGCGATCACCACATACTGCTTCCCATTCACCTCGTAGGTACTCGGTGTTGCGAAACCCGCAGCGGGAAGCATCGTTTCCCAAAGCAAGTCGCCGTTTTTCTTATCATAAGCGCGCAGTTTACGGTCTTTCGTCCCAGCAATGAACAACAATCCGCTCCTGGTAATAACGGGTCCACCATAACTTTCTGAGCCGGTTTGCGGGATGCCTTTAGCCATAAGTTCCGGAACCTCCCCAAAGGTCTTCTTCCAGACGTATTTCCCGGTATTGAGATCGATGGCATTTAAAGTCCCCCAGGGTGGCCGTACTGCAGGATATCCGTTTTTATCCAGAAACTTACTGTATCCGGAGATCTCATACTTGTTTTTAGCACTTTGTTTACGATCTGTCCCGGGTTCCTTTACCAGGCCGGGCCTTTCTACTTCTTTACCCGACAGGTAACCGATGAGCGCCTCCTTCTCCTCTTTAGAGAGCCTGGTAAAACCTGGCATCATACCTTTCCCATGCGATATAATGGTCTCCATGTACTTGCTTGAATGCCTGCTGGAAATACTGACCAAGGAAGGATAACCACTTTTAGGATTTCCCCTCCGGTCGATCCCATGGCAGGAAACGCAGTTCATGGCGTAAACACTTTGCCCGGCACTCATACCCACCAGCGCTTCTTTGCTTGCAGCCGGACGTATAGATATCCGCCAGGCCATTTCGTTGCTGTTGACGTACAATATGCCGTCCGGATCTGCGCCCGCTCCACCCCACTCTGCCCCGCCGTCCAGGCCGGGATATATAATGGTGCTCCTGCTGCTCAAAGGGGTAAATGGTCCTTCCGACCGGCTTTTCTTCAAGCTGTCGAGCAATTCCTGCTTGTTTTCCGCCAGGGGACTGATGTCGTCTGCAGTAAAGTGCTGCCGTGCAAATGGCTCCGGAGCTACCGGCACCGGCTGCGTAGGCCAGCTTTCTTCACCGGGCACATCCGATGCTGGCACCTTGATTTCTTTGACCGGAAATATTGGTTTTCCATTTTCCCTGTCGAACACAAAGATCTGCCCCTGTTTGGTGACTTGTACCACCACATCGATTTGCTTCCCGCTTCTCGTAATGGTCATCAGGTTGGGTGCTGCCGGCGGATCACGGTCCAGAATATCATGATGCACAAATTGATAGTGCCAGATTCGCTTCCCTGTTTTCGCATCCAGCGCAAGGAGGCAATTGGCGAAAAGGTTTGACCCCTTGCGGTCGCCGCCATAGAAGTCGAATGCGGCGGAGCCGGTAGGAACATACAAGATACCGCGTTTGCGGTCTACAGCCATTCCAGACCAGTTGTTGGCCCCACCGACCTCCGTGTTTTTGTAGGCGTCTTTCGGCCAGGTGTCATACCCGTACTCGCCGGGAGAAGGAATTGTGCGGAATACCCAGGCCAGTTTCCCGGTAACCACATCGAAGGCCTGGATGAAACCCAGTGCTGCATCAGATCCTTCAGAAAGCCGCAAGGGCATAACGATCAGGTTCTCGAAAATTGTTCCGGGCGTATTGGAGATCACCATCTTGTCGATTGCTGTACTCCCCAGCCCCGACTTCAGGCTGATTCGCCCTTGCTCCCCAAAAGTCTTAATGCCTTTTCCGGTAAGCGCATCCACAGCATAGAGCCACGGACCGTTCGTATATAGAATCCGCTTGTCTTCACCAGCGGACCAGTAGGTCAGACCACGGCTCGTGCTGAACTGATACTCACCGGCACTCTTAATCCGCCAGATTTCTTTACCTGTAGCTGCATCAAGCGCGAAAGGTTCCGTTGCAGCAGTCATCCCATACAAAATTCCATTCACGACGATTGGATTGCACTGTATCTGCCCGGAATCCAGGGTACTGTACTCCCAGGCCACTTTAAGATTCTTAACATTTGATGGCGTAATCTGTTGCAAGGGAGAATAATGGTTTCGCTCCGGCCCACCGAGGTACTCGGACCACTCCGTTGAGCCATATGACGGCTTCTCTGACGAAAAATTACACGCCATCACGACAGTAAGTGACACTAAAGCAGTAAAAACAAGAGGTTTTCTCATATAAGATTTGGTTTCTTAGCTGCAATCGGGTTTTTCCCGCAAAATCCCACACTCCGCACACAGCTCGACATTTATATCTGGTAAATTGAACAATATTATCAAATATAGTCTGACTTTCTAAGAAAGATTATAAATGTAAGGGCATAAATCCTAAATTCACGCTCGCTATATCTTCGTCAAATAAACGAAACAATTAACAGACAAAAACACTCTTTATACACACAAATCATTTATACACAACCAGGTATGAAACAAGCTTTTACCGTCCTGTTCGTCGCGTTATCTTACGGTGCTTTTTCACAAAGCAATCCTGACTCCACCACAAAGCTCAAAGAAGTGGTGATCAGACCTTATTTTTCCAACCAGCAGCTGCTCCGCGTCACCGGGTCCATCGGTATTGTTGATCCCAGAACACTGGAGCGCCAAAGCAGCACCTCGCTCTTGCCGGCAGTGAATACTACACCGGGCGTACGCATGGAAGAGCGTTCACCGGGCAGTTACCGGCTTTCCATCCGCGGGAGCCTCATGCGCTCTCCGTTTGGCATTCGGAACGTAAAAATATACTTCGATGAATTTCCCCTTACGGATGCAGGTGGAAACAGTTACCTGAATGCACTTGACGTGAGTGCAGTTGGCCAGATGCAGATTTTGAAAGGCCCCCAGAGCAGCATCTACGGTGCAAACTCCGGTGGGGTCGTTCTTGTGCAGTCTGAAAACAACATTGCTGGCCCGACAGTAGGATTGAAGCTGGAAGGTGGTTCTTTCGGTACTTTCCACGAGAACCTGAACCTCAGCAACAAATGGAAAAACTACCAGTTGTCTATCACCCATGCTTTCCAGCGAAGCGATGGTTATCGCGACCACAGTGCCATGAAACGCAACTACCTGCAGGTGGCTCAAAAGCTCGACTATGCGCCTAATGCAAGTCTGCAGTCGCTGATCTTTTACTCTGACCTGAACTATGAAACGCCGGGTGGGCTGACAGCAGCGTTGCTGGAATCTAATCCAAGAGCTTCCAGGCCGGCTGCAGGATCGATCCGTAGTGCGGTGCAGCAGCAAGCCGGGATCATG
>JARKUW010000027.1 GCA_029851965.1 Bacteroidota bacterium | reverse complement strand
ATCCGACGCATCCAGCTACACCAGTCAGCTGATCAACATTGGAAAGAGCATGAATCAGGGGCTGGAAATGCTGATCTCCGGTACCCCTGTGAAAAGTGGTTCGTTCAGATGGGACATCAGTGTGAATGCTTCCTATAATACATCGAAGGTAATGAAGCTGGGTGTGAATCCGACAGACACCATGATCACTGTTGGTGGTAGTGGCGGTAGTACACTCAGACAAGTAGTGGGTAAACCAATCGGTCAGATCTATGTATTTGGATACCTCAGGAATGCAGCTGGTGAAAAGGTGTTTGATGAGAACAGCGGCAGACCGATGCGGAATCCGAATCCAATAAACGTGGGAACGGCCTTGCCGAAGTATTTCGGTGGTATCACCAACACGGTTACTTTCAAGGACATCACCTTATCTGCGCTGGTCGACTTTAAGCTTGGGCATAAGATGGTTGGTGGTTCAAACATGAACTATGAACGTCATGGTCTGCACAAGAAGACGCTGGTTGGGCGTGCGGAGGGCTACGTGATCGGGCAGGGTGTGAATCCAGACGGTGGTGTGAATACCACGAGATCAGCCGTTCAGCCCTTTTATGAAACGAACAACGTTCTTGGGATTTATGAAGATTATGTTTTCAATGCAGGATTCTGGGAGCTGCGGCAGGTTACCCTCAGCTACAATGCAACAAAACACCTGCCTAAGAACATCTTCATCCGTGGGTTAACCTTAAGCTTTGTTGCCAATAATGTGGCAACCTTGAAGAAGTGGACAGAGAACATGCATCCGGAGATGGTAAGTAATTCATCCGACAATCAGACCGGATTGGATTTCTGGCCAAGCTTGCCTTTAACCAGGAATCTTGGATTTAATCTCAACGTGAAATTTTAATGTCTGACCGATCAACTTAATAAGAGAGTTATGAAATCAATTCAAAAATATATAGCCATTGTAGTTGTTCTGGTCTGCGGGCTCAGCGGCTGCGAGAAGGGTCTCGATGACATTAATGTCAACCGGGTAAACCCAACTACCCTGGACGCACCTTTATTGATGAACCAGGCCATTCTGGATGCAAACTTCAGGAGTGGTGACGCTACCCTCGGTGTTCTTACCTACGACTTCGGAATTGTACAGCAGATCATTACACCGTATGGCAGTTCACTTGCTGGTGCAAACTACAACCAGAACAACACGGCGAACACCGGTAGAATCTGGGTAAACTATTACCAGAATGTGGTGAAGCAGATTGTAGATGTCGTTGACAAGACCAGGGAAAACCCCGACCAGTCCAATCTCTATCAATCCGCAAGGATCTGGAAGGCCTATGCCTTTATGGTCCTTAGCGATACCTACGGAGACGTCCCTTACTTCGAAGCAGGACAGGGATTTCTTGGCGGCATCACGCAGCCGAAGTACGATGCCCAGGAAGTGATTTATAAAGATATCCTGAAAGAACTTGAGGAAGCCTCCGGTGGCCTGGATGCATCCAAGCCGACAGCGACTACAGAAGTGTTGTACGGTGGTGATGTTGTGAAATGGAAACGCTTTGGGTATTCACTAATGCTCCGGGCGGCAATGCGACTTGTTAAAGTCGACCCTGCACTGGCACAGTCGTACGTCACCAAGGCTGTTGCCGGCGGTTTAATGCAGTCCAATGCAGACAATGCCGTGGTCAAGCATACTGCACTTTACAACAACTATGTATCCTTCCATTTATCGGCACGGGAAAAAACGAACTTTTACCTGGCCCAACCTTTTGTTAATTTCCTGCAAACGAATAATGATCCAAGGCTTGGCGCTTTTGCGGTCCGGTATGTTGGGGCGACCGGAGGTACTGAGCAGGTTCCGGCGAGAGCATCAACAGATCCGGCGGTACAAAAAGGTATGCCTGTTGGATATGATGACGTTTCCATCCGTACGACACTGGTTCAGAATGGTGTGGCAAGCCTTTGGGATTACTCACAGGGAAACCTGAATACGATCCTGAATGTAAACGCACCAGACTATCATGTTACCTATTCTCAGACGCAGCTTTTGCTTGCGGAGGCCGTGACCAGGGGATGGACGCCCGGAAATGCTGGGAGTTTATTTGCCAGCGGCATTACCGCGCATATGCAGCAAGTTTCAGAGTATGGCGCGCAGGCTGTTATTGCCAGCGCGCAGATCCAGGCTTACGTGGATGCACATCCTTTGAGCGCAGCGAACCCGCTTGAACAGATCAATACGCAGTATTGGGTATCATCATTTCTAAACGGACCAGAAGCTTTCGCCAACTTTCGCCGCAGCGGGTATCCTGCGCTGGCACCAAATCCATATCCTGCATCAGAGACACCGGGTGGATTTATCCGCAGGCTGGCTTATCCGGATAGTGAAATTATCGTTAACCAGGGGAACGTTGCGGCTGCCATTTCCAGGCAGGGTCCTAACGATCTGAAAACACGCATCTGGTGGGACAAGGAATAATAGTGTGCCTGTGACCCAATTAACTAATTAAAGACCATTAAGACTAAGCGACATATATGAACTCAGCAAAAAACAACAATGGTATTTCCCGGCGTTCGGCGATTCAATCCGTTTTGGGCATTGCAGGTATGGGCATCATGGCCTTGCCGCAATCTTCCTACGCATCAATTATCGGGAGCAAGCATGCGACGAGAACGGAACAGATCAAGGGGAATGGCGAAGTAAAGATCACCAGGCTGGAAACGTTCCTGGTGAAGCCCCGCTGGATATTTTTAAAAATTCACACCAATGTTGGTGTTGTCGGACTGGGCGAACCCTTGCTTGAAGGAAGAGCACTAACCATACAAACGGCAATTAAAGAGTTGGAACCTTATCTGATTGGTAAGGATCCAAGGAATATTGTACACCATTGGCAGGCGATCTACCGGCAGGCATTTTACCGTGGGGGGCCAATCCTCACGAGTGCGTTAAGCGGGGTTGATCATGCCCTTTGGGACATCAAGGGCAAGCTGCTGAATGTTCCTGTTTACGAACTGCTCGGTGGCCCGACGCGCGACCGGGTCAGGGTATATGGCCGGGCGAGTTCCGCGGAACAGATGAAGCAACGGAAAAGCGAGGGGTTTACGGTGATTAAAACCGGCATAGCAAAAAAGACCCACGCCAACATTGTTGAAAACCCAAGATTTATCAAGTATGCCGTTGACAATTTTGCTGCGCTACGGGATGCAGGCGGACCTGATATGGATATAGCCATCGACTTCCACGGTCATATTCCTCCTCAAACCTCGAAAATTCTGATCAAGGAGCTGGAGACCTACCAACCGATGTTTATTGAAGAGCCCTGCCTGCCGCAAAACGTGGATACACTGGTTGACATTGCGCGGGGAACACATATCCCTATTGCCACCGGCGAACGGATATTTACCAAGTGGGGTTTCCGTGAAATCCTCGAAAAAGGAGCTGCCAGCATCCTTCAGCCAGATCTCTGCCATGCTGGCGGTATTACTGAAGGCCGGATTATCGCGGGTATGGCCGAGGCCTACTATGTGCCGATTGCACCTCACAATCCCATGGGGCCGATTTCCCTGGCTGTAGGGCTGCAGTTGGCGGCAAGTGTGCCTAACTTTTTGGTGCAGGAACAGGTATCGCTGGGCGAAGGTTACCTGAAGGTACCTTTCAAGTTGGAAAAGGACGGTTGTGTGCTGATTCCGAAAGGACCAGGCCTCGGCATTGAGCTGGATGAAGGCAAGATGGAGGCTATGAAAGGGCACAATTGGACAAATCCGGAAACCTATAATGCGCTTGATGGATCAGTAGTAGACTGGTAAAATTAGATAGATACTTAAACATAATTTCGTGCAAAGAAGGAATTTTATTAAAACAGCTGTTGTAGGCTCCGTCACTGCACTTGCCGGATTTCCGATCCTGCGGGCAGAGGCAGCTTCAAAAATGAAGATTACAAAGATCCGTTATTACAGTGCTCCCGGTTATACAAAACCACTGTTTAACCAAGCCCGCGGCATTGTTGAAATTGAAACCGATGGAGGGATTATCGGTATCGGAGAAGGGGGATCCAAAGATATGATCGAGCAGTGTGCCCAGATGATGATTGGAAAAGATCCCTTTCAGATCGAAAACATCTGGCAGCATCTTTACCGCGGGATGTTTTATCCACCGGGGAGAGAAAAGCTTCATGCCATAGGAGCATTGGAGATGGCGCTCTGGGATATCAAAGGAAAGGCTTTGGGTGTGCCTGTTTACGAGCTCCTGGGTGGTTCAACCCGGGAGTATGTGGATTGTTATGCCACGGGTTTCCGCGCCTCCAATGCGAAAACGGATGAAGAACGGGCAAGGGATTGTATTGCAGCCGGTCTGAGAACCTTTGCCATCGGTCCGACTGGCGGGAATCTGAAAGAAAGGTTTGAGTTCTATGACAATATCAAAAAGACGATTGAATTTTGCAAAAGAATTGATGCTGCAGTGGGCGGTGGCGGGAGGTGGGCACTTGATCTGCATACCCGTTTCGATACCCCCGAAGCCATTAAGATCTGTACTGCAATTGAAGATCTGGAACCCTACTTTGTTGAAGATCCACTGAGATCAGAGAATCCTGCGGTGTATAAGACGCTGCGGTCACTTGTTAAAGTACCCATTGCCGTAGGTGAGCAGTTTGGGGACCGCTGGGATATCAACGAGTTAATAGAAGGCCGTTTAATTGATTATACCCGTGTGACCTTGCCGAACACAGGAGGAATCTCAGAATTGAAAAAAATAGCTTCCATGTGTGAAACGCATTATGTAGGCATGATTCCGCATTTTACGGGGCCTTTATCGACTGCCGCTCTGGTCCATGTTCTCGGATCAAGCAGTCCGACGCGCTGTATGATTGAGCTGGTCGGCGGTGCTCCGGAGCTTCCGCCTTACTTTAATGAAGATTTTATAAATTTCAAGAATGGAAAGCTCTATCTGAACCCTTCCCCGGGTTTGGGTGTGAAGTTCGATCCGAAAAAAGCGACGTTTATTATGGAAATTACATCCGGTACAAAGTACCCGCACCCGTTTCTGGAAAGCCCGGACGGTGCTTTTCACAATTGGTAACCTTTTA
>JARKUW010000007.1 GCA_029851965.1 Bacteroidota bacterium | reverse complement strand
GCGTCACACTTTTGTTGGCAATTTTGAAGTCGCTGAGCACAACATTCGGCGTCTTAACATGGGACTGCAGCTGTGCCGGATCTGCATAGTTGAATCCATCTGCCCCGCCGAAGAACAGTGTGCCATCTGGCAGCTTCAATCCTGCACCGAGTACGAAGGGACTGCGCTGCAGGCCATTGTAATTACTGTAATTTCTAAATCTTTTCGCCTTAGGGTCAAAGCTGCTCAGGCCCTTGTTCGTGCTCACCCAGATCAGCCCGCTCTTGTCTTCAAGGATCTTGTAGATCGCCCCGTTGGCAAGGCCGTCATTTTCAGAGTAGCTGATAAACTGCCGCTTCCGGCGATCGTATTGCGCCAGCCCGCCCTCGGTCATGCCCACCCAGATCGTCCCATCTGAAGCCACAAAGATCGAATTGACATTGTCCTTTGGCAGATTGCTGTTGGCATGGTTCAGCTCCCGGAACTGGTCTTTCACCGGATCATAAAGCGCCATGCCCGCACCGTTGGAGCCAATCAGGATATTGCCGTCATGGTCCTCCGCCATGGCGCGGATATAGCCTTCGGAGGGAATGATGGTCCCTTCCTTTTCCTTGCTGGAAAAGTGACGGAAAGTCTTCTTAACGGCGTCATACCGGCTCAGCCCCTGCCCGTTCGTGCCCACCCATACGTTTCCTTTGCTGTCCTGAAGGATGCAGAATACATCCTTACCGCTGATCTGATCTGCAGCCGTACCAGCCGTCACCCGCCTGCTCGCCCCGGTCCGGGTGTCATAAATAAATAAGCCGTCCAGATAGGTTCCGATCCAGAGCGCCGTACCCACATGTTCCATCGCCAGAATGGCCTTCCCGATGCCGCCGGCACCAACCGGCAGGTGTTTAAGCAGTCCGGTCTTCCGGTTGAAAAGATTTAAGCCTCCGCCGTCTGTCCCGACAAACACGCCGGAGCCCTCCGCCTGTACAAAGGAGGTGACCACGGGGGCACTCAGGCTATACGGATCGAAAGCATTGCTTTGCCGGAGATTGAAAAAGGCGACATTCTTGTCGTATTTATTCACTCCGCCCCGCACGGTGCCCACCCAGTAAATATTATCCCGGTCTATGTTGATGCATTTTACCGCTTTACCAACCAAACTGTAGCGGCTGCGCGGATCGCGCTCCACACGCATGATATCCCTGCCGGGTGGATGATCAGACGAAGGGCTCAGGATGTTGAGCCCACCTTCCGTACCGACCCAGATGCTGCCGCCCGGCTCGGCAGCGATCGCATAAACGATGTCGCTGCTCAAGCTGCGTGTATTGTTCGGATCGTGTTTGTAGTTGATGAAACGGTCACTCCCAGACACCAGCATGCTCAGCCCATTGTCCGTACCCACCCAGAGGTTGCCTTCGCTGTCCTCTGCAAGGGAGCGCACCGGGTTACCGGCCAAACTGCCCGCGTTACCGGCTTCATGGGCAAAGCGCTTGAAAGTATGTTGTGCCTCCTGGTAGAGGTACAAGCCACTGGGCGTGCCCAGCCAGATCCGCCGATTCCGGTCTTTATATATGCGGGAGACGGTTTTCGAAACCACCGCCTGGTCTTTGGGATTTTTCGCGTCGAAGATCGAAACCTTTTCTGCCTTTGGATCCAGCAGGAACAGACCGTGGTAAGTGGCGAGCCACAGTTTACCGCCCGGCCGTTTTACGATAGAAACGATCGGAAGATTTAAAACCTGGTCATAGTTGACGAAGGTATCCTTCTTGCGGTTGTACAGAACAACGCCGGAACCCGTTCCGATCCATAGGTTACCCTGATCATCTTCATGCAGATCAAGAATTTCGTTTGAAGCGATACTCGTGGCATCGGCACCCTTATGCCGGTAGACGGTAAACTGCTTTCCATCAAACTTATTGAGCCCGTCGTCCGTGCCGAGCCACATGTAGCCATAGCGGTCCTTCAGGGTACAGGTGATGTTGTTGGAGGAAAGCCCTTCCCTGCTGCTTAAGTTTATAAACTTCAGGTCCGCGTCCTGGGCATATACCCGGGCGGCAAACAGCAGAAAAACAATAAAAAAGTACCTAAACCCCCAATTCCGCATGTTACATCATCTTATGGCCATTCAGGGTTAAGTTAGGTATTTTCCCTGTTTAAATCCATGATCGTCGTAATTTGATCCGGATCGAGGCCTTCATAAAGGCGCAGATAGAGCAGCTCTTTCTGCGCGGGCGTCGCTTGGAAATCGGGTTCCATTGTGAAAGCATAGTTCTTCTCCACGCAAGATGCATCGTCAGCAGCCAATTGCTGCAGCAGCACCCGGCGGCGGAGCGCTTTGAAGAGGTAGGGCTTCAGCGCTACCTCCTTCAACTTTTCCCTGCTGTCCCATAGGTCAACAAAAACATCCTGAATGCAGTTGCGCACGAAGTTTTCGTCCGGAACAAACCTGATGCCGTACCTGAACATGGCATCGGCACAGGTGTTAATCATCGACGTGTATGCTTGCTCCTCCCGCGCTTCCAGGCGGGTAAAAAGCGCTACTAAACTTATTAACATAGCTCAAATGTTTATTCATCCTTCATCTTCCAATTCCTTGGCCTTGCCCCGGCTATTTTACACGGGCAACACCTTTCGTTGTTTGCACGATCTTCTGGATCGTACCATCCGGGTTGTAATACATATAATCCACGCAGATCGACCGCCGGTAGCTACCGCCTGTTTCCAGTGCACCATTGTGGTAGAAGAAATAGCTCTTTCCCTTGAAATCCAGAATTCCCGGGTGGGTCGTAAAGCTGTTGGGCACATTCTCCTGAATGATTCCACGGTAGGTCCATGGTCCCGTAGGGCTGGTCGCGGTACAGTATTCGATCATTTCCGGCTTGGTCCCCGCACTTGCGTAAACCAGGTAATACAATCCCTTACGCTTGTACACCCATGGGCCCTCAATGTAATTTTTGATCTTGATGGTCGTAATCTCCCCATCCAGCTCGATCATGTTCTTTTTCAACTTCACCCACCTGCAGCTTAAGTTTCCCCAGTACATGTAGGCCTGTCCGTCATCATCAACGAACACGGTCGGATCGATATCGTCCCAGGTATGCTTCACGTCGGTGGTCATCTCGTTGACGATAAGTGCCTTTCCGATCGCATCTTTAAAGGGCCCTGTAGGACTGTCAGACACGGCAACGCCGATCGCTGCCCCGCCTTTACTTACGCTGTCCTTCTTATGAAAAGTGGAGACAAACCAGTAGAATTTTCCGTCCCGCTCCACACACTGCGCCGCATAGGCGTCTCCTGTTGCCCAGGAAAAGGTTGCAGGCGATAGCAAGGCCCCATGATCTTTCCACTTCACCATGTCTTTAGAAGAAAATACATGCCAGTCGGGCATCTTATAGTTTGTTGCCGTCACGGAAGCCGTGTCATGGCTGGTGTAGAGGTACACCGTCCCTTTATGAACGAGCGGTGCCGGATCGGCTGTAAATATATCCTTGATTATCGGATTCTGAGCCGATGCCCCTGTCGCCAGAACACCTGCAAAAGCTGCAATCAGCAGTAATGTCTTCATCATTTATATATCGTTTTAAGATTCTTTGAAGCGATCATAAGCTTATTTCTTTTTTTGTGTAATTATGATCGTTTCATCATTTACACATTGTTTTTATCATTCAAATTTTACCCAGTCCACAGACGTTTCTCCCGGGCTCTTCAGCACAACGAACAGATCATGAACACCGGCAGGTATTTTAGCCTTTGCGGATGTGCTTAACTTCCAGTCTCCGGCAGCGGAAACCGCTACGGTTCCGAGCAGGGGGCCGTCCAGGCGATCTGCGCGCAACTCTATAGATGATCCTGCCGCCGAAAGCGCACGTACCACAGCCTTGCTGAACTTTGCTTTTCCAAAGTCCACCGCATTGTACCGGATCCACGCCCCTTTTCCAGGCAGTGTCGCTTTCCATCCTTTCATCCGCGCTGCGGTATCCAGAAAGCTGACCGACACGCCTTCCCCGGCACTGCTGTAGCGGTCGACCTGGATATTTTTCCCGGCGGCCGACAGCCCAACTCCTCTTAGAGTGGGCACCACCTTCCGGATCGTGCCGTCGCTGTTGAAGGATAAGCTGTCCGCACGTATAGACCTGTTTTTATCAAAGTTTGGAGAAAGATCCTTGTCGTGGTAAAACAAGTACCATTGGTTCTTGAAGTTGACAATAGAATGGTGGTTGGTCCAGCATCCGCTTTCAGATGCATCCATGATGACCCCCTTGAACGTAAAAGGGCCAAGCGGTGAATTGCTTGTGGCATATTCCAGCCTTTCTGTTTTGGGATCCACATGCGGATAGGTCATGTAGTAGATGCCATTGCGCTCAAACACATAAGGTCCTTCCTTCAGCCCTTTTGTCGGAAGATCCTGGAGGATCACCGGCTCGGAGTCCAGCTCAAGCATATTCTCTTTCAGCTTTGCACCGTAAATATGGCCCTGCGACCAGTACAAATAGGCCTGCCCATCTTTATCGATCATGACATTCGGATCAATACCCGAAACATTCTTGATCGGTTGCGGCTGCGGAACGAAAGGTCCCGTCGGCTTGTCGGAGACGGCAACACCTACGGTAAATCCCCTGGCGATGGTGCTGTCTGCAGGTGTAGAAGGAAAATAAAAGTAGTATTTCCCATTTCTGTACACGCAATCCGGCGCCCACATGCTGTAGCTGTTGGGCTTCACCCAGGGCACTTCATTCTGCGTAACGATGACCCCATGATCGGTCCATTCCGTCAGGTTTTCGGAGGAGAACACATGATAATCTTCCATAACAAACCAGTTTGCCCGCCCTTTTCCCGGAGCAGGCGGAATATCATGTGAAGGGTATACATACACCCGGTCGCCAAACACTCTTGCCGTCGGATCGGCGGTATATTGATCGGTAATCAGCGGGTTCTGTGCGGCAAGTTGCGTTGCGCTGCAAAGAAGTACTGCAACCACGATTCCTGACCATCTTTTCTTTAACATACTTTCTATTTTAAGGACTGTTTACTTTTTATTTTAAGGACCATTTACTTCGAATACCGGTTTGATCTTACGGCTTGCCTATTTGAATTCCTGAGCGACTGCCAGCCGAGCCCTTCAAACCGCAAGGCGCCTGGTTCTTATTTAAATAACAATTGCGACATCTGATATAGGTTGTTCCGCCATACCGGCCAGGTATGACCACCGGGATATTCGGAGTAATCGTACTTGATGTTCATCTCTTTAAACCTGGCCATCATGGCCTGGCAGTTGTTGTAGGCAATATCTTCCTTGCCACCCATAGCGATCCAGAACAGCTTTAAATTGTTGTTGATCGTCGTGCTGTTCTTCTTCATAAAATCATACTGCCCATCGGTGATCTCCTTCTGTGCCGGAAGCCAGCCGGAGCTGAACACCCCCAGGTACGAAAACAGATCCGTGTTGTTCACGCCCGCATAGAGCGTTTGAAGACCGCCCATCGAAAGGCCGGCAAGTGCACGGTCGGCGGCTTTGGGCGAAACTTTATAGGTCTTTTCCACGAAAGGAATGACGTTCTGCTTCAGCTCGGCCTCAAAGGTCTTCAGTCCTTCGATGCCCATGCCGGGCGCATTGAAATTACCGTCAACCATCACCACCAGCATCGGCTTCGCTTTGCCTGCAGCGATCAGGTTGTCCAGAATCAGATCCGTGCGGCCCTGCGTTGCCCAGCCGCGTTCATCTTCACCCCCGCCATGCAGCAGGTACAGTACCGGAAGCTGAGCGCTTGTATTCCCATCGTATTCCGGAGGGGTGTACACGTAGCACCGGCGCCAGGACTGGGTTGTACTGGAAAAATAGCGGTTCATCCGGACGGCTCCATGGGGCACATCCTTCACGGCGTAGTAATCTCCACCGGCAAAAGGAATTTCAATGCCGCTGGCCATGCGCCCCATTCCATAGAATGTTTCGCTTGCCGGATCTGCCACCGCGACTCCGTCGATCAGCAAAGAATAGTAATGGAATCCCTCTGAAATGGAATCAGTGGTCACTTCCCAACTTCCATCCGCAGCCTTGGTCATATCGTACTTACGGCCCAGATCCACCTGAACTTTCTGTGCTTCGGGTGCTTTGACTTTGAACATAACCCGGCTATCGGGTAAGACCTGCGGGTATTTCGCCGACCTGATGTTGGTCGACGCCGGCATCCCAAGTACACTGTATTTAGCAAACAGGGCTGTATTTACCGGCTTGAACAAGAGCTGCGAGAACATATACAGATCATTTTTCCATACCTTGAAATCATGCCCCCCTGGTTCAACATAAAATATATGCGGAACATTATTCTTCTGCAGATAGTCGTGGGTCGTGCTGCTCAGGCGCATCAGATTATCCGCATCCCCGCAGGAAACCCACAATACCTTCAGCTTTTTTGCGGCTTCAGGGTTCGGCAGCAGCTCCTCCGGCTTCTTTGTATTGGGCGCGGAAGAAAAACCACCGACCCAGGCGAACTTATCCAGGTTCCCTAGTCCGAAATTCAGCGACTGCCCGCCGCCCATCGACAAGCCCGCAATGGCGCGGTTGTCCCTGTCGGTGTAAACTTTATACTTCTTCTCCACAAAGGGAATCAGGTCGTTCAGCAGGTCCTGCTCAAAGGTGGCAAATGCCTGAACCTTCTCCGGACTGAAAATATTCCCCGTTGCACGATCATCCTTCATTGCCCTTCCATTGGGTAGCACAACGATCATCGGCGTAAGCTTGTTCGAGGCATACAAATTGTCGAGGATCACCTGAGGTTGTCCATTTTTAAACCACTCCTTTTCATCTCCACCGATGCCATGGAGCAAGTAGAGCACCGGATATTTCTTGCTCTTGCTGTAGCCGGGTGGCGTATATACCAGAGCCCTGCGGGTGCTGCCGACGGTTTTTGACGCATAAGAAATGGTATCGATGAGTCCATGTTTGATATCCGCCCTTGCGGCGTCGAAACCTGCAGGTGCCGACTGCTCCAGGGA
>JARKUW010000273.1 GCA_029851965.1 Bacteroidota bacterium | reverse complement strand
AGGGGATCTCCCAGCTTTCGGCAAGATAGTTATCCACTGCACCGGCAGGAAACCTGTTTGCATGAATAGCATGTTCGGGAATTCCTCCACCTTTAACGTGAAAACCAATCAGGTTTTTATTCGAATCTAAAGCAGCACGGTAAGTTGCAGTGTACATCGGCCTATAAATTCCATAAGTCGAGTCATCCTCACGGCTGTAAATTAACTTTACCGGTGCCTTTGCTTGCTTAGATATAAGGGCAGCCTCTACCAGGTAGTGTCCATATGCCCTGCGACCAAAACCTCCGCCCATACGGGTCATTTGAATTTCAATCTTTTCTGCCGGTAGTTTTAAAACCTTGGCAAGCGTGGGCTCTGTCCAACCTGGGGCTTGTAAAGGGCCTACTAGTAAAGCTTTTTCATCTGTAACGTGCGCGAAGAAATTCATTGGCTCCATACAATTGTGGGCAAGAAATGGCGCATTGTAAGTGCGTTCTAGAATCTGGGCCGCATTCTTAAAAGCAGCTTCGGGATCGCCATCCTTTCTTAACTGCTGAGCAGTTTTTTTTGCATATTCCTGCATTTTTTTAAGCTGGGTAGCGGTAGTCTCTAGTTCTCCTGGAACAACCACCTCTCTTTTTCCGCCTCTACCAGCCATAGTATCTTTCAGATCTCCGGCAGGAACCCAATCCACAATCAGTTTCTTACGGGCATTCATCACCTCCCAAGTTGTTTTGCCTACGACTACAATCAGGTCGTTAAATGTGCGAACATCGAAGCCCCCCTGTTCAAACCCGTCTTCATATAACTTTATGGTAAAGACGTCTTTTATACCTGGCATCTTAAGAGCAGCCGTGGCGTCAAAGGACTTGTGTGTCATGCCAAATGCAGGCGGATGCTGTATCATGGCGATCAGCATACCTTCATGCTGATAATCCAGTCCGAAAAGCGGTTTACCACTAACTAGCTTTGCTCCTTCTACATTCTTTTGAGACTTCCTTACAACATTAAAATCTTTTACATCTTTCAACTTAACCCCTTTCGGCACCGGAATTCCGGAAGCTTTAGCAGCCAATTCCCCGTATGTGACTTTCCTGCTGCTTTTATCATGATAGAGCACGCCATCCTTGGTCGTCAATTCCTCTACCGGTACGCTCCAGGTTTCTGCTGCCGCAAGCATGAGCATTTGACGTGCAGTAGCGCCCGCCTCCCGGAGCGGCTTCCAGTACATCCTCATAGAGTTACTACCACCAGTAAATTGCGGGCCGAACTTAACATTATCATGTGGCCCCATTTCCACGACGACCTTTTTCCAATCTACACCTAGCTCCTCAGCTACGATCATGGGAAGAGAGGTCATTACGTTTTGTCCGAATTCAGGATTCGGACAAATAATTGTAATCATATTTTCAGGACTGATTTTAATGTACCCATTAATTTCAGTCCATTCTACAGCGGGTACTCCCCCATTGCTATGCGGTAGTGCTAATTTGGCCAGTCCGCTGAAATGGATCATCAATCCTCCGCCTGCTAACAAAGAAGCCTTAAGAAAGGTACGCCTGCTGTTGTCTGTTTTATGCTTTTCCATTTAGAATGCTTTGACGATTTACAAATGATTATTTCTCCTTTGGTGCAAAAGCACCAGTTTTCAGCCAGGTGATCCATGCCTTCTTAAATTCTGCATGACTTAAAGGAGGAAGTGTACGTCCTTCCCCCATATTCCATCCCGCCAGTACCAGGTCGTCATCAGCATGTTCAATGAGCTTTTTGATATCCTTATGTCCATTTTGTTTAGGGTCAACAAGCTGTTTAGCCAGCTCGTATGGTGACCTGCCTTCAAATACCATTTTCATATCTGCCGGAGGCAAATGCCAATTAGGATTCCCAGGAGGCGTATGCAGGCCAGGTGTGTTTGTAGGCTGATGACAATTCATGCATTTCATTGCATAAACGCCTTTTCCGTCAGTGCCTCTTTTAGGCAGCATGGCATGAAGATGGCTATCATCACCCTGCAACGGAACATCTCCAGCTGGATGGCAATTCATGCAACGTGGGCTCATCAGTACAGCATACACTTTCTCAAAAGCCTTAACTGATTCCACACTATCTTTTACCACGATTGGCTTGCCTTGCATGACCTTCCTTTTGCTTCCGATTCGCGATCCAAAGGCCATAAAGCCTACTATAAGTAGTAGCACTGCCATTACAAGGAATGATCTCACAGTGCCCTTATGCCTTGTGGCATTGGTTTGTTTGGCAATCATATCTTATTTCTAATGTTTACATTGATAATCAAATTTCATAACTGACTTTTAAGGTCAGGCCAGATATCTCTATAATTGTTTCCCTTTTATTACTAATTACTCCTATATACTTAGTAAGTTAATGAAGATTACCAGTACTAATTGACTTTTCTATTAAATCCATTCTGGCTTTAACAGGGTCAGGTTTACCGGTAGCCAATCCATCTACCTGAAATTCCATTATTTCACTATTCTTAAAAGTATACACCGGCCACTTTGGTAAGCCAGTACCATTAGGGTCGCCTTTTTTAGCAAAATTTACCCAATAGGAATTCATCATTTTTGCAACCTCTTTATCTTCAGGTGCTACCACTGCTCCATTCCAGCTTGTGAGGTTGTCAAATACATAGGAAATTTCAGATGCATGTGCCGCCCCAAAACGCATGCGTTCTTGCATAGAGGGAGATATATAAGAGAAAAGATATACATAGGCAGGCACTTTTTTCGCCGAAAAAGCTTTTGCGGTAAGACGTGCTGGCTCCGCCCAAACCTTGTCTGTAATCACCATGGCGCGCATTTTAGCAAACTCTGTGGTTCCATCAGGATCATAGACTGATTTTGCTTCAGCCTGCATGTTGCCAAATAAATTTAGTAACTCCTCTTTGGAATTTGCCTTGATAAAACCAGCTTCAACCTCAGCACTATTTGATCCTATCATTAACGGTACTTTGGGTACTCGGCCCGCATTATAGGCACTTTGAGCTGTTTCAATTACCAATTTGCCATCCACAATAGGGCCGGAATAAGTAGGCGCACCACCCGGGCCATCTGTTTCTTGTCCACCATCAATAATATCTTCAACACTAAGGTCACGTAATTTAGTAAGCGCTGCTGCATCAGTGCCTTCAATTCCATGCTTTTTTGCAAAATTGAGACCGATCCTTTCTGCAGATACAGGATAATAGCGGTCAGCATTCTCCTTATTTATAGATCGGCCCGTTAGCACGCCATCACGGCCGCCTCCGGATTCAACTATAGCTTTATGAAAAAGCCCCCTAGCACTTGGAATTGTTAAAAGCGATTGGACCGATACTCCGCCTGCGGACTCACCAAAAATCGTTACGTTCTTTGGGTCGCCACCAAATGCCGAGATATTTTCTTGTATCCATTTAAGTGCTGCAATTTGATCCATATAGGCGTAATTGCCTTTAAATTCATCCGGTTTTTCATTGCTTAGTGCTGGAAAAGCGAAAGATCCCAACCGACCAAGGCGATAGTTGATCGTTACCAGCACTACCCCCTGTTTAGCAAAGTTAATCCCTGAATAACCTGGTTGAGCGCCGCTTCCAAAAACAAAAGCGCCTCCATAAATCCATACCATCACCGGCAATTTTGAGCCAGTCGAAACATTGGCCGGGCGCCAGATATTCAAGAATAAACAATCTTCGGAAGATGTCTTAGAAATCTTATTACCATCACGGGGAAATCCCATTTGTGCAGGATCCGCTCCAAATGTTGTCGCATCCTTCACACCCTCCCAGGCTGAAAATGGCTGAGGTGGACGCCAGCGATTTGCTCCGGTAGGCGCGGCAGCATAGGGTATTCCTTTAAAAATGGAGACGTCGCCTTCAGTCACCCCTTGCAAAGTGCCCATAGTTGTCTGTACTGTTGGCCCGACTTGCTGAGCATGCGTTGAGCAGGAGATAAAAAGGATCAAGCCTGATAGAAAATATTTCACGGTATTTTGATTACTTATATAGTTCAGGTGAAGGAATTTATTCTTTTGCTGGTGCTTCCACGTCTGAAAAATTTAATACCATTTGTGGCAAACGCATACCCTTAACAGAAATACCAGATAATTCCTGATTAAATAACTTAAGCTCATCGGCTGAAAATTTAATATCAGCTGCCCCTAGGTTTTCTTGCATATGCACCATCTGCGTAGTTCCCGGAATAGGTACAATCCATGGTTTTTGAGCAAGCAGCCAGGCTAAAGAAATTTGCCCGGGAGTTGCTTGTTTCTTTTGCGCCCAGCCCTGTAGTAGTTTGACAAGTGGAAGATTATTTGGCAGGTTTTCAGGCGCAAATCGGGATTCCATCCCACGGATATCACCAGGAGCAAATCGGGTGTTTTCATCAATCGCTCCGGTTAAAAACCCTACACCTAGCGGACTCCAACACACAAAACCAATTCCCAATTCCTCGCAGAGCGGAATTATTGTTTTTTCAGGCCCGCGCCACAGTAACGAATATTCATTTTGAATTGCTGTGACCGGGTGGATTGCATGTGCCCGTCTAACTGTTTGTTCCCCGGGTTCAGATAATCCATAATGCAAAACTTTACCTTCATTAATTAAGTCCTTGATGGCGCCTACAACATCTTCAATAGGAACTGCCGGATCAACCCGGTGTTGGTATAATAGATCAATTCGGTCAGTACGCAGGCGTTTCAGCATGCCTTCAACAACTTCCTTGATATGGTTAGGCTGACTATTGAGTCCTGGCAAACGTTGCCCGGTCTTTTGATCTATATTCCATCCGTATTTTGTTTCTATAACAATCTTATCTCTAAAAGATGAGGTAGCCTCGCCAAGAATCCGTTCGCATTCAAAAGGGCCATATGCTTCTGCGGTATCAAATAAGGTTATGCCGTTGTCATATGCTTTCCTGATAATGTTAATCATTTCAGGTCTTGAAGGTATGGTGGTTTGATATGTTCGGTGCATATTCTGAACACCAAGACCGATGCTGGAAACTTCAAGTTTACCTAATTTCCTGTGTCCAGGTTTAGTCTTATCAAGAGCCTGCAATGATTGCAGTGGGGAAGCATTAGTGATTTCAGGCAACACTAATGTGCCTGCAAAGGCAAGGCCACCTTTTAGTAAACGGCGGCGATTAAAGATCTGTTCTGAGTTATTATTTTCTAGATTTTGCATAAATGGAATAAATACGATTGCTAAGAACCGATAATGAAAGATTATTTTTTGCCAGCCTCAAGCTTGACCGGTCTGGATAGTTTAGAAAATGTTAATGAACCCATTTTCCACTTCCCATTTTC
>JARKUW010000233.1 GCA_029851965.1 Bacteroidota bacterium | reverse complement strand
TTTCTAAACATTAGGATATTGGCTGCGACGCGGTAGCCCTTAAGGGTAGCCCTAACTGCGTCCAGGTCTGATTGAAATCCTGGTGTTCTAAACAGATTTCGCTCTTTCAGGATCATTCCATATTCATTTATTTCAAGCACAGCAGCATGTCCATATCCTGCTGTTGGATGTTTTAGTAATTCAGCAGATACCCGTTCTAAATAGGTTGGCTGCAACAAATCATCTGAATCCAGTCTTACAACGAGGTCGCAGGAAGCCAACCGCAGGCAACTGTCTACGTTCTTTGCGATACCGATATTAGCGGGATGATTTATAATCCTCAGTATTGGAATGTCTCGTGAGAGCCTTCTCAGGATTTCTGCGGTATCATCGGTGCTGCAATCATTTGAAACTATAATCTCTGCAGGACGTACGGTCTGATCTAAAGCACTTCTAATTGCCTTTTCAATATATGCGCCTTGATTATACGTGCAAATGCACACTGATATTCCTGGGCTAGCTTCTAACATACTAACTGTGCGTTTGTAAAGATTCAATGAATGTTTTTGCGACTGCTGAAACAGAGTGATCGTGAGTTACGCTAAAAGGATTATTCACAACGTCCTCTATACAGCCATCTTTTAGTGTGTAAACGCCGGGTGGTGGATCCGGCAGATTGAACTTTCTAGGCTCCCAACAATCCCCGGCACAAATGACGGGCAGTGCATGCTCGAGCATTGCGATAACAGAACCACTTTTTTCAATTGTCGCCATCGCACTTGTCGAAACACCAAAAGTTGCCTTTGTTAGCACCTGTGAAATTAGCGATACGTCTTGTACCCCAAGTACCTGTACCGGTATGCCGGCATTTTGAAATTTTGTAATCCAGTCTCTTTGATGTTCGCCTGTATGACCTACTAACGTTAAGGATATTCGCGATCCGGTCTTTTGGCGGTATGTATTAATGTGGTCTAAGAACTGATCCAATAAAGCTTGGGGATGAATTGTTCCAAACATAACAACCGTCACATCATCTGATTGCGATAATGCGTTTGTTTCACCAGCCTGTTTTGATTCTTTTGTCGTACAAGCTGAAATATTTGAGAATAAAGGCAATCGGGATGCTTTGATACCTATGCGGGTTAGCTGTAGATAATAGAGCATGCACTGTGTGTGCGTAACTGCTGGCTTTAGCTGGGTAAGCAATTTTTGTATTATTCTCTTCTGCATCCAGCCCCAGAGGAGATGCTTCTTGCTGGCGGTGGTTGGCATACCAACCCACAGTTCATGGAACATAATGTGCCAGTGTCTGCCCTTGCCGAGGGTGGCCAGTTCATTTGGCAGCAAAAAAGGAAGTCCTTTTCGATGAAAGGAAAAGGGCACAAACTGCAGGCTTATCCAGTCGGGATTAATGAGGTTAATCCATGCTTGAATCCGGCGAAGACTTTGCTTACCCGTCAGTCTGGAAGGTATTCGTAAAACAGGGATGCTTTCTTTTGTTTTGATTTCTTTGCTGTCGAATATTTCAGACAAGTGAACGTCATGGATCGCGATAATAGATGTTTGGTGACCGTGGCGTGCTAATTCTTCAGCTAGTTTAAGCGTGTAATCGCCTACCCCGTCCTTTCCAGGTTCCAATGAGCCACAAATAAATGCTATTTTCATCGTACCGTAGGAAGTTTATTGTCTGAGATCTGTTGAATGAACTTCATGAATACCGACGTTAACCGTTCGCGGCTGAACTTTTCATCCAAAATTTCCTTTGTTCTTGATCCTTCGTAGTGGCAATTCCGGGTATTCTTGAATTCAGTAATGACATTTGACAGGTTGTTCATTTCAGAAAGATCAACGAGGCCCTGATAGTCGTCTCCGAAAATGTATTGTCCCGCCTGATGGGGATGGCAGATTACCGGCAGGCCATGTGTTCCAGCTTCAATCAACACGGCACCTAATGCCTCATTTAAGCTTGGTAGTACAAATAAATCTGAAGCCAGGTACGCCTTTGAAAGATCTTCCTGACTGAATGTATGCCAACGAACCTCTATTTTAAGGTCTTCAGACATTTGTTTTAAATAGGGCGTATCCTGCTCTTCTTGCCCGCATAGAACCAGAACAACATCACCAGACGTTATCTTAGAGATTTCTTCAATAAGATAGTCAATCCTTTTATGATGTCTGTTCCATGCAGCTACACAAAGCACTACAAACTGATTCTTGCGGACCTTAAGGAACTCGCGTGCCTCGTATTTGGTAAGTTTATTACTGGACTCAAAATACAAATGTGGAATCACACAACATCTTCCCGGATTTAAGCCATCTTTAACTGCATCGTCGTATGCGAATTGATGCAGGAAAATCAGATAATCGAATTTCTTTGCAACGGCATGCCCCACCGGAGCACCATCGCAGAAAAGAATCTTATATCTTAATCCAAAGAGCTTTCGAAGTTTTAGTAAAACATCTGCCAGACTAGCTTCCTGAAGCCAGATGATATCAGGTTTGTAAAAAAGCAACTGAAGAAGAAAGCCAAAACCGAAACTTATCTGTTCCAGACGGCATCCATCCTCAATAAGACGAAAGCTACGCAGCAAACGTGCTATATATCCATTCCGGGAGCAATTCCATACTTGCGTTGAATTCTTATATTTTCCTCCGGAGAACAATCTTGCATCGACATTTTCTTGCCCCCTCACATGACTATGCCACGCGGTGCTTGAAATTTCAAACCCTCTGGATATTTTACCTAGGCCAGCACTGAGAAACGCAATTTTAATTGGCTTGTCCGGACCTTTCCGTTCGACTTCTTGATACATTGTCACTTTTGACATGGATAAACGATCCTGATATTATTGCAGTAATTTATTTCGGAAAGATCGGATGTATGACCGCCGTATATTCCAAACCCTGCGGAGATCAGCGGCTGTAAGCTCACGAAGTCCGAGCGCCCATTTTTTATGCTGATAGCTCAGCCAACTGTCATAGCCGCTATGGATCAGAAAAGCGAATGGATCCCACGGTTTTGGCGATCCGATAAAATGCAGTATCATTTTTTCTGACACCGCAGGCTTCAGGCCTTCAGCTCGCCACTCACAATTAAATGATTGTGGCAGCTTAGCAAAATTTCCTGAACAGACGATATTCAGCAATGATTGATCATGTGAAGGAAGTTCCATAGGATAATGCCTTGCAATCTTAAGGCACTCATCTTTGATATTCCTGGATCTCCACTCCCGCAGATTTAGCAACATTACACCATCATTGAAATAGTCCAGGTCTGGTTCTATGCCCAGTTTATCTATATAAAACTTGTTTCCAAGCGTAAATTTGAACTTCCCCCCGCCTACTGCCGCCAGAAAATGTCCCTGGAAATCAAAATTATCTACCTTTAGCACATCTTCTTCTATGATTAAGTCGGAGTCCAGATAAAGGACCTGATCTTCACTTATGAAATCAACAAGCAATAACCTTCCATAGCAGGTCCAATCTCCATGAAGCGAACAGAATGATCCGAAGGTTGCATATGGATCAAAATCAACAAAATGGAAGTTTCCGTTGAAGCCTTCCGATTCAAGAAGATTTTCTATTCGGACTTTGTCTTTTTCCGTGTGTCCTGCACAAAGAAACCATATTTGCAGTTTGCCAGGGTTTGAACAGTTTCGGATTAAGGAAGTAAGGGTAACACCTAGCCCAGCTAAGCCAAGCCTATTATTGCAAAATGCGATATTCATGCGAAAATGGATTATACATATATGGGCGTGAAAGTCAGTTCCCGAGGTTATCGGTTCTTGGTCAGTCTTTTGTTCATCTTTATCTAACGGCTTCTGCGTGTATGGACCTTTCAGTGCTCCGGTTTGATTTTACGCGGGCATAAAGACGATATGGACCGTACGTATCTGCTCCACGTAAAAACCAGAGTATAATGTGACTCATCCTGCCCGACGCTGTGGCATCCGTTTTTTGGAGAGACTCCTCACCCATGTGAATGGTGCGACTGTAACTCAGACCCGACAATTGTAATTGACTGCTGAGGTCGTCGTTCATTGAGCCCTCCGGGAAAATCGCATAGTCCATCTTAGACATGAGCTTAATAAACTTGTCTTTTGGCTGATAGTCGTCTTTGCGGATCCAGTTTCCTGCGGCGTCATATGTAAACTGAATGTAAGGCGTATAGAGCTGCCATCCAAGTGAGCGTCCCGTAAAATAGAATTCATATGTAAATGCCAGAAAAACCTTGTAATTACCCTGCCCGATTGTCGAAAGGGCAGCCTCACTGATCAGGCTTTGATCGTGTGATGACCTGTAATCGAAAGCAAGCGCGGTACGTAGAAAGATTGAAATACCTATAGACCACACTACTGTTAAAATAAGAAAAGCAATACTCACACGTTTGATGACCGGTTTCAACAAATTCACCTGTAAGTGCTGGAAGAGATCTCCGGACAGTGCAAGAAAATATGGAAGCAGGTATACCAGGCGGAATTCATAAACAAGGGTCATCAGGATAATGGATAAAGTAAAAATTGAAACCAATACGATCCCCTTTTCACGCCGGAATAGAAAAGCCCATAATGCCAGTAGCGGCAGCAAAGGGCTTAGTGTCTTTGCAAATGCCTTAATCAACTTTGCCCATGGCTGAGAACTGACTAACGTCAGGATGCGTTCTGAAGGCGTTTTAGTTGCATTGACGTTCAGTGCAACCATGTTCTTCATGTCTCCGATAATCATTGGTAACTGCTGTCTTATCGGAAGGATAAGCAGGATGGAAATAAGCATTCCACCGAGCAGAAAATACAGCGCATACTGCATCATTTCTTTCCAAGGCCTACTGGAGCTTTGGCGATCGTAGACGGCATCAAAAAACTCCAGGCAAATCAAAGGATACAAGAACACTGCAGACGGCCAGACAAATGCAGCAGCAGCAGCAAACACACCGGAAAGCAGGACTAGTAACACTTTTTGTTGCCCACGCTTCGACGATGACATCCTTAATAGCCAACATGAAGCCAGGCACAAAGCCATAACCCAGCTATCAGACCGCGCCATTCGCTGCGAGAGTGTAAACAGTGGATCAAGGAGGAAAGCGAAAGCAAGTAGTCCGGCAAAAGTGGCCGGGACTTTTCTTTGTAACAGCCATCCAAGTGCCAGGATTGCGGCGGTGAGGCCTCCAAGTAATGCCATCAATCTTGGACCAATGCCAGAACCTCCCACCATCTGATAGCCAAATTCGGCAATTAGAGGACCCAGATACGACCACAAGAAAAGCGGCTTGTTTCCCGCTAGCCACCAGGTCACAGACCACCTGCTCACTGGATCGAGTGCAAGCCTTCCATAGTCTGTGATCTGAGCTTCATCCTGCATCAGGCTTGGCAAAATTCCGATTGTGGATGCCTGCAACAGAAACATTCCAAATGCGAGGATGACCCAAATATACCAGTACCGACGAAGGTCTGACACTTTCTCCTGAGCGTGACCACTGTCTTGGCTGGGGGTGTTTGGTGGTAAGACTTTGGAGAGCATATACGATGTTAAATTCGAAAGATGTTTATGCAAAATGATAAATACCAGAATTGTGCGTTCACAGACTAGAAACACTTACTGGTATTTATCAGCAAATTCTAGAACTTCCTGGCAACACACATCAGCGACAAAGCACTGGTATCGGCGCTTGGGTTCCTCCCGGACAGCAGGTTTCCTATTTGATACTTGAGCGCTGCCTTTCCCGTTTTTCCGGTAAGTACATCCGCGCCAAGCTCATGGTTGTGCGGGTAAACATTTACTTTGAAGCCTAAGGGGCCCAGTAATTTCTTGAACATGTCCTTAGTCACACCATGTCCTGGTTTATGGTGTATTTCTGTCGCAAGTGCCCAATATTGTTGATTGCTGGTTTTATGAAAGCCATGACCAATGATCTTATAATAATAGAGTCTTGCAATCCAGAGTAATTTAGCGAACCCCTTGTAGTCCCATGCACTTCGCTGCGGATCATGGTCTGTAACAATCATTCCTCCTGGTTTAACCAGCCTGGCCGCCTCCTTTAAAACGGCTTCCATGTCTTCACAGTGATGAAGTGCTGCATTCAATGTGACAATGTCGGCGAAGCCGGAGATGAAAGGTAAATTCGTTGCATCTGCGAGTACTGGCGTATATCCAAGTTCAGACGCAATCTCCAGGGATTTTGGCGCTACATCTATACCGATCAGCAACTTTGGCTTTCCTTTTAACGTTGCAAAGATGTTTCCAGGTCCACAACCAATGTCTACCACAACCTTGTCTGTCCAATCACCAAGCGCTGCGGTCCAACGCGTCTTAAAACTATCACTTCTATGGCAATAAATAAGGTATTCCTCGGCCCAATCGAAGTTTCCGAAGTAATAGGCATTTGCCTTTATGGCTTCTGAAGGATTTGTGATCTGGCATTCCAAATAGCTTCCGGACTCTTTAATTTCAGTGCCCGGCTTTAAGAAAGGACTAATTTTCGTTTTCATGTGAAATGGTTTATGGTTTAAGATTCAGGTTTATGTTGCAGTTATCATATAGTTTAGGCTTCAACAGGTGCGAATTGATTGTTTATGCGTAGCTCCATCGATTCTACCAAATTCGTCTCAGGAACCCGTTGCATATGGTATGAATACTCCGAGATGATATTTGAAATCGAAAAATGCTGTTTTGCATACTGTAGTGCATTGAGGCTGATGTCAGGAAGGCTGTATTCAATAGCTTCCTTCATCACGGCAACGAGCGCTTCTACATTCTCAGGAGTAGCCAGAAAGCCGAGATTGTGTTCAGCAACAAGTTTGTACAACGAGGAGTTCGGCATTGCTGTGACGACCGATATACCGCCAATCGCCAGAATATTGGTAAGTTTAGAGGGCATGACCAGATCGGTTGCATTCGCCTTCTGTATAATTAAATGCAGGTCTGCCATATTCAACAAATGATTTAGCTTTTCAATCGGTTGAGTTGCCATAAAGACTACATTATACAGACCGAGTTTTTCTTTCAGTTCCATCAAGTGTTTCATGTAGGGCCCAGAACCACAAATTACAAATTTTAGATGCTCATGTTCAAGAAATGACTGCGCCGCATATAGGATATTTTCTAAACCTTGCTTTTCACCAATAGCTCCTGAATACAGGACGACTTTGTCACCCGGGTCGAAATTAAACTCCACCTTCAGTGCCTCTTTTCCGGCGATTGGATATATGATTTTTCCGTCTACCCAGTTTGGGAAGAACTGAACGTTTTTATCACATTTAACTTTTACTTTGTCCATCATTCCTGCGGACACGCTACTCACAACATCCGCTTTTCTTAAGATGTACTTTTCAATTTTGAAAAGAAAATTTATAAGTGGTTTCGACTTGATGATGTTTAAATCCCTGGCCGCATCAATTTGAAGGTCCTGAATGTGGTACAGGAATTTACCACCTCTTATCCCCTTGTACAAAATTGCCAGCAGCCCGGTTTCAAACGAAGGCACGACCGAAATCACATAATCAAATTTGCGGTCGAATAGCAGTTTGAAGATAACCAGAAGAGAAGAAGCAAAAAAGGTAAAGCCATTGAGCATCCGCTTTGGCCCTGTCGGGGTGCCCGGCACATATTGTGGACATCGATAGATGCTAATACTCTTTTCATAAAATGGCTTATAATACTTTACTTCCTTTCTGTACCAGTTTGATTTTTTTACGTAAGGTTGTTGCACCTTCCATTGTGGATAGTAAGGAAATGATGTCACTACTGTACAATCGTACCCGTTTTGGGCCAGCCATTCCATCATTTCTCCATTATATTTTCCGATTCCAATAGGTTCTGGAAAAAAGTTTCCACCTATTAATAGTACTCTGCGTTGCATAATTTAGACGTTAAATAATGATCTTTTAAGGTTAGCTACGCGTGGATCAATGTGTCGGTGTCATCCACACTATCTAATTTGGGGTCTTTTCAGGCCAGAGGAAAAGCAACTTGTTTGTTTATGGAGCGATCTTGTTTATCCTCGGTGTAAGAATACATCAATATACCAATCAACACATAGGCAGCTATGTTGAATAGATCATGATGATCTACCAGGCCGATGTGCTGCCAATTCCGGTCAATGGCGACCAGCAGTAAACCTATTCGCCAGCAGTTGATGAAAAAAATGCAAAGAATGCCGCCTGTACACCAGGCTAATTTTTTCTTCCAGCCACCGGTGTTTGTTACAATAAACGCAATCCAAAAGCTCATAATCCCTAGAGCCAGGCAGGGTCTCCAGATTTCAACTTCTATTCCGGCACGGACATTCATCATCTGCGGACCGCTTATGTATGACTCGGTGCCGAAAGTATGAGCGATGATATTGGAAATGTACATGATCGATTGCCTCAGCCACCGGATATAGTTCAGATAGTGGTCGATGAAAGAAATGTAGTATGGCCTGTCCGGTGACACGATTCTATCGAAACCAACTGAAAAGTAGTTCAGGAATATAGTTAGACCGATTAGCTTGAAGAAATAAGCGAAATTGAAATATTTTTGTATCCAATTCATAGCTGTGTTATAAACAATAGTCTAATATTGAAGCGTTGTTCATAATAAAAGACTATTGTTAATTTCAAAATAAACTAGTTTACGGCTTTTTTCGGCTGTTATATGCCTTCTTAATTCCGTATGCTACGCCGGCAGCGATTAGCAGGCTTGCACCTCCATCAAAGGGGGCATTGGTGTGCCCGGGCGGCTTGGGAGGGCCGGGAGCCGGCGTCAGCGCATTGCTTATCATCGCACAGCAGGTAAGCACGGTGACAAGCACAATCTTCAAAGTGAGTCTTTTCATAATAATGGTGAATTAAAGGGTTAAACAATAAACGACTGGTATAAAATTCTTTTCCGTACTGCGGCGGATAAAGGGCAATCAACGTTTTGTGTCACGTTTATTCTCTTTGATCTTACAATAAATTTGCGTGTAATAGGACATCCTCAGGATGGCGTGAGCAAAACCCCGGCTGCCATCTCGAAATCCGCGATAGAGAACATAACTTCCCAAAAAAAACAGCGGTATTATGAATACGCTCTTCATCAACCGGTATTTAAGCTTTTGCTTTAAGGTCCAGTGCTCCGCGGCATCAGGTCTCTGCACGGCTTTTAAGAACCTTGCAGCTTCCCAGCTTGCATATTCATTGTGCTTCAGGATAAAATTCGATGTTCCTTTGAAATCCTGATGATCGATTTTGCTTTTTATTGTTCCAATATCACCCTTAATGATTGGATGCTCATGGACTTCCATATCAAGTTTGCTCCAGTAGTCCTCTTCGATGTGCTCGTACTCGCCACTGTTGACCTGGAACAGCGCGAGTTTTTTCAATGGATACCCACCTTTTAATTGCTTACCCAGGAAGTAAACCGTGTAGTTTAGCCAGTAACCCGCCTTATTCTCGCGGGATAACGTTGTCTTCAGTTCTTTCTTGAATTCAGGAGTGAGGTATTCATCCGCGTCTAAAAACAGAACCCATTTGGTATGAACCTGATGGCTCCTTAAATACCAGTTCCGCTTCTTAGGGAACTTTCCGTCCCACACGAATTCAATGACTTCAGCCCCAAATTCATGAGCAATCTCCTTTGTACGATCAGTGCTTCCGGAGTCAAGCACAACTACATTTCTGACAAGATTCTTTCCAATAGCGGCCAGGCACTTAGGCAGGTTAATTTCCTCATTTTTTACTGGTATTGCGATGGTGATGTCAAGTAGGTCGCCACTGAACACCGGCGGCTGATCCATCTTCTTCCGAACGAATGTCGTTTCTCTTTCCAGGGTCAGGTAACTGTTTGTCATAGATATTTTATTTAAAGCTTCTCGTTTTTATCGGTTCACACGGGTGACCCGCACAGACACTCCATTCAGGCATGTTTTTTGTTACTACTGAGCGTGCCCCAATAACACATCCTTTGCCTATGGTGATTCCAGGGTGGATGAAAGCTTCTGCGGCTATCCATGCGTGATCACCAACGTAAATTGGCATGGTCATCAGTGGAAATCCAGGTCGTGAGTAGTCGTGTGTTCCGGTGACCAGGTGGGCGCCTTGTGATATAACGGCACGGCGTCCAATGCTGATTTTTCCTTGTGAATACAATATTGCGCCTTTAGCGACGCCACATTCATCGGCAAGCTCTAGGTTCCAGGGAGCCCATATTTTAGTGCCCGGATATACATGAACGCCTCTACCCACCTTAGCACCGAAAATACGGAGTATAAATGCCCGCCATCTGTGAAACGGCCTTGGCGATGGATGAAAGAGCAAGGCGGCCACAATGCCCCAAATCGCTCTCGATAGCCTGTTTTTCCATGAAAAAGAGGCGCCCACGTGAGTGTCGTGATTTACCATAAATTACTTTTGTTTGTTCTGGAAGGAAATGGCATTTAGAAGCCTTCCGGTGGCAGCGTCACTAGCGAAGTGTTTAGCGTAGCATATTTTTGCCTGTTCCTGCATTCTTAACCGCCGCTCAGCGGACATTGTTATCCAACGCTTCAAAGCTTCATATGTTCCAGCAGTGGTGTCTTCAGCAACGATGCCGGCATTTTCCTGGTTGATTTCAGCGTTAATGTTAACCTGGTTAGATATGAGCACGGGCTTCCCACATGCGAGTGCTTCAACTACGGCGATGCCGAAATTCTCCTGGTGACTTGGCAATATGAAAGCTTCACAGCCGTAAAAGGCACCCCATTTTCCATCTGCTTCTAACATGCCGGGGAATAAAACACTTGTCTTAAGAAATGGACTGGTGTCTACCAGTTTTTTGATCATTTTCCCGTAGGCTGTCGACATTCCAGGCCCGGCAACGACCAGCTTTGGATATTGTTCCGTGTCGTTTTGATCTTTGTGATATCCGGTTGCTGTCGATAAATCTTTTTTTCTAACTTCCAGATGAATGCGATCTACAAGGAGTTTTTCATAGGCATGGAGTAGTAGCTCAATGCCCTTTTTAGCGTCAACCCGGCCGAGGAACAGAATGTATTTTTCATTCTTGAGGTCAGGGCATCTTCTGTAAAATGAATTCATCATACCGGAGGTGAATTCAGGTGGCCGCTCAACCCCAAGGCCAACAATTAATTCTCTGTTCGGGTAGTATGGTGAGAAAGGTTGGTTTGCCAATAAGCATTCCTGCCTGCAGGTAAATAAAATTCCTTCAGCAGTATTGATCAGCCGCGACTCCACAAGCTTCCAGTAAATCCAATTTCTTACCGCCTTGATTTTTCTTCCACTTGAGCGCTGAAAGTATGGATCAAGCATGCCGTGGGGCATGACGTATAAACCAGGTACCTTATGCGTGCCGCTATGACCCGATGGTAAATTTTTGTATTTGCTTAGTGCCTTCCTCACCGCAAATCCCTGATAAAGCCACAAACCGTGAACAATAATGATGTCAAAGCGGCAAAAATTATTCATGAGCCAGGGAATTAAAGCTACCGAATAGCTCCATGGCCCTTTTGATGGCCCGATACAGTGAACGCAAAATATACTTTCAGCATTTTTTTTCGGACTGTCCAACGTAAGCACCTCATTGATAACGCCCAACCGGGTCAGTTGTAAGGCCATGGTCCGGACAGCCTGACTAACGCCACCTTTCCTCGGATCGATTGTATCCACAACGTGAAGCAACCTCATAAGTCAGTTTTGTCAATTACCTGTAAGTAGATTTGTTCAATCTTATCCAGCGCCTTGGTTGCATCGAACCGTCTAGCGTTTTGCAGACAGGCTTCAATAGACACCTTTTGGATATCCGCCGGAGCAGAGATAATTTCATCCATCAGCTCTGCAGCAGCATTTGCCCAATATGGAACTTCAATACTCTTGAATGGCCGCCTGTCTATATAAAAAGCAGCGCTTGCCCCGACTTCGGTCATTGGAGCCTGATTGGTTGTCAGTACCTGGCAACCACATGCCATTGCCTCTGCGATCGGCCAGCCAAATCCTTCAGCAAGAGAAGGGAACAAGAGTAACGATGCACCGGAGTATGCATTCCGGATAAAGTCATCACTTCGTCCCGGAAGGAAATAGATATCGTCCTTATACCTGGAAGCATATACTTCATCCCACAGATCATCCGACGGACTTTCACCAATCATCAGCAATGGCAAGGCGGATTTGGATCTCATCGCCAGGCATTGTAGATCTCGATTACACCCTTCCTATTCTTATACCATTGATTCCCCCCAACATGCATAATATAGCCCCCGGCTAAGTTTACTCCCGTCTCACTTGCCATATAACCTCTTGCTGCAAGACAGTCGGTGGGTTGATAACACTCATGTAAGCCGTTATATACGACTTCAGTCCGGGCGTCTGTGCTGTTAATATATTGCTGAAGTTGCGTGTTTGTCTTCTTTGAAACGGATATAAAATTCTTGCCCATTCTGAACCCACGCTTGATGAAAAACTGGTATTTTCTTCCCGACCAGCGTGTTAAGTTTTCCGGAACAATGCCGCATGCAGATTGAAGCGCCAGAAAATCATGGCAATGGATGATATGCTTCCTGCCTCCAACGAGTGGAACCCATGGGCCGAGCGCCTGGTCGGTAAAGACGTACAGCATTTCACTTTTACAACGTATCATGCGCATCCGAACTGCCAAAGGAAACAAGACGAACTGATCAAAATAGCCCATCCATTTTTTTGCCTGCTTTCCGGCGGGAATTCTCGACAATAGCGGCAGTGGATGCCAAATTTGGATGGTATGTCCCCTTTGTTGCATACCGCGCGTCAGCAATTCTGTAAACCGGTCCATAGAACGAAGTTTGAGAAAAGCAGGATGTGCAAAAAAAACAATATTCACGGTTGAAGAATTAAGTGTTTACTGATATGTGTCTACGAAGGATTTATAAACTTCCAATTAAATCAGCTTCATTCTTAATCTCGTTCAAGGAAGCAAGTATCAGCCCCGTCAGCAAGACGCAAAAGCCCAGCGATGTTGGCTGTGCCCATCCAGCCTGTGCAACCGACAATAAACCACAACTTGCCAATATCCACGGCATAAGAATTCCTTCTTTTAACTTCCACAAACTCCTATAAAGGATGCTAAAAGCAAGCTTCAGCCGCAAGAATATAACGATGAGGCCGAAAACCGGCCCTAACTCACCGATGACCCTTCCCCATTCTCCCTCTGACAACAGGAAGTATCTGCCCCCACTTAACAAGGTCGATCCTACATTCGTTCCCATCCCGATGCCATAGCCAAAGAATGGCTGCCGGGACGATAAGGAGATGGCCTCAATCATACCACCTAGAAAACGGTCCAAAAAAACGCCATCTATGCCACCTTCGATTGTGTTTGCACTTTCAAATCTCGAGTAGAACGCTGCTGTCGCAGTTGTAAAGTAAGGCGTAAAACTCAGCGCAGCGAGAACACCGACGACCGCTAGAACAGCCAGTACCAGCCCGCCGAGATATTTCGGCTTCCATAATATCGAAGCCACGGCGAATAATAAAGTTATGATTACCTGGAACAGTAGACCACGGCTCATGGAAAGTGGCACAGCAAGAACGAGCGCGATACTTGAAACAATCAGGATAATTTTGTTGATCTCTTTGATGTTAAACCAGAAGTAAACCACGAAACAGGCGCTAAGATCGTAAAAAAGCGTGTTCCCGTTTGTAAATGAAAATGTTCCGGGAGGTCGATAGAAGTTCATAGCACCACTAAAGCCCGCCCCTCCTTCACCACCGACACCGATATTTACCCAAGCTGTCTGCGGACTATAGAACTGCACGATGATAAGCATCGTCATTGGAATGGTGATGATAACGACCGATCGCGCGATTTTCAGTAGATCTTGTTTATTTAGTATTTTACCGATAACGAAAATTAACGGTATATGGAGCATGAAAATCCGGGCACCAAATACGGCGACGAACAAATTGCCGTGACCTAAAAAGAAAGCTGTATAAATGCCAATGAAACCAATCAACACCAGAACGGCATAGTGCTTCATATCCAGATAACCGCGATTCCAGGCGGCCACCACGATCCATAACGCCAGGGGATCACGTACAATTAACAACGGACCTGCTAAGGATGGCAGGACCCACTTACGTAATGCACCTTCAAAAATCAAAAGCAAAAAATAAATCCATATTCCCGTTCTGATCCTTGCTCTCGCGCGCTCAGATACTTCCGTAGATGTCCGAGCGGGAAATCGGTTGTGGTTTAGTGCGTATGATCCAGTTAAAGTCATTTTACCCGATGATTTTTATGACAATCTAGTTTGGATAAATAGAAAGTGACGACACAATATTCGCCCCGTAAGCATCCCAGGTGTAATTTTCGGCATGAATTTGAGCCTGCCGGCCCATCTCTGCCACCTGCGTCTTATTTTCAAGAAACCACGTTAGTTTAGCTGCAATTGCTTCTGCCGACCTTATTGGAACCAAAAATCCGGTACTGCCTTCTTTGATGAGGTCTTCACCGCCGGTGTTCGCTGTGATGATCAGTGGCAGCCCCTGGCTCATTGCTTCCTGCATCACCAGCGCCCTTCCTTCAACGATGGATGGAAGGCAGAACACATCACATGAGCGCATGAGTTCCAGGACCTGGTGGTGTGGTCTGTTCGGCAAGTAATGGAAAGCCGGTAACTGGCTTTTGTAAAACTCCATCGGA
>JARKUW010000202.1 GCA_029851965.1 Bacteroidota bacterium | reverse complement strand
TTAAGTGCCGAATGGGCGCAACGGTTGGGCCTGAGTACTACGGTGGTTGTCGGAGTTGGCGCCTTTGATGCACATATGGGTGCCGTCGGAGGGCAGATAGAACCCTATCACCTGAGTAAAGTAATGGGAACATCGACCTGTGACATCCTGGTTGCACCGGGTACCGACCTGGATGGTAAACTGATCAAGGGCATTTGTGGCCAGGTGAATGGTTCAGTCATCCCGGGAATGGCTGGCCTTGAAGCCGGGCAATCTGCCTTCGGCGACACTTACGCCTGGTTTAAGCAGGTGCTGGGATGGCCGCTAAAAAATCTATTGCAGAACTCCGATGTGATTGATGCTAAGACTGCCGATTTGTTGTCAGCCGAAATGCTGGAAGGTATTATCCCTGAACTGAGCAGACAGGCAGATTTACTTCCGAAAATGCCTGACGATGAGCTGGCAATCGATTGGTTCAATGGAAGACGTACGCCAGATGCCAATCAGGCGCTGAAAGGGGCCATACAAAATTTAAATCTCGGAACCGACGCGCCACGGATTTTTCGTGCGCTGGCAGAAGCAACCTGCTTCGGCGCAAGGAATATTGTGGATCGCTTCATCTCAGAAGGAATTCCGGTAAAAGGGATTATTGGCATCGGTGGCGTGGCTAAGAAATCACCATTCGTAATGCAGATGATGGCCGACGTATTAAATATGCCCATCCGGATACATCAGTTCAGCCATACTTGTGCGCTTGGTGCATCCATGTTTGCAGCAGTGGTTGCCGGAATTTACCCCACAGTAGAAGAAGCCATGGAACACATGGGCGGCGGATTTGATGCCACCTACGTGCCCGACGCGGAGAATGTTAAATATTACGCCAGCCGTTATCCAAAATATAAAGATTTGGGGAACTTCATTGAAAAAACCACGCATCATGAATAAATATCAGCGCATAAGAGAAGAAGCTTATAAGGCCAATATGCAACTCCCGGAACTGGGACTGGTATTGTTCACTTTCGGAAATGCCAGTGCGGTAGACCGGGTGAACAATGTTTTTGCCATTAAACCGAGCGGTGTACCATATGCGGATCTTTCGCCGGAAAATATGGTGATCGTCGATTTTGACGGTCAGACCGTTGAGGGTGACCTCCGACCGTCTTCAGACACGAAAACACATGCCGTATTGTACAAGAACTGGGAGAACATTGGCGGAATCGTACATACCCACTCCACTTACGGAACGGCATGGGCACAGTCGTTAAAAGCCATTCCTATATATGGAACCACCCACGCCGACCATACCACGGCATTCATCCCCTGTGCGCCACCCATGAGTGACGAAAAGATTAAGGGAAACTACGAACATGAAACCGGCTTTCAGATCATCGACCACTTGAATGAATTGGGCTTGAGCTATTCGGAGGTCGAGATGATCCTGGTGGGCAATCATGCACCATTTACATGGGGCAAGAACGCAGAGAAAGCGGTTTACAACAGTGCTGTGGTAGAAGAACTGGCAAAAATGGCCTTTTTAACAGAACAAATTAACCCAGGAGTTCGCCCAATGAAAGACGCACTAATTAAAAAACACTACGACAGAAAACATGGTGTCGAAGCGTACTACGGACAATAAAATTTGAAGATATGATCAATAGCTTAAAACAATACGAAGCCTGGTTCATCACCGGCAGCCAGCATTTATATGGCGAGGAGACTTTAAGAGCCGTTGCGGCGCACTCACAGCAGATCGCGGGTGCGTTAAATGAATCTCCGCAAATTCCCGTCAGAATTATCTTTAAGCCTACGGTAAAAACGCAGGAGGAAATATACAGCATCTGCCAGCAGGCAAACAACGCGGAGAACTGCATCGGGGTAATTGCCTGGATGCATACCTTCTCACCCGCAAAGATGTGGATTAACGGCCTGAAGATCCTGCAGAAACCAATGCTGCATTTACATACGCAGTTCAACCAGGATATACCATGGAGTACGATGGATATGGATTTCATGAACTTAAATCAAAGTGCACATGGCGACCGGGAATTTGGGTTTATCATGTCTAGAATGCGCATCAACCGTAAGGTTGTTGCCGGACATTGGCAGGATCAGCAAGTACTTGAAAGTGTAAGCACCTGGCTGAGGGCAGCTGCGGGTTGGTACGACATGCAAGGTGCCAAGTTTGCCCGATTTGGCGACAATATGCGAAACGTGGCTGTGACCGAAGGAGATAAAGTGGAAGCTGAGATTAAATTTGGATTCTCGGTGAACACCTACGGTATTGGTGACCTGGTCGCTGTAATCAACCAGACTTCGGATGCAGAAATAGACAGGTTAACGGAGGAATATGCCGACAGTTACCTCCTTGCACAAACGCTACTGAAAGGTGGAAGTCAGCATGCATCCCTTAGAGAAGCTGCTAGAATTGAAATTGGAATTAAGAATTTTCTGGAAAGCGGAAACTTTAAAGGGTTCTCTGATACCTTTGAAGATTTACACGGGATGGCACAACTTCCGGGAATAGCCGTTCAGCGGCTGATGAATGAAGGTTACGGCTTTGCCGGAGAAGGTGACTGGAAGACAGCAGCACTGGTACGAACCATGAAAGTGATGGGCGCAGGACTGGACGGAACGAATGCGTTTATGGAAGATTACACCTACAACTTCACGCCAGGGAATTCCTTTGTGCTGGGATCACACATGCTTGAGGTTGACGCCGGCCTTGCAAAGGGACCTGTACGGTGTGAAATACATCCGTTGGGTATCGGCGGTAAGGCAGATCCGGTTCGCCTGATCTTTGATGCAGCCAATGGTCCTGCCTTAAATGCTTCGTTTGTAGATATGGGAAATCGCTTCCGGATGCTGGTTAATGTTGTTGACGGGGTAGAATCTGAACACGAACTACCAAAACTGCCTGTGGCACGTGTGCTCTGGAAACCTCAGCCGGATATGAAAACCGGATGTGCAGCCTGGATCTATGCTGGCGGAGCACACCACACCTGCTACAGTCAGAATTTAACCGCGGAACATCTGAGCGACTTTGCTGATATCGCGGGAATGGAGTTTGTGGGCATCGATAAGGATACGAACCTGAATCAATTCAGAAACGAGCTACGCTGGAATGAGGTTTATTACCAGTTGAACAAATCCTAAAGAAGATACCTCCGCGGAGGAATCGAATCACCGGGCGCAAAAGCAATGAATGATGCGCCGGTAATTAGACGCTTTAATGTAGAAGACACTTAAAATAAAAAGGCTGTCCAGAAGATTAACATCTACCTGGACAGCCTTTTTTAATTTGTTTATGCATTATTTCTGTGGGGAATGGCCCCGCTTCTGCTGATTAAACGCTGCTTATTTACAATTTAAGAAAGCAGCTTATTTCAGTTCAAGCTCAACAACAGATAATGGTGGAAGTTCCGCACGAAGTTCATTGCCGCTCTTCTTGGCACCATTGAACGGTTTGATCACCACTTTGTTTGGATTATCGAACGAGTTGTAATCATTAAATTTACTTGAAGTTAAGATTCGGCCCGTTACTTTTGACCACTTCAAGCCACTCAATGCGGTGTTTATGCTGATTTTCTTAGTTGGGTCAACATTCACCAGGGTAATGTGTACGACTCCTGTTGAATCAATTGAAGCAGATGCATTTATCGCGGAGACGCTGTTACCTCCAACTGTATATTCCGGACTTTTAAACTTTAACGGAATAAGCTTGGCTTCCTGGTGCACTTTATAAAGATCGAAAACATGGTAGGTCGGTGTAAGCAACATCTTTTCTTTTTCAGTTAAGATAACGGCTTGAAGAACATTAACGGTTTGAGCAAGTGTTGCCACTTTCACCCGGTCGCTGTGATTATTGAATATATTGAGTGTGCTTCCGGCTACAAGCGCATCACGCATGGTATTTTGTTGATATAAAAACCCTGGATTCGTTCCAGGCTCTACATCGGTCCACACTCCCCATTCATCAACCACCAGGGCAACTGTTTTCTTCGGGTCATGCTTATCCATAATTGCAGAATGCTTGGTCACGATCTCGTCCATAGCCAACCCGTTCTTGATGGTATTGAAATAATCCTGCTCGCCGAAATCTGTAGCTGACCCCTTTTTGGCCCAGTCGCCAGTAGGAAGGGTATAGTAGTGAAGGGATAATCCCCACATCTGCTCCAGCGGTATTCTCTGCATAACGACATCTGTCCAGTTATAATCAGATGAATTTGCTCCACCGGCAATTTTCTTTAGCGGTGCACCAGGATAATTGCGCGCATAAGTGGCGTATCTGCGATAAAGATCCGAATAGTATTCAGGAGTCATATTGCCTCCACAGCCCCAGCTTTCGTTTCCGACACCCCAGAAACTCACTTTCCAAGGCGCTGCATGCCCATTCTCTCTTCTTAAATCTGCTAGCGGACTGATACCATCAAAATTCAGGTACTCTACCCATTTCGCCATTTCTTCGACGGTCCCGCTTCCAACGTTGGCGGTGATGTAAGGATCTGCACCCAATAATTCACAAAGCTCCAGGAACTCATGGGTACCGAAACTGTTGTCTTCTACTACCCCACCCCAGTTGGTATTGACCATTTTAGGACGTTTGTCACGAGGACCAATTCCATCTCTCCAGTGATACTCATCGGCGAAGCAGCCTCCTGGCCATCTTAAGTTTGGAATTTTTATTTTCTTTAAGGCATCTACAATATCGAGCCGGATACGATCTTTCTTCGGAACGTTCATTGCAGGATCCACCCAGAAGCCGTCGTAAATACAACGTCCTAAATGTTCAGAAAAATGACCATAAATATTCTTACTGATGGTGCCTTTGGCATCATTAGTATTCAGGTTGATGGTTACGGGGGTTTGGGCACTCAAGTCAGCATTCAAGGCGAACAGAGCTACGAGTAGTAGTATTCGTTTTTTCATATTTATATCTGGTTATTTCAAGATTTGCACGAGTTCAGGCAAACAGAAGTCATCTGAAGGCTGTCGAAACAAGTGTACTGAAATAAAGATAGTATAATTTTATTAAATGTCAATTTAACGTTAATAAAAAAGGCTACGTGAAATGGGGTGACCTTACCAAGATACCGTATAGCTTACAATAAGCTTAATGCCTCCTTTATTAAACGTAATCCACCGGAGGAGTACGCTAATCCCAATGCGAACTGATGTCCCTGCTCGTCCATCTTCAACAGTGACTTTCTTAATATGGTGATCACCTTTTCATCCTCGTGTTTTGGGTAAAAGTCCTCATATTGAAATTCTAAAAAAACCAGACATAGCGCATTCTCCATGGTCTGTACTTCCTTGTCCAACTTCAGTCTTTTTTTGAGGTTAATCTGCTGTACGCGGGCAATCGTCTCTTCATCATAGCCAGTTGCACGCAGAATTTCTCCGGCTTTTTCGGCATGGTAAAGCGCAAGGTCCCGGCGCCACTTCAGATATGCCTCCCTACCGGGTGGATAACTATCCCGCGGACTTTCCCAACGGCCAATATGTTGACTTCGGGATGCGAGCAGCAATTCTTCACTTGCATCTGGTTCCAGCTTCGTTACCCAGTCATACAGCTTAAGGGCGAAGAAATATTCTCTGGGATATGACGTTCCATCCCAAATAAAAATGTTTGGATCTTGTAGGTTGTAGTCATCAAAATTTTTGATGGCTTCATTTAGTTTTGACATGATATCTGTAATGAACTGCTGCGGATATGGGATTAAATCTGAGAACAGGCAGATGGAACAAGGAATGTAGAGGTGATCTTTGATACCAGTTTCGCATCGGAGTATTCCGGCCTGACACTTACTTTCTTCCATTCCGGATCGCTACCAAACGCTTTCCAGCGGGCTCCATGAGCTTCCATATCTTCAAAGGCGACCATGTAGATCAGGTTAGGTCTCCTTTCTCCAATCAGTGTTTCTCCGAAAAATACAGGTTTAAAGTCGAGGCGTTTGAAGATATCGATTTCTCCGGCATCATTGAACATTTCCAGCTTCTTCTTTCCAGCGCTTTCAGTTGCGTGTTCATAACGTCTCAATTCAAACAATTGAGGCTTCCCGGATGGCACTTCCAGCGTAGGCATGTGCGCGAAGGCTTTTAACAACGAGCTTTCTATGCGCTCGTAAGCCGGAGACGTGGCAGGCGCATGTAAATAACTTTCTGCTGCTTTAAGGTAGTTTTTGTCTCCAGCAAGCATTTCGTCGATAGCGGAGAATTCATCCAGCGCATGGTAGGGTATCAGAACATAAAGTTTCGATTGCCCTTCTGGCTTTAATTCGGTGAATACACCGATGTTCTGGATACCCAGGCGGTTTAGTGCAGGAATGGCTGCATCTTTAAAATGGTTCTCTACCAACGATTGTTGTTGTTGATCTTTCAGGATGTAGACACGTAATTCATAAAACATGGTGTTTTTCCTTTGGTTCGGTTCCATGGCTCTTGCCATTTGCGGAAGTACCGCTCCGGTGGCGGCAGTTAGTATAGATGCTTTGACAAATGAACGTCTTTTCATAGGTGGTTGGTTACAATTAAGCTAATTTAGTAAAGAATGCGACAATAGCACTAGTTAACTTTAACCAGAATTGCCTTTTGCCGATCAGCCAAATACATCTTTTTGTAAAATGCAACCGCGTCCATATATTTCTGAGGAGGATATTTTTTACTGTTTACCTGCTGAATCCGTGTATACACAATCGTGTTGTCTTTCAGCACAGCAGTAGTTGTATACCGTCCGAACTCTGACTCAATGACGACCGGAGACGGCAGATATTCTGCTTTGTATCCTTCCGGTATTGTATAAACAACCTCGTCCGAATCTCGGAAGCCGAAGGATACCTTAAAGGAAGTTCTCCTATTCTCGACCTTTCTGGGCACACTTTCATTTCTGTTTAGAAGATTCAGCATGAGAAACAGTTTGTCTCCACCTCCGGTGAGCATTTCAGTACTTTTTAGTTCAATGCGCTCTTCCAGGAGTGGCCTGTCCTTATCCGGTTGAGTATAGGCGGCAGATATCAACTGCATGTTGGGAATGCCCAATCGGTTCAACAAAGTTTTTCGCTGCGCTGTCGGGTCCTTCAGCATCATACTCAAATTGTTCTCGTATTGACAAGAACCAAAATTTGTCTTAATGCTGATGTCAGCGCTGCCCTCTGCAGTTAAAATTACGTTGGCCTTGCGATCCTGATAGTTATCCGCGGGTGTGTATTGTGGTGTTTGGACAAGTTTTCCACCACCGTCAGTAACCAACAGTACGGTCTTTCCAGCAGTGCTGTTTCCAAGGAAACCGGCCGGAATATATTGACTCGTACACTCGAGCCAGGTCGTATCCTTCACCGATGGGACACAGAGCACCATGTGATTGGCCTGACCAAAACTGGAATATGCTGGATTTAACGATGGCATATCGGAGCCAAGCATAACGAGGTTAGACTTGATATCCACAGCAGATAGCAGCGCTTTCATATAATTCGACAGGGCCTTGCAATCTCCATAGTTCACAGCAGCTACGCGATCAGCCGCCATTGGCTTAAAGCCTCCTATTCCGAGCTGAATGCTTACATACCGTGTATTTGATTGTAAATATTTATATAATATTCCAATCTTTTCTTTGTCCGTCTTCGCGTTTGCCACTAAGGCTTTAGCCAGGGATACGGTACTTTCCGGCAAGGTTGTTATATCGCTGCTCAGCCCGTACAACCACGTACCCAACTCACTCCAGCTTTCGACATTCCCTTTGATATTGTCGTATTCAAATCGATTGGGTGAAGCTTCGACCCAGGGCGTAATCTCTTTTATCCCAACTGACATGGGCTCATACTCTATAGATGGAAGATTCTGCACGGTCCATTTGTAGACCACGTTATGGTTTACAACCGACGAGTCTGTTTTTAAGCCAGGGCTCTTCAGGTGTCTGAAAGTAAGTCCTTCAGGCACCTGAAGCGTGTATATGGATTTCTCTACAGAAAGGTCGTAAGATACTAAAGGGTACCAGGAAGGAAAATTTAAGTAGCCATTGTAATCCTTCTGATAACTGTATTCAACGGTAAACGGATAAGTTGCATTCAGAAATTCCAGGCTTTTAACCCGGTTGTCATCATACATTGTCCCATCTGAGGTTAAGCTCCGGTCTTTAAAGTCTGAAGCCTTGTACGTTTTTATCTTCACTCCTTTGGCATCATACATGGCTGCTTTGAGATTAGATAAAGATGAAAACTTATCATAGTATTCCAGCATAGAGGCGTGAGCTTCCCCATTTTTGGTGAGTATCGTTATCGCCGTTTTGTACGTCATACTTGCACTGGACACATCTTTGACTACAAGATTCAGCTCTTCATTACGGGTAACCACCGTCGAACCTTTCATCATGTCTGGTGATATCTTTGAAACATCATATTCGTTTTGCGCATACGCGAGGGCAGCCGTTCCAAACGACAGCATCATCGTGGTGTAAAACGTCAGCCTCATATTTTCTTGAAGACAATTTGTTCCGCCTGCTTGCGTACGATATTTTTGAACAGCTCCTTCAAATCGAAATACTCTTCCGCAGAAAATACGGGCTTGTTGATGGTGATTTTAGTTCTGATTGCAACTTGATTGCCTTCTAAGCGATAAACAATGGAAAAGAAGCCGGCCTTTTCAGGTAATGTAAATGCCTCATTCTTCGGTAACTTTTCCAGCTTGTATTTGGCGGGAAACTCAATTACTGATGAAATATTTTCTTCAAACGGATACGCAAAATCCACAGGATACTTCCGATCTTCTAGTGAAAAGGGATTTTCTTTTGTCCGTTCAAAGAATAGTGGAGAGAAGTAAAGCAGGTTTCCGGCGTCTTCCACGTTATCCTCAATAACAACCTCCATCGTTTCCGAAAGCGCCTGCTCTGGCAGGTTAAGGTTTTCGATTTTGTAAGAAGAAACTTCCAATCCGGGTTTACTGGTTTTATAATTCTTAATGAATTCGGCTTCGCTTGACGTTCTCTTATATAAACTACGCCTCCGTAATCCATCATAGTTACTTGTAGAGATAAATAGGTTACCGGTGAAACTATTTTCTTCATTCAGAACAAGGTTGTACACGGTGGTACTCTTGCTTACCGTTTCATTCTCTAATGAGATCCATTCCCCTGTATTGGTACCGAGATCAACACGCAAGCCCTGATGGCTCAGATCGTGATAGCTGATCAGGTTCTGCAGGTTATCTTCATCCGTAGCGTCCATAAGAATCCTTCGGTTACCTACTTCTGCTGCGACGATAACATTGTTAAACTTGGATAGCATTGGAAATCCTGGATGTGCTCCGTTATCACGGGTACTTAAGAGTACAGGTGAACATTTTATTCCGGCCTCCCTTAATAATCCAAGTAGCGATAAATTGATATCTCCGGTATTACCCGACTTTTTCTGGAAAACCGCACGCTGGCTGTTTCCATTGCTGTAGTATCCATATTTGCCATCCCATTTCAGATTGTTCTTAACGTAGTTAAATATCAGTGCAGCCTTCTGTAAAGAATCTTTTTCATCCTTGATAATGCTCGCCAGAAATCCTTTGTCGTAATTGGTTCTCTTAATAAATTTCCCGAAGGACTCCTCATCCATCAGCTCGGTGATCAACTTGGGCCAGGTTGAACTGTAATCCTTGTAACCGGTAGACGGAAAATTCGTTGCAGTCAGTTCAAAGCCCAACTTAGCAGTATAATCCCGTAGTGATGTAATGTAGTTTTCATCTTTAATTGCCGGGATATCTTCAGCATAGAAGACGGTACGGGTGGCAGTTGCATTCACAGGTTGTGCATGCCCGCTAACCGTCCCCGGTATAAAATAAGTTTGATTGATTTGCTCTGACTTCAACTGATTTACGGGAATGTACCCGGTAGCAGACATCTTGTATATATAATATTGAGGCAAGGTCATCGTAAATTCAGAATATTTACAAGGATAGCCACCTTGAAAATACCAGTCGTCCAGTGCGAAAGTGAAGTCGGAAATCGTATTGTAGGTGTACTCGATAATAGAACCTTCCTTGACGTTCGGTAAGGTAAACTTTTTTACAACATGATTCTTGTCGACGCGATTCGAGAACTTCGCATCACCTGTCATCTTACTGACTTCAATTTTACCGTTTACAAGGTTGTAAGTAGCTGCCCGTACCGACTGCAGCGTCTCTTCAGAAGTGCTGGTACTGCTATTGTAGAGACCAACTTCAAAGTCCGCCAGTTCATATCCATTTTTGTTGACAACCTTATACCGCACGTGTCTGGTAAAGTTGTAGACAAACTGACCATTCTTCGTACTAATTTCAAAAGTACCCTTTCCGATATCGAAGAGCTTTATTGCAGCCGCTGCAGAGTCGGTACCCTCAACTTTGGTTTCAAACTCTTCCAGAGCAACTTTCCCGAACTTCAATGAATTGCTCCTAACAGAATTGGTTTGAGCAGATACGTTTGTAACAACGAAGAATACACCTAAAAGGCATAGTTTAAATTTTTTACACATGAGCGTTAACTAATATTGCTAATATTAATTAATTAAACGCATACTGCAAAATACATCAAGATGTTATGCACGCTTTCGGTTAAAATTAAGACGAAAACTGTGCAATTATGTATAAAAATGATAAATTATAGCTCCACCAGGCGTTGTCATTTAAAAACCTGAAATTGCTGACTTAGAAACTATAGCAATTTAGAGACGTAATTATAATCATACGCTGCACTCTCCAGGGGCGGCCGTGTAAATTCTTCCTGCTCCACGAAAAAGTGCTTCAACCCGGTTTTCTTACCTTGCCCCAGCCATTGGCCAAGATCAATACCGCCCTTACCGAACTCCGTGCTGTGTTTAAGCTTAAGGTCCATGTCCTTTAGGTGCCAAAGTGGAAAGCGTCCGGGGTATTTACCAAAGTAAAACTGAGGATCTGCACCGGTCGCGATTACCCAACCAAGATCAAGCTCCATCTGCACCAAAGCTGGATCTGTTCTATCCAGTAGAATGTCATACAACGTTTGCTGTCCAACTTTTTCAAACTCATATTCGTGGTTGTGATACCCAAACGTGATTCCTGCCTTCTTGCAATCCTCCGCAGCTTTATTAAACACATCCGCACAACGCTGATAATTTTCTACCGTTTGCCCATTGCTTGGCAAAGTGGAACAGATTAGATACGGTTGTCCAACATCTGCCGCCTGGTCAACAGATCGCTGCCCGTTTTAATCAAAATGTACATGCCCGCAGACGACCTTGATGTGCAGAGCTGCACATACCTTTTTAATCTCC
>JARKUW010000200.1 GCA_029851965.1 Bacteroidota bacterium | reverse complement strand
CCATTCTGAGTAGGATCGTTTGCAAAAACATCACTAAGCTTCGGCAACAGCTGGAATCCGTAAGTATCCTTGCCGTCTATCACTTCTTTCGCCTTCGCTGCGGCCATTGCATATTTCTCTGTTTGTTTCAACGGCCAGCCCGCTTCAGTCAGGTATACGTCGGCAAGAAACGCCTTTACGGTGCCCTTGTTTGGTCTGCCTGGATCACGTTTGGTGTTTGGCACCAGGCCCTCTGCCGCGAGCAAATCGGCTTCAATCAGTTTATACACTTCAGCAGGAGCCGTCTTACCGATGGTCAGCAAAGATTCCGAGAAGGTTGGATCTGTAATCATCGGAATGTTACCATACAGACGCACGAGCCAGTAATAGGAAACCGCCCGTACAAAATATGCCTCTCCGGCAATAGCGTCGATAGTGCTTTTGTCACCCGCTGTGGTTGCATAGTTCGCAATAACATTGTTCGCGCCCTGTATCGCTTTGTAACACCCACTGTACAATGCTTGTGTACGCTGATTGGTCGCCGGTACGTTGAATTGATCAAACTCCCGGAAATCGGCCTTATTACTTGCTTTGTGCGTGGTAACGTCATCACCGCCCATCGTAGCCGCAATAGCCGTTGCATGCATGAATCCCGTTCCCCAGGTGTTCGACCAGCCTTTATATGCCCCGGTCAAAGCGGCCTCTAATCCCTGCTGCGACTTAAGTGCATCGGCACCAAACAATGCGCCGTTCGTCTTTTCATCAAGATATTTTTTACAACCTCCACTTAGCACCAATAAAGCGGCAAGTAGATATAAATTATACTTTTTCATATGGTTAAGTATTTAATTTTAGTAAGATAAAGTTATGCCTGCAGTGTAGGTTTTGGCGTTTGGATACGCACCGTAATCTATACCCTGCGCCGTGTCAGTTGCGGAGCCGATGTTGCTGGATTCCGGGTCAATACCTTTGTAGTCCGTAATGGTAAAGAGGTTCGTAGCACTTACAAAAAGCCTCAGGTTGCCCCTGCGGTTTTGCGAATTCGGAATGTTATACGATAAGCTAACATTCTTCAACCGCACGTAGTTTCCATTTTCTATAAATCTGCTGGATTGTGTGAACACAACGTTACTGGCGCTAAATGCCGGAATATCAGAGGTTTCATTTACACCGGGAATATAACGGTCCTTGATCTCTGAAAGAATATACTGACGGGCGTCACCGCTACCGGACATCGCCGCTGCACGGGTATAATTCAGTTTATCAATACCAAACACCCCCTGGAAGAATACGTTCAAGGTTAGTGCTTTATAGCTGATGGTGTTGTTCCAACCTGCAGTTGTTGTCGGAATTCCTTTACCAATAACCTGAAAGTCGTCGGCACTGATCTTGCCGTCCTTGTTGGCGTCATCATACCTGGAATCACCCGGGATGGCATTGAAAGTCGCTGCTTCTGCGGCTTCGCTCGGCTTCCATGTGCCCAAATACTTCATACCCCAGTACGAACCCAGAGACATTCCTGGAACTAGCATAAATTCACTGGTTGTCGACATCCCTGCGCCCACACCTGTACCTTGAGGGATACGCTCTGCAATACCACCCAGACTGACCACTTTGTTTTTAACTATAGAAAGATTGAAATTACTGGTCCAGTTGATTCCCGTAGAGCGCAACAGATTTACACCCAGGGCAAAGTCAAACCCCTTATTCTCCACCTCACCAACGTTCTTGGTCTGCGTACCCCCACCCACATAAGATGGCAGTGCCTGATTCAAGAGCAGGTCTGAAGTTTTCTTAACGAAATAATCCGCTTCCAACGACAGCAACCCTTTGAAGAATCCCATCTCCAAACCGATGTCAGTTTGTTTGGTTGTCTCCCACTTTAGGTTGAGGTTTCCCGGATTTCCTATTTGAATACCACTCACGATACCGTTGTTGTTGAATGCCACGGGTGCAGAGGTATTGTAGGCGGTGAGGGTAGCATACGGTGAAATGGCCTGGCTACCGGTCATACCCCAGCTTCCCCTTAGCTTCAGGTTACTGAAGACGTTCATGTCTTTCACAAATTGTTCCTGAGAGAGGTTGTACCCCGCACTCACTGAAGGGAAAGTACTGTACTTGTTGCCCTCTGCAAACTTGGAGGATCCATCACGCCTTACAGCGGCTGACAACAAGTATTTATCTTTAAAGGAATAATTCACGCGCGCCAGGTAGGACAACAGGCTCCATTGCGTGTAGCCCGACCCCACAGAATACGAACCGGCGAGTGGCAGGTTGTAATAGCCCAGCACCGGGAACTTCAAGGTATTTCCATTTGCAGAAAAGTAGTTGTCCGTGAATTTCTGAGTTTCAAACACAGCGACCGCGCTGATGTTGTGATCTTCATTAAACGTGCGGTTGTAGCTCAGGTTACTGGTACTTTGCAATGTAAACTGCTCATTCGTTCCCCGGAAGGCATTCGGGTTGCCACGGCTGGCATCCAAGCCGTTAAAGGATGCATTCTGAGCACCACTGTAGTTTACCGCATACTGGAAGTCGAATGCAAGACCTTCTACCGGAAGTTTGTAGTTTAATCCTCCAATGATGTTGGCCACGTTTCTCTTGTTGTCATTTGCACGGTCATATAACAGTGCTACCGGGTTGATCGCAACCGATCCTACGGGATCGCTTGGCGTAATGGCACCATTCGCATCATACGGCGATGTGGTTGGTGACCACGCCAGCGCCTGCACAAGCGGGTTGCTCGTTCCGGCCATAAGTCCGGTGTTGTGGTTCTCAATCCGGGTTCCGGATACATTTAACCGCACAGAAAAGTTGTCTGTTAGCTGTGAACTGACGTTCGACCGGATATTGTACCGTTTATAACCAGTATTTTCAATGATCCCGTCCTGATCTAAATAGTTACCGGAGATCAAGTAACTCGTCTTATCATTTCCACCGGAAAAGCTCAGTTGATGTTGCTGACCCGAGGCTCTGCGGAATACGAGATCCTGCCAGTCGGTACCAGGATTGTTCGCAAACCTGTCAACGTCCGCCTGTGCAAAGATCGGCGAACTACCAAGTGCTGCGGACCGGGTGTTTGCTATGGTTGCAAAATCATAGGCATTGAGCACATCCCAGGTTTTTATAACTTCAGATGTGAATGCCTGACCTTCATAAGTCACCTTAAATCCATCCTTGGCGCCTTTTTTTGTTGTGATGATCACAACGCCGTTGGCACCACGGCTACCGTAAATAGATGTTGACGCTGCATCCTTCAATACCTGTATGGATTCGATATCCGCAGGATTGATCGTAGAAAAGTCTGCCCCAACAAATCCATCCACCACGTACAGCGGGTCATTGTTTCCGAGCACCGAGTTGGCACCACGGATCCTCACCCGTGTGTCGGCACCCGGCGCACCGCCTGCATTGGTCACCTGCACACCGGAGGCACGTCCCTGAAGCACCTGGTCAACCCTGGTTACGGGCTGCTCGGCGAACTCCTTGGTGGAGATGGAACTTACGGCACCGGTCAGGTCGGTCTTACGCTGGGTACCGTAACCAACAACGACAACATCACTCAGTGATGTGCTTTCTTCCACCAGTTGAACGTTCATCCTCGCTCCGGTCACGTTCACTTCCTGCGTGCGGAAGCCTACATAGCTGAAGACGATCGTACCGGTGTTTTCCGGAATATTAAGGCTAAAACGGCCGCTCTCGTCGGTCGTTGTCGCAATTGAAGTGCCCTTAAGGCGGACGCTGACGCCAGAGATCGGTCCTCCTTTACTGTCGGTAACCACGCCGGAAATCCCGATGGCGGCCACCGGCCCTGCCGGATGATACGCGCCCCTGCTCATGGTTTCTGAGCTCCTCATTACATTGGAAGCCAGTACTTGCCCATTACTTTTTTGTGAAATGAAGGACAAAAAAGCAAATGCACATGCGGTTATGCAACTTACATTTTTCATAAAGTTTATATTTGGTTAAGTTAAAGCGGTTGAATATGCTGCTGTTCTTCTTGGATGCTGCGGTAAACTTATTTTACCAGTTGTGGAATGACCCGTCCGGACTTTCCAGAAATGGATGCGGGAACTTCGTTCCTTCCTTAATCTCCATCACAAAAGTCGCTTTCTTCGGATCAAATTTTACCCCCAACCCGGGCGCATGATTCAGGTGCATCTTTCCGTCCTTGAAGTTTACATAGTCTTCATTGAAGTATGCGGGCCTTTCCGGTGCTCCGCCTGCCAGTTCGATCATGCAGCGCGTCGGACTGCTTGATCCCAGTACGTGCACCAGCGCTGCGGTAGACAACGGGCCGGTAAAATGCGGGATCATCCCTACATAATGGGTCTCGCACATCGATGCAATTTTCTTGAGTTCTGTCAGTCCCCCTGTATTCGGCAGCGTCACCCGGGTATAATCAATCAGATGATTCTCTATCATTTCATTAATGTCCCACCGGTCGCCAAACTGTTCTCCCACGGCAATGGGTACCTTAGTCATGGTCCGCAGCGTCTTGTACACTGCAGGATTTTCTGAGCGGATCAGATCTTCAACAAAGTAGGGTTCCAGCTCCTCCAGGGCATCACAGATCTTAATGGCTTCTGTGGTATCAAAACGGGTATGCAGATCGATGGCCCATTTGCCGCCACCCCCTACTGCGGCATCTATTCGCTTGCAAAATTCAATTGTCTTCTTTGCATTTTCGTAGAAGTCGAACCTGGTATCTCCATTTCCGCCTGTTGGGCCGATCCGATAGGCCCTTAAGCCTGCGGCAATACAATCCTGCGCCCGTCCTTCCTCTGTCTTCGACTTAGAGGCTGCAAAACCGGTTGCATAACATTCTACATAGTCCCGTGTGGAGCCACCCAAAAGTTCGTAAACCGGAACATTCAATGCTTTTCCTTTGATGTCCCAAAGGGCCATTTCCAATGCACCAAGGGCATGGAGTTTTTCCCTTCCCGGAGGATAGAACATACCGCGGTAAATGTGCTGCCAGATGTTTTCAATCTGGAAGGGGTCTTTACCGATCATCATCTGTGCACATTGCTCGATCATGTCTTTGGACCCACCTTCGCCGATACCAATGATACCGCCGTCGGTTTCAATTTCAACAATACCGCGTGCCTGATTGAACAGGGGCTTGTTGTACCCGGGGGCACTATAATACCTGATTTTCGTGATCTTCAGCTTCGAAGCTGAGGCAGCACTGATTAATGGAAAACCCGCAAATGCTGCAACCGAACCAACAACAGCCGTTTTAATAAAGTTTCTTCTTTGCATAAAAGTTTAATTAACATTCTAGTCCATTCTATTCACCTGCAAGCAGGCTTTATCTTAAATATTCTAAACGGTAACTTTTGCTTTCGAAGAATTTCTAGCCACGAGCTGCGCTTCCATAACGACCTGCTTCAATCCTTCTTCAGAATTCTTTAACTTATTGACCAGCAGATGTACTGCCGTTTTACCCAGATCTACCATCGGCTGCCGGAGGTACGTAATCGGGCAGTAGTAAAGGTCAAAGGCATCCGCCTGACCGAAACTCACGATCGCCAGATCATCGGGGACCTTCAATCCAAGGGTATTAAAATACTTCAGGCCGTTGATGGCCAAACTGTAGGTTGCAAAGATGATGGCATCTACCGGCGGCTTCGCGGCCAGGAGCGCATCTATTGCTACATTTATTTCCTTTTCAATATTATTGAACGCGATTTTCTTGAGCCAGGCCGGCGTAAAGCTCAACTGATGGGCATCAAAAGTGGACATGTAACCCCGGATCCGCTCCTTCATGTGAAACAGCTCGGACTCATAAGCGATCATGCCGATCCGCTTGTAGCCCCCGGCGACCAGGTGCGAACCAGCGTCCAGGGCCGCTTTGAAGTTGTCCAGAACGACGAAGTCGGTTGCGATCTCCGGGAAGTGCCTGTCCAGTAACACAAAGGGTAAATTATTGTCTTTTAAATAGGTAATCTGCTTTTGGGAATGCTCCGACGAGACAATGATGAAGCCGTCAACCTGGCGGTTGATCATCACATTAAATAAATCCCATGACTTTTCGGCATTCTCATCTGAACTGCCGAAGATCACGGTATAGCCGTTCTTTTTGGCTTCATCTTCAACGATCCGCGCAATATTGGAGAAAAATGGATTGGATATGTCGGCAATAACGAGTCCTATGGTTTTTGTTGTTCCACTTCTCAGGCTCTTGGCAACATGGTTGGGCTGGTAGTTTAAATCTTTCGCAATCGCTCTGATCTTAATTGCGATTTCCCGACCTACGCGGCTTTCCTTTTCCTTGCCGTTGAGGACATAGGAAACCAGCGCAGTAGACACGCCTGCTTTTAAAGCAATGTCTTTTAAAGACACCTTTCTGGGCTTATTCATCAGGAATATATTTGGTTATAACAAACATATGTTTAATCGATTAAACAACAAAATTATATTCACATTTATTTCAATAAAAATAAAACTGTTTAAGTTGGTCCTCTGCGTGTTATGTCCAGGGGCTTGCCCGCATATGGCTTGCAGATTGAAGGGGCGTTGAGCAGGCATTGAGCCGGGGTTGATCCGGCGTTGATCCGGCTAACGCCGCATGAAGGGTAGATCAACCCCCTGTCAACATCCACATAACATAGACTGCGTTAACTGCAAAACAAACAACAGTCAGGTGTGTTAGACAAATAAAAACAATATGGACTTCATAATACAACTGCTCGTCAATGCAGCCATACTGCTGGTACTGGCCTACATGATGCCCTCTGTGGCAATAAAGAATTTCACAACTGCGCTTTTGGTTGCGCTCGTGGTGGGCATTTTGAATGCGACGGTTGGCTTTTTCTTACGACTTCCGTTGAACATTGTAACACTCGGGCTGCTGTCTTTTGTAATACGACTGCTCGTCACCGCCGTTATGATCAAGATTGCCGACAAACTTTTCACCGGCTTTATTGTAAAAGGCTTCCTGCCGGCCGTGATCATTGCCGTTGTGATCGCCATCGCAGGGAGTATTTTGTCCTTGGGATAGAACCCGCCCTGGCTTAAAGCAGTATATTTTGTTCAATATAAGTCCGCGCTTGCCTCAGATCGAGAAAGAGTTGATCGGCTAAACCAAGATTGGCGTGCTGCGATGGGTCGCGCTGAACGGCGTAGCACATAACGTTTGCACCCTTCGCCGCCTGTATGCCGGTTGAGGTGTCCTCAAAAGCAATCCCCTCACTGCTTTCAATCCCCAGCTGCTTGCATGCCATTATATAACATTCTGGGTTCGGCTTACTCTCCAGCAGGTCTGTGCGGGTAACCATGATGTCAAAGAAGTGAGCCATGCCGTTTCTTTCAAAAATCAGGTTCACGTTATATCTCGGAGCCGCGGTAACCAGCGCGATTTTTAAGCCTTTGTCTTTAAAGAATTCCAGAGTTTCCAACGCGTAGGGCATCAGATCGATGTCCCGTGTGGAGAATGCCTCAATACTCAGGCGCTCACGCCAGCTGACCAGCTCGGGCAATGGAATATCCAGTTGGTAGGTTTCTCTTAATTTCCCACAGTTTCGTGGGAGGGTATGCCCGGCATAGGTTTTAACCCAGTCGGAATATGGAATGGATATGGAAAAAGTAGCAAGGATCTCCATCCAGCACTGGTAATGAAAATATTCAGAGTCTATCAACGTACCATCCAGATCGAACAGTACGGCTTTAAGTTGCGGCATAGTATAAATTATTTAGCGGCTTTAGTTTTTGAACTTGTAGGAAGCTTTCTTTCCGGAACACCCTCATTGGTGATTTTAACCGGTTTGATGAGGCCATTCTCGTCGAAATACATGCGCTCTACACATGTTTCCCGGTGATTCCCATCCGTGGTATTCAGCGGCCGGCGGTGATAAAAAATGTACCAGTCGTCAGTACCCGGAATATTAATCACGGAATGATGTCCAGCACCAGTCGCAATTTCCGGATCCTGCTGCAGAATTTTACCTATTCTCTTGAATGGACCTGTGGGCGAATCAGCTATGGCATAGGCGACGCTGTAATCTGGACCGGTCCACCCTCCCTCCGACCACATCAGGTAATATTTACCATTTCGTTTGATCATGAACACACCCTCCACAAAGCTTTCCGGTGTGATGGATTTAAATACCGTACCATCTTCAAACGGCTTAAAGCCGGTAAAGTCGTCGTTTAGCTTAGCCACATTGCAATGCTTCCAGCCCCCATAGAATAAGTAGTACTGGCCGTCGGTATCTTTAAAAACGAACTGGTCGATCGGCTGTGCGCCATTGTGAAATTTGTCTATAAGCGGTTTTCCGAGGTGATCTTTAAATGGTCCGCGAGGGCTGTTGGAGACCGCCACGCCAATTCCACCGACCTGATCATCACTCTGGATATCATTGGCGCCGAAAAACAAGTAGTACTTACCGTCCTTCTCGGTGATGGAGGGCGCCCAGATGGAATACGCGGCCCAGGATACATTCTTGACATCCAATATCTGCGGGTGTTTTTTCCAGTGAACCAAATCGGTTGATGAAAATGCATCCAGAAATGTTTGCTTCAGATAATGTTTATTAATGGTGTTCTTTTGAAGCTTAAGCTGCGCTGGAGAGAGTATGGGCGCAGGCCCCGGGGGTCCCGCATCGGCGGAATAGGTGGGATAAACCCAGTATGTGTTCTTGAAGATCTTAGCCTCCGGATCGGCATACCATCCCGGAAAGATTGGGTTTCCTGACTGCTTTGGCGCTTTCTCCTGTGCGTCGCTTGTCGTGGCCTGTAACAACAGGCATGCTAAACAGATGTATTGGCGTAACGATATCATACTATGGTTCTAAAAGCTGCAAAGTAATAAAATGTCTGCGCTTTTTATGGCTTCACTCCCTGTTATACCTTGATCGTCTTCCATTTGCCCTTTTTGAAAAGGATATATCCCGCAACACAAATCGATGTTTCAGCGACGGGAACAGCAATGAAGACGCCCGTTGGACCCATCTCAAAATACTTGGCAAGTACATATGCCAGTGGAATCTGAAAAAGCCAGAAACCGAAAAAGTTCACCCAGGTCGGCGTCCAGGTATCTCCGGCGCCATTGAAGGCATTGACCAGTACCATCCCGATTCCATAGAATATGTAACCCAAGCTCATGATGTATATTGCCTCGACAGCGACTTCCTGAATGGCGACATCGTTGGTAAAAAAGGAAATGAACAGGCGTCCGAAAGAGAACGTGATCAGCATGACCAGGGCCATGAAATAGACGCTGTAAATTGCGGTTTGATAAACCGACTGCTCGGCCCTGCCAACTTGTTTCGCGCCCAGATTCTGCCCCACCAGTGTGGAGGCGGCATTACTTAGGCCCCAGGCTGGAAGCATGAAAAACATCATGAGCCGCAGTGCGGTCTGGTAGCCTGCCGAGCCATGGTCGCCACCGGTGGTTGCCACGAGTTGCGCGAGGAAGATCCAGCTGCAGGAAGCAATCACGAACTGAAAAACTGCGGGAGTGGCGATTTTCAGCAAGGCTTTTATCTGCTCCCAATCCGGAATCAGGTACTGCAACTTAACCTTTAAGACACCGTTCCCGTGTATCAGGTTGTACAACTGATAGGCGACGCCGAGACCGCGCCCGATGGTTGTCGCCATTGCTGCTCCGGTAAGTCCGAATGCCGGAATCGGCCCAAATCCGTTGATGAGAAC
>JARKUW010000174.1 GCA_029851965.1 Bacteroidota bacterium | reverse complement strand
AAGGCGAAAAGCAGGTAATCCAGGTATTGTATCTCCGCGATTGGCTTCAAACCACGCATGGCCATTCCAATGCCCTGTCCCACGATGGTCATCTCGCGGATCCCGGTATCTGTTATTCTTAATTCTCCATATTTGGCCTGCAAGCCTGCAAAGCCCTGGTTCACATCACCAATGCTTCCCAAATCCTCGCCAAATGCAACCAGACGTGGATCACGGGCAAAATTTGCATCGAAACAAGCATTCAGCAGTTCGCGTCCATCCACCATCTTGTTGTTTTCGGAATAGGACACCGCTGTCTGGGGAACCAGGAAGGGGCTGTCGACGCCGTCTGTAAACAATTTACTATTGTACCGTTCGGCGTTTGCTTCACTTGCCTGACCATACCAGTCCAGTAACTTTGTTCTGGCATCAGACGGCTTGTTTATGGTTAAGCGAAGTGCCTTGCGTATAGAAGACATCAGCTCCCGGCGCAAAGCGTCTGGGGTTGCGGCAAGCTGCGCCGTAATTTTCTTAAGTGCTATACTATTTGGTTCAAGTGCGTTGATCATGGCTATTGCCTGATCCTTTTCGTCCTTGACACTGCCCAGAAATTCAGTCCATGCTGCTCTTTGTGCATTCCGGACAAATATCTTCGCTTCCGCTTCAATGGTCGCAATCTCTTCCTCTGTACCAATTGCAGACTCCAGCATCCACTTCCGCATCTGCGCGATACAGTCGTACTCTTTTTCCCATTCGAGCCGCGGCTTATCTTTGTAACGCTCATGGGAACCTGATGTCGAGTGGCCTTGCGGCTGGGTGACTTCCGTCACATGAATCAGTACCGGAACATGTTCCTCGCGGCAAACATCTATGGCTTTCTGGTAAGTTTCGCAAAGTGCCGGATAATCCCAGCCCCTCACTTTATAAATCTCATATCCTGCTTGCGTCTCATTGCGCTGCAGTCCTTTTAGAATCTCAGAAATATCTTCTTTAGTCGTCTGGTATTTCGCCGGCACCGAAATCCCGTAGGCGTCATCCCAAATAGACACTGCCATGGGTATTTGCAAAACGCCGGCTGCATTGATCGCCTCAAAAAATACCCCTTCAGAAGTCGAGGCATTACCGATGGTACCAAAAGCCACCTCATTTCCCTTTACAGAGAAATTCTTTAAATAATCCAGTTCCGGATTCTGTCTAAACAGCTTCGAAGCGTACGCCAGTCCGACCAGGCGAGCCATCTGTGCTCCTGTGGGTGCAATATCTGAGGAGCAGTTTTTGATCTCTGTCAGATCCTTCCAGCTGCCGTCATCATTTAAGGAGCGGGTGGCGAAGTGACAATTCATCTGCCGCCCTGCAGAGGATGGATCGGCTTCTACATCCGGGTGTGCATATAGTTGAGCAAAGAATTCTTTAATGCTGGTAATGCCTGTCGCGAATGCGAAGGTCTGATCACGGTAATATCCGGAGCGCCAGTCGCCATTCCGGAATGCTTTAGCCATCGCAATCTGCGGAACTTCCTTTCCGTCGCCGAATATTCCGAACTTTGCTTTGCCGGATAACACCTCTTTACGTCCCAGTAAGCTGGCTTGCCTGCTTTCAACAGCTATTTTATAATCCTGAAAAACAATCTTCTTGAAGTCATCAAAAGTCAATTCAGAGGTATCAATTGGATTGGTTGTAAGGTTGATATCTGGCGTCATAAGCAATTTATTACCCGGCAAAGATATGAATTTTCTAAAGGAAGGCTAAGCCGTGGATTGTAATATAAATAAGAGAATGCCGCGGATGTATAAATAAAACCTTATTTTTGTTTGATAAATAAGATCAGGAATTTTAGTTGAATTTAACAATATTATACACCTAAAATATACTTAGTACAACCGTATACAATTTACAAACGTTATCATTTACCAAACAACTTTATAACTTATGAAAAAACTTATTTTATTATTTACGTTATTCCTTGGTGCAACAGTGGCGGTTAATGCGCAAAGCAAAACTGCTGAATTTAAGTTCGATAAAGAGTCCCATAACTTCGGAAAGGTGGTCTTAGGAACTCCTGTTTCTGTAGATTTCAAGTTCACAAACGTAGGTGATGAGCCTTTAATCATTTCAAAAGTAGAAACAAGCTGTGGCTGTACCGTTCCGGAATATACGCAGACACCTGTTAAGAAAGGAGAATCCGGACTGATCAAGGTAACTTTCAACCCTGCAGGCGCGCCACTTCCTTTCAGTAAGATCGTGACTGTTACTTCCAATGCGAAAACAACGACGAAAGTGCTTTACATTAAAGGGGAGACAATAGCAAAGTAGACTTAAAAAGATATTCATCACAAAAACCCCGTTAATCAGCGGGGTTTTTTATTTTTGCACCATGCCTAAAATATCAGAGAAAGGGGTTCAAATGCCCGCTTCGCCCATTAGAAAACTTACGCCATACGCCGATCAGGCCAAGCGTGATGGTAAAAAGGTTTACCACTTAAATATCGGCCAGCCCGACATTGCCACACCTGTGGGCATGTTGGATGCGGTAAAAAATATAGACTTCGATGTTTGGGCCTATACCTCCTCGGAGGGTACCCTAACCTACCGCAGCAAGCTTGCGGAATACTACAACAAACTCGGCTACAACATTACCCCGGAGGACATCCTGGTTACTGTTGGTGGTTCTGAGGCCATCACCATCGCCATGCAGACCTGCGTAAATGAAGGTGATGAGATCATCATTCCAGAGCCTTTCTATGCCAATTACAACGGTTTTGCCTGCATGAGCAACGTTGTCGTTAAACCCATATTATCTTATATCGAGAACGGATTTGCCCTGCCGGCAATCTCTGAATTTGAGAAGCTGATCACGGATAAAACCAAGGCGATCATCATCTGCAATCCAAATAACCCTACCGGCTACCTCTATTCCAGGGAAGAGCTGGACGCACTTAAAGCACTTTGTGTAAAGTACGATCTGTTCCTGTTCTCTGATGAGGCCTACCGCGAATTTTGCTACGATGGCCGGGAATTCATCTCCCCTATGCACCTGGAGGGACTGGAAGAGCATGTGGTGATCATGGATACGGTTTCGAAAAGATACAGCGCCTGCGGCGCAAGACTTGGATGTCTGATCACCAAGAACAAAGAGGTCATTAAATCTGCCCTCAAGTTCGCACAGGCACGGCTAAGCCCGGGGATGGTAGAACAAATCGCCGGTACAGCCGCGGTAGACACGCCCGACAGCTATTTTGAAGAAGTGAACAAGGAATATACCCTCAGAAGAGATACGTTGGTGGCCAGGTTAAATGCCATTGAAGGCGTATTTTGCCCAAATCCGGGCGGCGCGTTCTATGTTGTCGCCAAATTCCCAATTGATGATGCAGATGCATTTTGCCAATGGATGCTGGAAAGCTTTGCGCTGAATGGCGAAACCGTCATGATGGCCCCTGCAACGGGATTCTACTCTACGCCTGGCTCCGGGAAAAATGAAGTCAGAATGGCCTATGTCTTAAACACAGGAGAACTTAACAAAGCCATGGACTGCCTGGAGGTTGCCTTGCAACAATATCCGGGAAGGACCATTTAAGCATTATTTGACGCTGGATTGTCATCAATCCGGATGTAAATAGTCTTCCAGGATAAAGCCCCGCTAAAATTATAGCGGGGCTTTATCGTTTACTTGCCCGGTGTTTGATGTCTGCTGTTGATCAGATTCGCAATCAGCGCCGTCCATCCGGTCTGATGTGAGGCACCAAGCCCCTTACCGCTGTCCCCGTGAAAATACTCACTGAACCACAGGTAATCTTTGAAATGGGGATCAAGCTGAAGCTTTTCATTGTCGCCGAAGAAAACCCGTCTTCCATCAGCATCGCGCTTGAAAATACCAATAAGGCGCTCTGACAGTGCCATGGCGATCTCCCGAAGGGAAAGCAGCTTGCCAGACCCGGTCGGATATTCCACAATGAAGTCATCACTGTAGTAATCATGAAAGCGGAGCAGACTCCGCACAATAAGATAGTTTACCGGCATCCAGATCGGGCCGCGCCAGTTGCTGTTCCCGCCAAACATGCCGCTGTCACTTTCCCCCGGTAGGTAGCGTACCTCCAGGTTTGCCTTTTCAGATGGAAAGATATAGGGTTCATCGGCGTAAGTCTTAGACATACTCCTGATGCCATAGTCGCTCAGGAACTCTGCTTCATTCAACATTCTGAACAGGATACGCTTGATCCGGTGGCCACGCAGCAGACTTAAAAGGTGTTTATCGTCTGTCCCTTTTTCGGTCCAGCGCGAAACCAGGGTTGCAAGATCAGGTCTGTTGGTCAGAAACCATTCCATTCTTGCGGCAAACAGGGGCAGTTTCCTGAGCGTTTCGTCTTTAATAACTTCTACCGCGAACAATGGAATGAGCCCAACCATGCTGCGCAGCTTTAGTTTCAGGGTTCGCATGGGGTCTACAAAAAGTTCGTCGTAAAAGAATTCATCTTCCTGGTCCCACAGACCGGTATCTGCCGGCCCCATGATGTTCATGATCGCACCAGCGATGTACAGAAAATGCTCGAAAAACTTCGTTGCCATGTCTTCATATACGCGGTTGTGGAGCGCAAGTTCAAGAGAGATGTGCATCATATTCAGTGCGTACATGGCCATCCAGCTTGTGCCATCTGCCTGCTGAATAGACATTCCTGGCGGCAGCTTCATGCTCCGGTCAAACACGCCGATGTTGTCCAGCCCAAGGAAGCCACCCGAAAAAATGTTGATCCCATGTTCATCTTTACGGTTCACCCACCAGGTAAAATTGATCAGCAGCTTTTGGAATACCGACTCCAGAAATACACGGTCTCCTTTTCCGCCATTGTTCTTCTGGTCCATTTTGTAGACCTCCCATGTTGCCCAGGCATGAACCGGGGGATTGGTATCGTCGAAGTTAAATTCATAGGCCGGAAACTGCCCGTTTGGGTGCATATACCACTCTTTGGTCAGCAACATCAGCTGCTGCTTCGCAAATTCCGGATCAACCAGCGCCAGGCTAACACAATGAAAGCCGAGATCCCAGGAGGCATACCAGGGGAACTCCCATTTATCCGGCATGGAAATGATATCTGCATTGTTCAGGTGCTTCCAGTTCAGATTTCTGGAGTTGCTGTGGCCGTCAGGTGGTATGGGCCCTGCTGGATCACCTTTAAGCCAGACCGGCACGTCGTAGTAATAAAACTGCTTGTTCCAGAGCAAACTCGCAAGCGCCTGGCGTTGGATCAGCTTCTCGTCGGCATCGTCAATGTTTTCCTGTAAGGTTTGATAAAAGTCATCCGTCTCCTGCATACGCGCTTTGAAGATGTCATCGAAGTCTGCAAAAGGGTTTTTCCCCGAGCCGCTGGAAAGCCTCAGGCGAACAACCTGCGATGTGCCGCCCTCGAGCTGCAGCTCAATCAGCGCTGCCGCTTTGGTTCCCCGCTCCGCGGGATTAACCGCCGAGGAGTCGTTGTGGACAACGTAGTTGTTTATTCCGTCTTTACAATACTTGTTTCCGTTGTCATATCCGTACAGTCTGGAGGTGTTACTTTCATTTTCTGTAAACAACCACTGCAGCGGCTGCGCGGCATCCAGAAAATACTCGCCTAAAGAAGCATCCTGTATCCGCAGCTGCGTATCGCTTATCCTGGATATAGATTGTACTTTCTCCTGATCTCCCCAGGACCAGGTATTCCGAAACCACAGGGTCGGCAAAAGGGTTAGTGCAGCAGCTTTGTCGCTCCTGTTGTGCACGGTAATTTCAATCACAATGTCTTCCGGAGCAGCTTTTGCATAAGCAATAAAAATATCGAAGTATTCGTCATTATCGAAGATCCCGGTATCGAGGAGCTCATATTCCGGGTCCTCGCGCGACCGCCTCGCGTTCTCCGCCCGTAAGTTTTCATACGGAAAAGCCTGCTGGGGATATTTATACAGCATCTTCATGTAAGCATGTGTCGGCGAAGAATCCAGGTAGTAGAACAGTTCTTTCACATCCTCACCGTGGTTGCCCTCAGAATTGGTTAGGCCGTAGAACACTTCCTTAACAAGGCCATCCTTACCGTTCCAAAAAGCCGGTGCAAAACAAAGCAACTGTTCTGCATCGGATATTCCGCCAATTCCTTCCTCGCCCCAGCGCCAGGCCTTGCTGCGTGCCATGTCATGCGTATTGGAATTCCAGACGTTACCATCAGCGCTGTAATCTTCCCGGACGGTTCCCCATTGCCTGTTGGAGACATAGGGCCCCCATTTTTTCCAGCTCTTCTTCGTTAATCGTTTCGCTTCTTCAATCATTCTGCCGTTGTACTTCTTCAGTCATTCTTCAGGTTAATTGTATTAAAGGTAAAAAACGAATCTCAGCGGGAACAAGGCAAAGCACTTTTTTACATGCCTGTGTATGCTCATCCATTTGCCCGGGCCGATGCGTAACGACAACCATCGGCTGCGTTCAGTGAGCGGACTTCTGCATTCATCATGATTTAGTCAGAATGAAGACGAGTTTAAATTAACCAAAACCGCCGCACTCCGCTGGTGTTAGTTTCTCAATCAATCCTAAACGAATATTGCACAACCAGAACCGGCATCATGGAAAAATACACTGAACTGAACAAACAATATATCAACGGCGAGTGGCGCGAAGGAAGTACCGACGACGTGATCGAAAATCTGAATCCTTACGACGGCACCTTGTTAAACACGTATAAGGGTGCGGGCAAGGATGACGTAGATGAGGCTTTCGCCACCGCGAAGGAGGCTTCAAAAGGATGGAGCAAAGGACATCCACTGGAAAGGCGTGACCTGATGCTTCGTGCGGCGGAAATTCTGATGCAGCGAAAAGAGGAGTTCATCAACTGGATCATCACAGAAGTTGGCGGCACCCACATTAAAGCCGAGGTTGAGGTTACACAAACGTACAACATGCTCATTGAATCTGCGGGCTATCCTACCCGGGTAAATGGGCTCACCATTCCTTCCTATACTCCAGGCAAGGAAACCTATGTGTTCCGCAAAGCGCTGGGCGTGATCAGCATGATCAGCCCCTGGAACTTCCCGCTCTACCTCTCCATGCGCACCATCGCGCCCGCGCTGGCGGTCGGAAATGCTGTCGTGATAAAACCTGCGTCACAGTCGCCCGTAACCGGCGGCGTGATCATTGCAAAGCTATTTGAGGAAGCCGGCATCCCGAAAGGCGTTCTGAACTGTGTTGTCGGCAAATCCGGCACCATAGGTGATTATTTTGTTGCCAATGAAACTTCGAAGCTGATATCCTTCACCGGCTCCACACCTGTAGGTAAGGGCATCGGCAAAATTGCAGGCGAGGGTTTAAAAAAGCTGGCACTTGAGCTCGGCGGCAACAATGCTTTTGTCATTCTCGACGATGCGGACGTGGACAGGGCAGTAGATTCGGCGATCTTCGGCCGGTTTATCCACCAGGGACAGGTGTGTATGTCTACCAACCGGATCTTAATTCATGAAAGTATCTATGCGGAATTTAAAGACAAGTTCGTCCGCCGTGCGGCAGCACTTCCGTATGGGAATCCTGCCGACAAAAACACAATTATTGGTCCTTTGATCGACAACAAAGCGGTTAAGCACGTGCTTGATCTGGTTGAACGTTCCGTACAGGCCGGTGCAAAATTGGAAACCGGAGGCACTGCCGAAGGGAATGTGGTTGTACCGACGGTACTGTCTGGTGTAACCAAAGATATGCCCATCTTCCAGGAGGAAATATTCGGACCGGCGGTCGGCCTGGTATCTTTCAAAGACGATGAAGAGGCACTTGAACTTGCCAACGGAACGGAGTTCGGGCTTAGTGGCGCACTCCACACAAGGGACCTGCAGCGTGGTATTCAGTTCGCCAAGCGGGTAGAGACAGGCATGATACACATTAACGACCAGTCTGTGAACGACGAGATGAACACTCCGTTCGGCGGCGAGAAGAACTCTGGTGTGGGCCGCTTTGGCGGTGATTTCATCCTTGACGAGATGACATCCGTACAGTGGGTCAGCGTACAGGTGGAGCCGAGGCAGTACCCATTTTAAGCTTAACAGCGCAAACGCAACACACTACTGTCACAATGCGCTGACAGTCATTTATTTGATTTTAATTTATGTACCTTGCACTTGATGATTGAAACAAAAATAGATACCCCAGAGGCAACTACCCGTAAAAAAGAACAATTCGAAGAACAACTTATTGCAATTGATTCAAAATACCAGCGCTGGTTTGGTCAAAGAAACCACCCTTTTACCGGCGAAACAGATAACATTCACAACTACTTCCGTTATTTTACTTCTGCAGAAGGCAGTGTGCAGCTCCATTTGAAAGATGGTTTACCACTTGAGATTGGTAAAGATTGCAGACTTGCGTTCGAAAATATCTTTCAGAATTAAGCATTTGCTGATTCCGGAGATGATCCACTACGTTCAGATATAAAGCGCACTGCATAAAGGGTATTTGCCCGCAGCATCTATTATTACGATATTTGTGGTCACTATGTCTGTTAAAAAGAAGAATAAAGCAACTAAACCGGTGGCGGCTACACGCCCATCGACAAGCCGGAAATATATTATAAGAAAGGCGATCGTCCTGGCTATACTCATTATCTTAGCCTTGATACTTTACGTTGATTCGCAAACCGGATTCATAAAGTCGCTGGTTGGCGACAAAACATTTGAGATACGTATCCGCAAATAAGGATTTGATTCCAACACATTGGTTCTAGAAACAAAAGGTTAATCTTTAAAAAAGGTTAACCTTTTGTTGTTTACAGCGTTCCTGTACGCAACGGTTTTTCAGGATGTAAAGGGGGGTCAGAAAAGCAACATGAATATGTAAAGCAAATTCAGTAAAGTGGAATCAGGTGTTAAGTCATTTGAGTACATGACACAATGATTCTTCATGCGGCCTGCCCTAGCTTTTCCTTAGCTCTTCCTTACCTTTCCCTTACCTTTCCTATACCTCCCAGCTAAGGAAAAGGTAGGGCAAAGCCAGATCAGGAACTATACCGCCTTATGTTATGACCACACCTTTGTGGACAGCATTCTTAAGTTGTTCCTCTCGATGTCAATGAGCATCTTTGTTCTATCAGAAACGCCAAAATGGAAGAAACTGCAGGACTGCTGAATCAAATCAGACACCACGACAAGTTGCCGATTACGCTGAAATGAAAATTGCGCAATTCCGCTGCCGGATGATATTCTGCGGCGGCTGTTGAAACCACATCGGTTGTCCTTTTACTACCTGGTGTTTATGGATCAGGGTGAGGACACCTATACTGCAGACTTAAAGGACATCACCATTTCGGATGGACAACTGGTCTTTGGTTTGCCAAACCAGATTTTCGCCAATCCGCTGAAGCATAGTGACAATAAAAATTACAAGCTGGGTTTCGACGAAAACACACTGGCCCTGCTCCCGCGTGCTTATCCCTTTCTGGTCAACCCTTTTGGCTCAAACATGATCACGTTTAAGGCAGCAGCTAAACAACGGGTAAAATCGACCTTTTCCATTCTGTTCCAGCTTCTTCATTCCCCGGGGAAGCAACAAAATACAGAGATCATTTTGGCGCATCTAAATGCCCTGTTGACGGAGCTCAACACCGCCTACTTTGAGAATCATGACCGGGAGCCCAGCATTACAGACCCAAAACTTTCCAGGTATATCGCGTTTAAACTGACCGTAGAAAATGAGCTTACAGAGCAGCACGACGTACATAGCATTGCGGAGAAGCTGTCGATGACAACAAGCAGCCTTTATAGTGTTGTAAAGGAATTTTCGGGTATCTCACCAAAAGAATGGATGACCAACCGGCTGATACAGGAAGCGCAGCGGAAACTTCAGTACTCCACCCTATCGGTAAAGGAAGTGGCTTACGCGCTTGGGTTCAATGATCCGGACTATTTCTCCCGCCTGTTTCGGAAAAGTACCGGCAAAAGCGTGCGTGCCTATATAGCAGAGTCACGCGATCCAGCAGCACCCAACGATTTGTCCGGCAAATAAGCCGATTTGTCCAGTAGCGCCGGTATGCGGCAGATTACTTTTGCTGTTCATGAATTATATAACAGC
>JARKUW010000163.1 GCA_029851965.1 Bacteroidota bacterium | reverse complement strand
TCTTGCCGGCATATAAGCCAGCTATAGCTTCCTTTTTGAAGCTTTCGAAATCAAAATCTTCTTGTGTTGCCATGTTCATGTCGATAGTTTAAAGTTACACTATTGACACAGTTTGTGAAACACCCTCGGTCGATTGGGCTAAAGCCAACGGTATTTCGATAAAGACATTGTTTAACACAATGGATTTCACAGTAATGGACAACTAATTAAATCGTTAATCATGCACCTTCAATATCATCCTGTACTTACTTATTCGATTTATTACCCGGACAAGCCTGTTCCTGGAAGGAATCTAGATCGGCTTTCTGGCATTGATCGCGACACCATAGTCAAGATACTTTGCCGGATCAAAATGACGTTTTCAAGAGAGCGGCATCGTGATCCGAACAACCCGTTCATAAACTGGTATATTGGATTGTTACCCGATGGGCACGCGGCAAGAATGCGAGCGTTTCTATATGGTAAAAATACAGCGCATTTTATCGCGGTTCCGTTAACAATAAACCAGGTTTTGGTCGATTTAATGAATGAGGATAATGCCGCGAACAACGAAGAGCTTGACTACCCAGCCTATATTTCGCTGGCAGTATTGGAGACCTTAATGATTTATAATGATCATCATTTCCGTTCAGTAGTCGTTTCAGGCCGTGAGGATAACCACGATCTCTTATGGGAGTTGAGCCTGATGCAAGATTTAAATGGCAAAAATCAGGCGAGTTTTGTCCGTACCGGTATGATCAAGCAGGCCATTTTCTTAGGGTTTCTTAAACAACAGTTGGGGGAAAAATATGGAGAATTTGCAAATACGCTGTCAGCTAACTTAGGGATACCTGAATTAGTTAGCGTGGCTTTGCTTTATGTTAACTTACAGCTTAGTCAGGATAATCGGCTGGCAGAGAGAGATCCTTTGATGGCAATTTCTCCAGACGACCAGGCGTATACAGTGATTGAAAAATTGAACTTAGTTTGCGAAGGGCAACAAAATATTCCGAGGCATAGCGTAGGCAATCTCATGATGAAGCCATTTATCAGGCTTTCAAATAATTATTTATGCTTCACCGGCACGCATGACTTTGCGCTCATCTCTGAAGTAGGCTGGGCTCATTTCTTACAAAAAGAGGGAACCCTCGTAAGCTTGTTGCCAAATCTTAAAAAAGATAACCAATTTTGGGCTTGGATCGGCACCTACGTCGAAAAGTTTCTGTTAACCACAGTATTTAAAACATTTCACCAGATCGGCTTGCGTGTAATTTGTTCTGATGATCTAAAGACGCCGGACATCACGCTTATTCTGAACGAAACCGACGTATTTATTATAGAGATAAAATCTTTAACACTTCACTTTAAAGATTGGGAATCCCAGGATTTGCCGGCGTTTAAAAAGTATATAACTGATAGTTTTATTAGTGAGAAAAAAGGTGCTAATCAACTTTATAAGTGTTTGCAACATTTAGCGAATGATCCGAAGGGGTTGTTTGCGTTACACAAACCGCTCAAAAAACTTAAAATCTATCCAGTGATCGTTTATACTGAGCCGCACGCGAGTACCGTTGCAGTTAACGATTTTATCATCAAAAATGCACCTGCCATCCCGGACGAGCTTGCCAACCAATTTGGCACCATCCATCCGATCACGATGATTGAATGCGATTTCTTCCTGGAAAACTCAAAAGTCCTGCGCGAGAAAAAGCGCCTGATTAAAGAAGCTATCCTCCATTACCACCAGACGATTAACCTGCGAAAAAAACAATATCAAAAGGCAAATTCTACTGTCAATTTCAGTAAGGCAATGGAAACTTTTGACAATATCATTATAGGATACGAGGGGCTTTATCAGCAAGATCAAATGGTTATCGCGGATGAAGTTAAGATGATGTTTAACGCCGTCAATTAATGTACTTCCGTTTTCGATTTGTAAACGTAAACTGAACTAAGCATGCCATCCCGTTTAACTTGATTAATAAAATCAAAGGAATTACCGGCACAAAAAACATTAGTTTCAGCATTAGCATATTGATACAAATTAAACAACATCTTGTCAATGCGTGATATTGGTTGAAACTGTTCTGCCTGGTATTTTTTGTGATCAAATAAATCGTGGTCCCACATCGAAATAGCCATGCTGCCAGTAATGGGTATGACGATTTGCACACCGCGCATCCCAATACCATTGTAATATGGTGGCTGCTTCGGTATAAATGGAACTACAACCAGTGGGAAATCGGAGGTATATAAGTCATTCGTTTCAGAAACCAAAAACGCCCAGGTCTTTTCACGAAGCCGATCCTGCATGCCGTCGATCAATGTTTGGTCTGAATATATTTCAGAGTGAACGATTGATGCATAGTCATCATCCTGATTCAGCGAAATTGTATTGATGAACTCTTTATGTTTAGGATTGTTCTCTGTAACAAAGCCCTTAATAATTTCAAGTCTTTTTTGCTCAGCTTTCTTATGAGCTTGGTAGTAATCATTCCGAATATGCGGAAGCCGTAGCAACTGAATGCCAAGGTATCCAGCCAACAGATCTCGGGTAACACTGTCTAATGCAGGCTGATTATGTGGGGCAGTAATCCATTTGGATAGTAACTGCCCGATAAAAATTAACTGCTTATTGTATTCTGCTTCTATGTTTTTTGCGAAAAATGTCGTTTCATAGAAGTTTTCTTCAAATTGTTCGCGCTCTTTTTCATCTATAAACTTTCGGTGTATCTTATAAAAGTCATCAATCTGGCAGGCATCTTTTATGCCAATTTGAAAAGATTTTTCCAGTGATTTATTATAGGTAAAAATTCCCTTTCCATTGTCTGAGAATCCTCGTAAATAACATTGAGGTACATAATGCTGCTTCTTGTTTTTAACTCCTTGGGCCATTGTCCGGATTTTAATAATGTAATATAACTACTATTTTAGAAGGTCATAGCCAAACTCCATAAATAGATCTGGCGTTACCAGATCACGGTAACCATGCATAAAACCGTTATAAGGTTGGAAAGTTTTCATCATGCGAGGTTCCAAATCAGCCGTTGTCGGCTCTACTCCGTGTTTAGGTCTAATGTGTTTACGGTCGATAGCCTTGTAGTAATCTAACAAGGACTGTTCGAACAAGCCTGGTTCCTCTTGAAATTGTTGCGAGTTTAGGATAAGCGTGTCGAAATCCATGATCACAATTGGCTGGATTCTATGGCGGTTATCTTTCAATATCTTCTCCTTTTCTATCTCTGCTTCAAACCATTGTTGGAAAACGACATTGATACCAGGTGTGGTCAAAGCTAACTCGGAAACTAGGATAATTGGGAACACACGGATGTTCCTGGCGTTGTAATGCTCATCGTAAACTGCTTTTCCTTCAAAAAGGATCTTAATCCGTTCAGCAAGTTGTGCAACTGCTTTATTTTGATTATCCTCGGCATGATACAAAAACTTCTGTTTGAGTTCCGTTTCGATGGCTGGGTAATGAAAAGATTGTTTGATCGGGCCGGTTATAATACTGCCCTTGACTTCAAATAGAAAAACCTTGTTACCGTTACGAACATAATAATCCGGTTCTGTGTCGATTTTGTATTTGTTAACTATTTCATCTCCAGAAATCTGGTAATACTTGGTGCGTCCAAACACTTCGCGCAGCAGATTATAGGCCAGCGATTTTTCGATAAACTCGTAGGTATAAAACGAGAAAAAGTTTCTATATGCCGGATGTTTGTTTTTATTTTTTTCTGCAAGCCTCAACAGCTCAAAAAAGATAGAGTTAAAGATGCGGTTGACCAATAAGACATCATCAAGGATCAAATAAGTATCCTCGTCGGTTTTAAACAATGGATTTGAGCGGGCATGTAAGAAATCGGTTTTCACCGCGTAGTTTTTTTCGTCTACCAAGGAAATATGATCAAGAAATGCACGAGCGCGCTCTGGATTCTTTGCCTCTGCAATTTGCAGATAATTTAATCCCGAGCCGTCTCCCTGATGTGGTTTGTAAATAGGGATGATTCCCTTCAGATAATCTTTCCAATTATCCACGCTATATGCTTTTACAAAAAGATCTATTAATTCCTGATGTTCCTGCTCCAAAAACCGGAATAGGTAGTAAGCTTTTATGGTTGCGGCCACAAGCAGCTCTGTAGCCTTAAAGTGGTTCAGATCATGGTAGGGTAAGAGATTGGTTAAATGGACTCTCGCCAATTTATCAACTACATTAGGGTATTCTACCTCAGACACGGACTCAAAAATACCATTGGTTTTTGCTCCGAACTCACCGTTTATGGCAAGATAAAGATCAAAAAGTTCCCGTTCGGATGCATCGTTATCGAGTTGTTTTTCGGGATCGATTTCAACGTTTAAGACCTCATCTAACAAGCGTAGGTTCGTCCAAATATTGATGGTGAGCAGTTGCTTTGGATGAACGTTGTCTTCCTTGTATGCATTAATGATTTTATGTAAAAGCTCGTTGGCGTGCGCATTATTCTCGGCGCTGAACCAGTCTTTAAGTACGTCGATGATACCATAGTCTTTCTCTCTCCGGGCAAGGTAATTTAACCGGGCCAGCACCTTAGCCCAGGTATGCTTTTTTAATATTGAAAGTGATTCGGCAGTTATTTCCTTTTCATGCCCGTAGACATGCACATAATTGATAACCAACTTGCGGTTGAAATTCATACTGATAAAGGTTAGCTGTTTGGGTTTCGACTATAAGAGGTCAGTTGCAAAAATTCCAAGGAAAGCTTTTTGTTAAAAAAAGACCATCAATCATTTTTTATACTTCGTCATTATAACCTAATAACCTGCAATGTATCAGAAAATTGATGTTCGAGCTTTATAATTAAGTTTAATTTTTTTAAGTAGCTTGAGTGAAGTCGTATCCGCATTTTGATTACAGTTATTAAGTTAAATTAATCTCGCCTTGTCATGGACGTACTTAAACAGAAATTAGAAACCAGAAATAAGCCTACTTTACCAACCGATCCTATTGATCTTTATCAATCTTTATATCATAAGGATGGCTATGCATATTTGCGTGGCATTCAGGAAGAGGTTTTAAAAAAAATGGCATCAAAGACGAGAAGAGAAAGAGTATTATGCAAAATGAATACTGGCTCTGGTAAAACCTTGGTAAGCTTAATGATGCTTTATTCCAAACTCGTTGAGCGCGTAGGAACCGCTGTGTATGTTTGTCCAGATAATTATCTTCTAGAATAGGCTAGAAAGCAGGCTGAATTATACGGAATTCCAGTTTGTGAAATAGAACCTGGAAATGTATTTCCATTTGATTTTCTGAACTGTAAAAGTATTTTGCTTTGTACTTTTCATAAGCTTTTTAACGCAAAATCAATTTTTAACAGAGATAATATTGAATTTGGTGCGATTGTTATAGATGATGCTCACACGTGCTTAGATATTGCACGTCAAAATACTACTCTTGGAATTAGCAACAATCATGAAATCTTCCAAAGATTAATAGCGCTTTTTGTACCTCGTCTCGCCAAGAAACTTCATCAATCATCGGCTCGTAACAACTTTCTAAAATCAGAACTAAGGAATATTTGTTATTAATTTAAATGCGCTTGATAATAAATACCCTGGATTATGAACAAAGTAATATTACTCGCAAACAGACCAACCGGCGTGCCGACTTTAAATGATTTCAGGTTTGAAGAAATCGAGATGCCAACAGTTAAGGATGGTGAAGTTCTATTAAAGACAGTTTATGTATCCGTTGACCCGTATTTACGTGGTCGTATGAACGATGCTAAGTCTTATGTGCCACCTTTCGAGCTGAACAAACCCATGCAGTCGGCCATCATTGCGGAGGTGACTGAATCCAAAAACCCGGACTTTTCTATTGGAGATCATGTAACCGCTGGTCTCGACTGGAAAATGTTTCAGACTTCCAGCGGGAAAGGATTAACCAAACTGGATGATTCGGTCAGCCTGACGGCTTACCTCGGCATCCTGGGTATGACCGGACTGACGGCATACTTAGGTATTCAGGAAATTCTAAAACCTAAGGAGGGGGAGACGCTGGTCGTTTCCGGGGCTGCAGGAGCTGTCGGCAGTGCTGTTGGACAAATTGCTAAGATCATGGGTGCTAAAGTAGTTGGGATCGCGGGTTCAGATGCGAAGATCTCCTCTTTAAAAACAAAGTTCGGATATGATGAAGGCATCAACTACAAGACCGCGTCAAATATGGAGGAGGAAATTAAAGCAGCAGCACCGGATGGCGTAGATATGTATTTCGACAATGTCGGCGGAGACGTATCAGACGCCGTAATATTCAACATGAATAAATATGGTCGCATCGCCATTTGTGGAACCATATCATCATACAATGATGCAGAAGAATCAACGGGACCAAGGTTACAGCCGTATCTGTTAAAAAACAGCATGCTGATGCAGGGTTTCATCGTGAGTAATTATGCAGACAAGTTTCCGGAGGCAATGAAACAACTTACGGCGTGGTTTAAGGAAGGTAAATTACAATACTCGGAAACGATCGTCGAAGGTTTCGATCAGATTCCCCAGGCCTTTATCGATCTCTTCGAAGGGAAAAATGAAGGTAAGATGGTTGTGAAAATATCTGTTTAACTTCGTAGCTTTATCGTTATTCCCTCTAAATAATCAGGGCCGTAGCGTATTGAGGCAGACGTGCTGCTCCAAGCATGAAGCCAGGTCGATAAGATTGCTATGGAACTTACCTTAAAGAACTATAAAACTGTACTCTCCCCAGATCTGTTGCTGAAAGCAAAAAAAGGTACCGTAAGAGAATGCGACGAGATCGAAAAAGGGCATTACCAGGCGTATGTTGACGAGAATGATCAAACCTTTGATACTTATCTGCTGGTAAACACCAGAGGAAAGATTACTGGACATGGCTGCGACTGCCTGAGCACCACGTCTTTTTGTCCGCATCAAACCGCCTTACTTTTGTTTGTCCTTAAAGATAAAAAGCCTGTAGCAAAACTTAAAGGCGCTAAAAAGGTAGATCCTCTGGAGACGCTGGTCCAGCAGGCTGATCCGGAAAAATTAAAGGCCTGGCTTCTCGGCTTGCTGAAAGAAAACAAAGATCTGGGACTGACATTTCTACATCAGTTCTCGCAGTCGGAGCGGCAATATCAACCCCTGGAAATAAAACAGCTCACCATGGATGCCGTTAAGTCGGTGATTAAAAACAAGAGAACTGTAGACAGTGCTCATGCAAAGAAAATTGTTGAGCTCTGGGCCGTGTTACACGAGTCCGTCATTGCTGATTTCTGTACGCAGACAGCCGATGAAGAATCTTTCCTTCGGCTACATGCAATTATGGAAGGGTGCGAAACGGTTCAGTCTAAGTATGGTGATCTCAACGGCAGGATCTCTAAATACGAGGAGAATGTGTTGATGAAAGTTCTGCCGGCCATCCATCAGCTTCAGGATGAGGATACCTGGGATAAGGCTGTGAATTATTTCACCGTCCGGATCCATGGGGCACCGTATTACCTCAGGTCATTTTATCTGAGTTTTCTGGTGAAACTGCACCGGCTGAGTAGTATAGAAAGGAAAAGATCGCTTACCGTCAACCTTGTCGCCCAGTTCATGAAAGTCAATGCCAGGCAGTTTTATGACGGAACGCAGTATATCAAAACTGTTTTTGACCTGGTGGCGAGCAGTGGGCTATTCGAGGATTACTATCTCCTTTTCGAGCCCCTCCGGTATCAAAACGACTACAATGTAGAACTTATTGAATTGCTCATTGAGTATGATAAGTTGCCCCTTGCCGAGAAATACTGCCTTGAGCAGATCGCAGGCAACTCCCGGGAAGATTTTAACGGTGACTATCTTCGACTCCTGGCGGAGATATATACCATTGAGAAGGACAATCAAAAACTTGCCGGTGTGTTGAAAGAGGCGTTGTCGTATTCGTTTGATTTTGATACCTATTTATTCGTTGACGAATACCTGGAGGAGGGGGAAGAAAAAAGCAAATGGCGCAATAAACTATTTACCCGTGCGAGAAGGGAGGCCAGCCATCATCCGGTAGCTATGTTGTTTTCCTTTCAACTGCTGGATTACCAACATAAGTACGTGAAGATGCTTGATTACCTGAACGCTGGTACAAGCTATGAGGTGATCGTGCAGTTTGCTGAAAAGCTGGCGGCCACGAACAAGGATCGATTTCTGAGTCACATGCTTTACCGGTCAGACGACATGAGTGATAGCGATCTGCAGCCAGAGCAATTACAGCCGATCCTCGAGAAATTATTTGATGTCTTTGCAAAGCGGTATACCCTGCAGGAATTAACGCTTGTCGTTAAAGATATCAACAAAAAGGGCCGCTATCGCATACCAAATAGGTTTGTTTCTTTTATGATGAACAAGCTTGTTGTGGAAGTTTAGGGCTTCCCGGGTTAGCACCCTCTTACCCAATACCTTCATCAGTTACAGCGCTTGCGCCAGTTCAATGCCTGATTAAGGTAAACTAATTCCTGATAAAGGCAAACTGTGCATTCCTGTATTTCGGCTTTTCCAGTTCCGTTTTCATCTTGCTGAAGATCTCCATCAGCCCCTGTGTAGCGAACATATTTACGAGCCACGTCGGTAAGCTGCCCCCCGGGTTTACATGCAGCGTATATTCAACCTGAATGTGGTTGTTGGGTAAAGGGGTGATCTGCCACCTACCTTTCGAGTCAGAGATTCTGACCACACCCTTCTTTGGTGCAACATAGCCGCCGACTGCTGGTCCGTCGATCGTGATCACCTTGGTTTCCGGATGCTGGCTGGCCGACAGGTGCGCCACAAAGTCGCGGTTTTCTACGGGCCATGGAACCTCAACTTCCGAGTAATAGTAAAGTTCAGCCGGAGAAACCTGCCGGAGGAGCTTACAGGATTTCGTATGGTAGATCCACTGAGGGGCCGATTCCACGTCGAGTAACAATGCAACAAGTGTACTGGCTTTTGCAGGCAGATCACAGGTAACCTTTACAGCTTTGATTTTTGAGTTCGGTACAGCGCTGGTGTATACTTTGATGCCGTCTTTATCGGTGGCCAACTTCCAGTTGGTCTGGGCATGGATCATGTTGGCGCTGAATACGAGAAAAAGAGACAATATGACTAATCTATATGGTTGCATCGGGTTTCTTTGAAGGGCGTAAAGGTATAGCGACTTTGCGTCATGGAGAGTTCATTTTTCGCAAATGTGGATCGCCCTCTAAAGTTCCAGGCAGGCAGCTCTTCCAGCTGGCTGCACCAGAGTCGGCACCAAGTGTAAAAGAGATGTTGCAATGCCTTTGTAAAAAGACTATTGATGTGCCGGATGCATCGAAAAAAGAATGAATATGTATTTTAGGCAATGAGAAATGCTTCAATTCAATGAAGTAAATTATACAACGTCTAAAAACCATACATGAAATCGAAATTCTTACTCCTTCCACTACTCGCCTTCGCGTCTATCGGCGCTTCTGCACAAGTTAAAAAGCCTGCTGCAACTTCTGCCTTACCGCGGCCGAAGCTGGTTGTCGGCATCATGGTCGATCAAATGCGCTGGGATTATCTCTACCGTTACTATGATCGCTATGAAAATGGGGGATTCAAACGCATGCTTAATGAAGGTTTCTCCTGTGACAATGCGCACATCAACTATAGTGCAAGTGTAACGGGTATCGGCCATGCTTCTGTATATACCGGGTCTGTTCCGGCCATTCACGGCATTGCGGGGAACGACTTCATTGTACAGGCAACCGGGAAGACCTTGTACTGTGCGGGCGACTCCACCGTGCAGACTGTAGGAAGCGACAATGCAACCGTCGGGAAGATGTCTCCGAGAAACCTGCTGGCCTCAACCATGGGCGATGAATTGCGTATTGCGACCAACTTCAGGGCCAAGGTTATCGCCGTTGCGTCTAAAGATCGGGGGAGCATTTTGCCTGGTGGCCGTGCAGCAAACGCGGCCTACTGGTATGACGGAAGTTCTGGAAACTGGGTAACCAGCACCTATTACATGAAACAGCTGCCAGACTGGGTGACTAAGTTTAACGCACAAAAGCTGCCCGAGAAGTTCCTGAAGCAGGACTGGAATACCTTATATCCGATAGAGACTTACGTGCAGAGCACAAAAGACGACAGCCCGTATGAAGGAAAATTTACCGGAACGGATAAACCTACTTTCCCGCTAAAAACTTCCCAGTTGATGGCTGCAGAGGGGATGGGCTTACTGACAAGTACACCATACGGAAGCACGCTAACGCTGGAGATGGCTAAAGCGGCGGTAGCGAATGAAAGTCTGGGTGCAGATGGCATCACAGATTTGCTGGCGATCAGTGTGTCTTCAACAGATTACGTCGGACATCGTTTCGGGCCGAATTCAATTGAGGCGGAAGATACGTATCTTAGGCTTGATCGTGACCTGGCCAGCTTCTTTACCTACCTGGATTCAAAGGTCGGCAAAGGTAACTATTCCGTATTCTTAACTGCGGATCATGGGGCGATGAATAACGCAAATTTCCTGATCGACAATAAGATAGCTGCGGGGCTTGTGGCATCAAAAGCATGGATGAGCACTTTAAACAGCCAGCTGGAGCAGGATTATAAAGTGAAAAATCTTGTTACCGCCTATAGCAATACACAGATCACCTTAAATCATCCGGCGATCAGCAAGAGCAAGTTGAATGAGGCAGAAATCCGGACTAAAGTTGTTGATTTTGTAAGTAAACAGGAAGGAATTGCTTATGCTGTTGACATTAAGGACCTCGCTACATCAGACATTCCGGAACTGTACCGCAATAAAATGATGAACAGCTACAACAGGGAGCGGAGCGGGGTGATCCAGGTGATGCAGAAACAAGGATGGTCCGGAGGTGGCGCTACAGGTGCTACACACGGAACTGTTGGCCATTATGATACGCATATTCCAGCTGTATTTATGGGCTGGGGCATTAAGCATGGTCAGTCGAACGCGGCCTACAACATGACAGATATCGCACCGACCATTACATCGTTGCTGAAGATTCAGGAACCAAATGGAACGATTGGAAAGCCAATTACAGAGGTCTATAAATAGTTAATTTTAAACCGGCAGGTCTTATCCTTTAGGACCTGTTTTTGAAAGGAGGGTGTCTGCGCAGATACCCTCCTTTTTTGTTTTCTTGCTGGAGCATTCTTTTCCATTTCAAGTAATTAGCAAGTGCAACGCGTTCGTGCTCACGTATTTGTTGCGGCACGCAACTTTAAAACCGACGTACATCACGCAGTGAAAATCAAATTACCTGAAATCTTGAAATTGTTTCTTAAGCCTAAGGTTTGTTTTATTTTTGAAAGGGTTGTTAAACAAATAGATACCTAAAGTCATCCGTCGGCCTCCAGTCTTACCTTTAAAATCAACGATCTCATGAAAAACGTCATCATTTTTGGTGCAACAGGTGGTACAGGAATGCATCTGACCCGGTATCTGAGCGAGCGAAACTACCGGGTAACCGGAACAGGCGTCAGACGCCGCGATGCCGAGCACTTTGGTATGAAGAACGTCCGTTATGCGAACATCGACATTGTGAAGAAGGAACAGTTTCAGGAACTGCCGGCAACAGATGTTGATTGCGTGATCCTGCTTGCGGGAATGATGCCATCAAGAATGGAAGGCTACGATCCATATCAGTACATTGATGTGAACATTACCGGTACGCTGAACGTCCTGGAGTTCTGCCGGGAGAATCAGATCAAAAAGATAATCTTCGCGCAGTCGCATGCAGATGTATATGGCCATTGGAATACAGGTATACATATCCCTGCCCATGCACCGCGGGCGTTGAATTTACGCGGCGACCATGCGATGTACATTATCAGCAAGTGTACTGCTGTAGATATGCTGGAGCACTACAATCAGGAATATGGTATTCAAAACATCGTTCTGCGCCTGCCAACCATATACAGCTACATGCCTGCCGCCACACTCTACGTGGATGGTGTGATTCAGGATATGGCATTTATGTACATCATCAAAAAGGCCATGGCAGGTGAGCAGATCGAAATTTGGGGCGATCCGGCGAAGCCGAAGGATATTGTTTATATAAAGGACTTCCTCCGTATTGTAGAATGTGCCATTGAAAGCTCCGGGGCAAGCGGCATCTTCAATGTCGGAACGGGTATTGGAACCACGCTGGAACAGCAGATTCGGGGCATTGTGGAAGTCTTCTCCAGTGATGGGCAGAAATCAGAAGTCGTCTATCGCCCCGAGAAACGGTCACAGGCATCTTACTTGTATGACATCTCCAAAACAGAAGAAGAACTTGGTTTTACTGTGCAGTACCCGTATATGGATATGCTGCAGGATATGAAGCGACAGATGCTTAAAGAAGTAAAACAAGATCTTTCTGCATGATGGACAAAGCAAACCCTATAGTCAGTATCAGCTGCCTGGCATTCAACCACGAGAACTATATCCGGAAGGCCATGGATGGATTTATCATGCAGAAAACAACTTTTAGTTTCGAGGTTTTGATACATGATGATGCGTCTACGGACCGGACAGCAGAAATCATTGCCGATTATGCGGATGAATATCCAGACATCATTAAGCCGGTTTATCAAAGCGAGAATCAATGGCTTAAGGGAAAGCGGGGGAGTGCTGTTCATAATTTTCCCAGGGCAAAGGGCAAGTATATTGCATTGTGTGAAGGCGATGATTACTGGACAGACCCAACCAAATTGCAGCGGCAGGTGGATTTTCTGGAGTCACACGCCGACTATTCCATGGTTGCAGAAAATGCGTTGGTCGTTAACACAGAAACCAATACGAAATATAACTTTAGCAACACCGGCCCGGGTGACATCGGACTCAGGCAACTTCTCGGGAAGCGTAGATTTGCTACTGCCTCGGTTTTATTCAGATCGGATGCTTTGGATGAAGAATTTTACAGGCTGGAATATACAGGCGACGTGATCTTGTGGTGCTACCTGGCAAAAAAAGGAAAGATCAGATACTTACCACGGGTATCATCGGTGTATTTAAGGGGCGTACAGGGTGTCGTTTTATCTTCCAGAAATCTGGAGTGGGCGCGTTCTATGGAAAAGTGGAATGAGGTGCTTTCCGGCATTCTGCCATTGGATTTCGACAGGAGCATTCTAAAACAAAGAAATTTTAATGAATACATGAGGGTATTACGGCGGAGCGTCAAAAAGGGAGAAATGAAAGTTTCTCTTCAGGCGCTGAAAAAATGCCTTCATTATCAGCCGGTGATGACCTTTAAAGCACTGGCTGCTATTTATGTTAAAAAAATCACTGGTTAACAACGGATATGATTAAGATCATCACAATACAACAGGAGGCGGAATGGAGAGGTTACATCGCGAGATCGGCCAACTTTGATTTTTACCATACCTGGTACTACCATTCCCTGGATAATGGCGGCGATCCAATTCTTGTCGTTTACTCAGAAGGAGCGGATTTCATCGGTTTCCCCCTGATACGCAGGAAGATTCCCGATACACCTTTCAATGATTTAACCAGTGTATATGGTTACACCGGCCCGGTGTCCAATAAGGAGTTTGAAGATCTGGATGAGGGGCTGAAGGAAAATTTTAAAACTGCCTTTGTGGAATTCCTGAAAGGGGAAAAGAATATATCGGTTTTCTCCAGGCTACATTCCTTCTTCAACCAGATTTCACTTATGGATAAATTCGATGGTATTTACCAGAACGGAAAAATCGTAGTCATCGATCTGAAGGTATCACTCGAGACCCAGCGGTCGAGATATCAAAAGCGTTTACTGGAGAAAATAGGGCAATTGAGGAGGAAAGGATTTTATGTGAAGCAGGGGGAAAGCCCGGAGGAAATACGTGAGTTTGCATCTATCTACACGGAAAATATGAAGCGTATTGGTGCATCCGATTTCTACCTGTTTTCTGAGTCGTATTTTACGGATATGCTCGCCTCACCGGAATACAACAGCAAGTTGCTGATGGTCTATCATGGAGCAAAGGCAGTTTGTGGCGCGATCGTGGTATATACACAGCGGATCATTCAGGCGCACCTGCTCGGTACCCGCACAGCGTATCTTTCACATTCGCCGGCGAAGTTGCTGACAGACGAAATCTGCGTGCTGGGCAGGGAGACGGGTATGCAGTATTTTAACCTTGGCGGTGGCGTTGGCTATAAGGAAGATTCTTTATTCGCCTGGAAAGCTGCTTTCTCTGATTTGTTCTATGACTTTACCAGCTGGCGGTTTATTGCCGATCAACATGCTTATCAGCTGTTGCTTGAGGAAGCTGGGGTGGCGCCTGACGCCGAAGTCGACTTTTTCCCGCTATACCGATACAAGGGGGGATAAGCAACAGTTCAAATCCGAACAGAAAGCGTTCGTTTTCGTGCACTTTGATGATCCGGTAAGCACTGGTTGTGGCCCCAGACGTGTATATTGGCATGGCACAGCCTTTGGTCATCGCTGTGCAAACGAAAAAGGACATGTTTAAGCATCACCTGTTACTGATTTACCGGACGTTCAAGCGTTACAAAACTTCATTTTTCATCAATCTGATTGGTCTTTCTGCAGGGCTTACCTGTGCTTTACTCATCTATCTTTGGGTAAGTGATGAAGTGGGTATGGACAAGTTTCACCAAAAGGGAAAGCAACTGTATCAGGTGATGTCCAATGAAATCACAGACCAGGGAATCCGCACGACCGATGCCAATGCCGGCATATTGGGAGAAGGCCTTAAGGCCGAGATGCCCGAGGTCGAGGACGCCCTTACCACATCACCAACCAGCTGGCTGGCACAGTCTAAGATTTCGGTAGACAATAGTGCGGGCATCAAAGCGCGGGGGAAATTTGCAGGAGAGAACTTCTTCAAGATCTTTTCATATCGGTTGCTTAGCGGCAACATCAATACGGTCCTTAGCGGGAAGCAATCCATCGTTATCTCAGCGCAACTTGCAAAGAAATTGTTTAACAGCACGGATGTGCTCGGAAAGGTTGTGGTCTGGCAAAATGCAGAAATCGACAGAGAAACGAGTGGTGTGGTGACCGGTGTCTTTCAAAATACGCCGGCGCATTCCTCGGACCAGTTTGATTTTCTGGTGGCGCTGGACATGCTGCATGAAATCACCGGCAATTTTCTCAAGTGGACCAACTATGGGCCAAATACATTCATTTTACTAAAGCCAGGTTCCGATCCCGGGAAACTGAATGCCAGGATAAAAGAATACATGCAATCTAAAGGTATAGCCAATCGTCAGCTGTTCATCAGACGATATGAAACGGGCTATCTTTACGGTAGCTATGAAAATGGCGTTCAGGCCGGGGGAAGAATTCAATATGTACAACTATTCGGGCTGCTTGCGGTTTTTATTCTTGTTATTGCATGTGTGAACTTCATGAACCTCTCTACTGCGAAGGCTACGAGAAGGATGAAGGAAGTGGGGATAAAAAAGGTTATGGGTGCAGACCGCCGCGCACTTATATTTCAGTACCTGGGAGAATCCATGATGCTTACCGTACTGTCGCTTTTTATCTCACTCACTTTTGTGGAGCTTCTGCTCCCGCAGTTCAACCTGATCACCGAGAAGAACTTAACGCTTCATTTTGATGCACAGCTGATCGGTATACTGGTGGCCATTGCCGTATTTACGGGACTACTTTCCGGTAGCTATCCGGCCTTATACCTGTCTGGATTTGACCCCGCGCAGGCGCTTAAAGGCAAGCTGATGGGGACGGCACGGACGCTGTGGACCCGACAAGGCCTGGTTGTTTTTCAATTTACCCTGTCTATCATTTTAATCGTGTCGGTTTTCGTCATTTACAAGCAAATCGATTATGTACAGAAGAAGAATTTAGGCTACAACAAGGAGAACGTGATTTACCTGGAAATGGAGGGAAAGCTGAAGAATAATGTGGAGTCCTTTCTACAAGCCATTAAAGAAATACCGGGGGTGAAGAATGCCGCGGGTATGGACCGCAGCTTTCTGGGCGAGTATGGTTATACGGAAGGTGACTTCAATTGGGAGAACAGGAATCCGAAACAGGTGATCAAATTCCAGCACGCATCCGTTAGTGAGGGCCTGATTGAAACGCTGGGCATGAAGATGGCTTCAGGAAGGAGCTTCTCCTCGAAGTTTGGTTCAGATAGTTCGCGGGTACTTATCAATGAGACCGGGATACGTTTGATGGGTTTGAAAAATCCCGTCGGAAAGATCTTTGGCCTTTGGGGAAAGAACTACCAGATCGTAGGCGTAATCAAAGACTTTCATTCCGAATCTTTGCATGAGCAGGTGAAGCCACTTTTCTTCAGGTTCAACTCCACAAATAACAACCGGGTTATGATACGGATAGCGGCTGGAAAGGAGCGTGAGACCCTGGGCATGTTAAGACATTATTATGGAAAATTTAATCCGGGGTATCGTTTTGACTATATCTTTCTGGATCAGGATTTCCAGCGGCAGTATGTTTCGGAGAACCGCGTGGCCTTGTTATCCAGATATTTTGCCATGCTTGCCGTGATCATATCCTGCCTTGGACTTTTTGGGCTGGCTTCCTTCACGGCGGAGCGGAAATTGAAGGAAATCGGCATCCGTAAAGTACTTGGTGCAAGTCAGTGGAACATCATCTATATGCTGTCGGAAGAATTTTTGAAGCCGGTGCTCGCTTCGATCTTGATTGCGCTGCCGGTCAGTTACATTATGACAAGCTATTGGTTAGAAAGTTTCGCCTACCGGATTGATCTGCAGGTATGGTACTTTGTGGGCTCTGCCCTCATTGCGCTGGTCATTTCCTGGGGGACTGTGGGCATGCAGGCGATAAGCGCCGCAAGGATAGATCCAGTAAAATGTCTTCGGGATGAATGACAGCGGTGCCAGTGATCTGAGTTCAGAAATCATAAACTGTTTACGATTTCGGGGTGTTATGTAGAAAGCCGTTCATCGACCTTAATGTGTACCAGAAGAAGAGGCTGACCGTTGCTTATGAGAAAATCTACCCTTATTCTGATATTTGTTCTGACCTGGATTGCCATTGGTGCATGTTTTTACCTTGTATTTCGTAGAAGTCCGTTGCAGGAGGAGACACCTCGTGTAGATACCCCCGGAAAGGGTTCAGCAAAGAATGCCTTGGGTACGAACTATGTTAACTTCATTGCTGCAGCTAAGC
>JARKUW010000161.1 GCA_029851965.1 Bacteroidota bacterium | reverse complement strand
CCGATCAACGGGGCTAAGCTCAAATCATTCAGATTCTTAAAAAGACCGCACTAGTGCGGTCTTTTTTTATGTTAAATGCTGAAGATTTCCGGGATATGTACACTGTAGTCAACAATAAAAGGGTTTTTTAATTGACTTTTGTTGATTTTGTATTGTTATTTCAAGAAAAAGCATCTAGAATGAACCATGAATATGTTAAATAGCCAATATATCAGCGCTATTTAGGTGGGATATCAGGTTTTAATCATTAAAAATATATCAAAACTTGTCTTTTACATGATAAATATCACATTTATTGATGTTTTATCAATTTATTTTTTCAATTTAGGCTTTAAGATGTCGAATTCGACTGGTGTGTAAAGAATTCGGTGTATTTTTTTGACAACATCCAGGATTTATTCAGTTATACGACGTGTCTTTCCAATTTCAGAATGCTGTCCGTACCAAGTCACCCAATAAACTCACTTTTATATGGAACTTCAACTCACAAAGCTCAACATCTTTTCAGTCAAAGGCGTACAGATGCGTACGTTTCACATTACATGGCTCATGTTCTTTGTTTGTTTTTTTGGATGGTTCGGGCTTGCCCCGCTAATGCCAGCGATCCGGGAAGAACTACAGCTTACCAAAAATCAAATTGGGAACATCATTATTGCCTCTGTATCAGCAACCATCATTGCAAGACTGGTCGTCGGCAGGCTTTGTGATTTGTGGGGGCCAAGGAAGACCGCTGTAAGACTCCTCCTCCTAGGCTCTGTTCCTGTTTTTTCAGTCGGTCTGGCCCATGACTATGCTACTTTCATCTTGTTTCGCCTTGCCATTGGCGTCATCGGGGCTTCTTTTGTGATTACGCAATTTCATACTTCCATGATGTTTGCCCCAAACATCAAAGGCACTGCAAATGCGGTTACGGGAGGCTGGGGGAACCTCGGCGGAGGTGTCACAAACATGTGCATGCCAGTTCTTTGTGCAGCAATCATCGGCTTCGGGTATACGAGTGCGGAAGCCTGGCGGTACGCGATGATTGTGCCGGGTGTTATGATGCTGATTGTCGCCTGGCTCTATTATAAATACACCAAGGATACGCCAGTAGGAAATTTTGAGGAGATCGGCTATGTGAAAACAAAGTCTGCAAAGACGGATTGGTCTGTTTTGGCCGACTGGAGGGTTTGGTCATTGACACTTGCTTATGCCATGTGTTTCGGGCTCGAAATCACCTTCGATAACGTTGCATCCCTCTATTTTGTAGATGCTTATCACCTGACCTTGGGTGAGGCTGGCTTCTGGGCCGGCGTATTTGGTTTTATGAACTTATTTGCCCGTGCCCTAGGGGGCATGATATCCGATCGTACAGGGCGTAAATACGGCATGAGGGGAAAGGGAATCCTCCTTGCAGTGGTGTTACTGCTGGAAGGTGTGAGCCTACTTTTATTTGCTCACTCCGGCGCATTGATGAGTGCTATTTTATCCATGCTTCTGTTCGCTTTATTTCTTAAAATGTCCAATGGCGCCACCTATGGTATCGTGCCCTTTGTCAATACCGAGAATGTTGGTTTAATCGGTGGGATCGTGGGCGCCGGAGGCAACCTGGGCGGGATGTTGTTTGGTTTTCTATTCAAATCAACCTCAATATCCTACGAGCAGGCCTTCACCTGGCTTGGTTATTCCGTTATTTTGGTTGGAGTCATTGTGCTGAGCACAAGATTCCATCGCTCAGCGGCCGTGGAGGAAGTTGTTGACCTTGACCTGATACCGGAACGGGCGGTATAATTTGCTTTGAAACAGTAGTTAATCAAGAATATGGCATCTGTGTATCTGCATAAGAACGACAAAGGAATTAAGTCTACCTGCTGTTATTGTGGCGTTGGTTGTGGTGTTATCGTCGACAAGAATAAGAATGGCGGCATTTCAGTCGCAGGAGACTCTTTGCATCCCGTAAATCGTGGCCTCCTCTGCAGTAAAGGGCAAAACTTGCATTATACGGTAAATGACAGATCTGACCGGTTGCTGTATCCGCAGATGCGATACAATAAAAACATGCCATTGCAGCGTGTGAGCTGGGATGCTGCCATGGAAAGGGCCGCCGCTGTTTTTAAAACCTTCATTGAAAAACATGGACCTGATTCGGTTGCGTTTTACGCCTCCGGACAGTGCTTAAGCGAGGAATATTACGTCTTAAATAAGCTGATGAAAGGATTCATCGGCAGCAATAACATAGATACAAACTCCCGCTTGTGCATGAGTAGTGCCGTTGCCGCCTATAAGATCGCTTTGGGTGAAGATATTGTTCCCATTTGTTACGATGACATCGAACTTGCTGACTGTCTCTTCGTCGCGGGTGGCAATCCCGCCTGGTGCCATCCCATCTTATGGCGCAGGGTAGAGGCCCACAAGACGCTTAACCCGCATGTAAAGATCGTCGTCGTCGATCCCAGGGCTACAGATAGTTGCGCCATTGCGGATCTTCATTTGCAGCTTCTTCCGGGAACAGATGTCACGTTGAATCATGCAATCGGCCGCCTGCTCATTGAAAACGGCCATATTGATCCGGAATTTATCGTTAGTCATACGGAAGGATTTGCCCAGTATAAAACGACTGTGTTCCAAAAGACGTTGCCAGAGGCTGCAGGCATCTGCGGATTGGCAGAAAGTGACATTCGCCTTGCGGCACGCTACATCGGAGAATCGAAGGCTTTTCTGACCATGTGGACCATGGGTCTCAACCAGAGCGCCACCGGCGTCCAGAAGAACCTCAGTCTGATTAACTTAAATCTAATCACAGGTCAGATCGGCAAGCCGGGATCCGGTCCGTTTTCACTAACCGGACAACCGAATGCCATGGGTGGCAGGGAAGTTGGCGGCCTGTCCAACTTGTTGCCGGCACACCGGGATCTGAAAAATCCAAAACACCGCGAAGAGGTGCAGAAGTTCTGGAAAGGAGGCGCCATCAATCCAAATCCGGGCCTTACAGCAACGGAAATGTTTGAGGCCTTAAGCGATGGCCGGCTAAAGGCGATCTGGATTACCGGAACCAATCCACTGGTGAGTTTACCAAATGTAAAGCAGGCCGAGGAGGCGCTAAAGAAAGCGAAGTTTGTCGTCGTTCAGGACATCAGTAACAAGCCCGAAACCCTCGCCTATGCGGATCTGATTCTTCCTGCCGCCGCCTGGGGCGAAAAGGAGGGAACCATGACCAACTCAGAAAGACGGATCAGCTTCCTGAACAAAATCATATCCCCTCCAGGTGAGGCGCTTCCAGATGCAGAGATCACCTGCCGGTTTGCCCGGCAGATGGGTTATGCTGGCTTTGAATATGCCAACGCTGCAGCCATATATCAGGAACACGCCCGGTTGACCGCTAAAACCAAAATAGACATCAGCGGACTGAGCCATGAGATATTGAAGCTGAAGACGGTGCAATGGCCTTTTAGAAGTCGCAGTTCCCAGCAAGGAACCAAACGGATATTCACAGACAAACAGTTTTATACACCCTCGTCAAAGGCCCAGATCAGTGCCGTTCCGGATGATCTAAACAGCGAAAGGCCGGATGCTGACTACCCCTTTATTTTAACCACCGGGCGCATTCGCGACCATTGGCATACCCGCAGCAAAACGGGCAAGGTAAACCGCTTAAACCAACACGTGAAGCAGTCGTACCTGGAGATTCATCCCGATGACGCAGACAAACTTGGGATAAAAGCAGGTGACATGACCTGGATTACTTCCAGAAGGGGCGAGGTCATCGTGGAGGCGAAGCTGTCTGCACAGATGAGATCCGGCGTGGTTTTTCTACCCATGCACTGGGGTAAAATTTCAAACAGTGATCTAAACCGGGCAAATAACCTTACCAGTGATATCGTAGATCCAATCTCCGGCGAGCCGGATTTCAAGTACTGTGCCGTAAAGGTGCAGAAATATAGCAAGCCCATTCAGCGTATCGTGGTTGTGGGCGCAGGTGCGGGCGCCTATGCTTTCGTGAAGTCTTATCGGGAACTGAATGCTGGTGATGAAATCACGGTTTTTAGCAAAGAGATATTTCCCTTTTACAACCGGGTGATGCTGCCCGACTACATCAGTGGAGAACGGCATTGGGATGAGCTCGTCAATATGGATGCTACGGAAGCGGAAGGGTATAACATTAAATTGTTGCGCGGCATCAGTGTGGAGAAGATCGACCGGAAAAATAAAGCTGTAATTGATTCGCGTGGGTTTGTTACGCCGTATGATGTGCTGGTGCTCGCAACAGGCAGCAGCGCTTCCCTTCCAAAGGGTGTGCCGGCGCTACCCGGAATATTTACCATGCGCAACCGTATGGATGCGGACAGTTTTAAAAAGCATCTGCCATCCAATGGCCGCGTAGCCATTGTTGGGGGTGGGCTGCTCGGACTGGAGATGGCGGCCGCCTTGCGGGAAATCGGTATTCAAATTACGATCATTCAGCGTACCTCCAGGTTTCTAAACCGGCAGCTGGATCCTTTGGGCAGTCAGTTGTTACAAGATGAAATGGCTGATCAGGGTTGTGACATTTTTTACAACGAGGAAGTTGAGCTTTACTACGGCCGTTCAAAATTATCAGGCATAAGTCTGAATAGCGGCCACAAAATAAACTGTGACGCAGTTATCCTGGCCGTTGGCACTACGCCGAACTTAGGTATTGCCAGGTCCTGCGGACTGGATTGCAGGCGCGGGGTGGTGATAAATGAACGGCTGCAAACGAGTGATCCACACATCTATGCCATCGGGGAGATTGCTGAGTTCGAAGGCAGCCTGTACGGTTTTACGGCCGCGGCGGAACAGCAGGCGGAGCTGCTTGCAAGATACCTGAATGGTGACGTTTCCAGTTATTACAGCGGAAGCGTACCCATGAACATCATCAAGATCCATGGATTTGACCTCTGCAGCATTGGCCTGACGGACTGCCCGGATCAGCACGAGTACGAAGAGGTAATCTTCATTGACAAAGCGAAACGTTACTACAAAAAATGCATCATTTACCAGGATAAGCTGGTTGGCTGTATTCTAATTGGGGATAAGAGTGAATTTCAGGAGTTCAAATCACTCATCAACAATAAAACTGAGCTCAGTGAAAGGCGCATTCAACTGCTTCGAAGTGGAGCACCCGCTGATCCAGTGTTGGGAAAACTCGTTTGCAGCTGTAATAACGTCGGCAGCGAAAATATCCTGAACATGGTAAGTGCAAGCTGCGCAACCCTGAAAGATCTTTGTGCAGCAAGCGGCGCCGGTACTGGTTGTGGCTCCTGCAGGCCGGAAGTGAAACGATTGATGGAAGAAAAATTAAAAGATTTGGTTACCCTGGCAGTATAGCGATGGTGGAGGAGCAAAATGTTTGTATAAAGATAAACTTACCCGGCGGAGTGGTCTCTGCGGGGGATCTGTACGAGATCCTGCTGATGGCTGAAAACGCAGGTGCAGCACATATCCGGTTGGGAAACCGCCAGCAACTTTACTTCCATATACCCGCTGCTCAGTATCCGGACCTGCAAACCGATATGCTCAGGGCCGAGATCAAGTATGAAGCGGATGAGCATCTGTATCCCAACGTTGTTAGTTCCTACGTCTCCGATGCCATATTTGGTACGGAAAGCTGGCTAAAAGAAGGAACATTTAAGGATATTCTTGATCAGCTTGATTACAGACCCCAGCTGAAAATAAATGTAACGGATGGCAATCAAACCCTTGTTCCATTATTCAGTGGGAATTTTAATTTCATTTCAGCACCGCTGCCCAACCATTTCTTCTGGTACATCCGTTTTCCAAAAACAAACAACGTCTACTGCTGGCCGGCACTGGTCTATGCAACGGATCTATTTGCCCTGAGCAAAGTTGCAGAACAGGTGATTTGGAGTAATGCTGCATACTTCTACGATCAGCCAATGATGGACCATCAACTGTTTTTGAAGCTGGTTACCGCTAAAAGCGGACGTCAGCATCAGGAGGTTGCAGCCCCCTTAAGTTTACCAGACTTTGATCTTCCACGCTACGAGGGCTTTGGTTCCTATGGAAATGGTAAAAACTGGCTCGGCGTTTACCGGAGAGCGGAAACATATCCGTTGGACTTCCTGAAAGCTGTTGCCAGTTTATGCATAAAGAGCCGGATAGGACAGTTGTTTACAACCCCATGGAAGTCATTCCTGATTAAAGAGATTCAAACGGCAAACTGCTCAGATTGGGAACATTTACTCTGCAAATACCGGATCAGCACAACGCATAGTGGCAATGAGCTGAACTGGCAGCTTGCCGATCTGTGCAACGAAAGCCTGCAACTTAAAATGCAACTCGTTGGTGAAATTGACGCTTATGATCTAAGAACATCCCGTCTTTGTTTCGCCATTCAAATGGCGCCGAAATCGGGGCTTACCGCATCGATTCTAATCAGAAAGCAGCCCGATAATACCTTTGATGTGCTCCATACGCAGGATTTCAATCCGAATTCAAGAACCTTGGCCATGCATAAAAGAGGGGTCGACCGACAGGAACTTGTGAGCTGCTTAATTGAATTAACCGGCCAGTTTTATGAATGCTTAACCAGCGGATCGGCAGCCTTCATCCCGGAAGGGATTGAAACGGAGAACGAAAGCGAGCCTGAACTATTGCATCAGGTGTACCAATGTAAACACTGTCTTAGTCAATATGATCAACGATATGGGGATCAGAATCTGGGTATCCCGATGAATACAGATTTCGATTCCCTGGAAACCTATCACTGTCCTGTTTGCGAAGCGCCTAAGGACAGTTTCTTGAAAGTGGACTTAAATGCAATCCGCGACACAAGCTAAATCGCATCGGGCAGAAGCTTCACGATCTTGAAAACAATGAAGCAATGACCCCAGTAATCTTGTAGACAGATATGAAGCTGTAAATGTATAACCTTTAAAACGACACACCAATGAAAATGAGGATCAAAGGCAATTCGTTCCGTTACCGGCTCACAAAGACGGATCTGGCAACACTGGCAGAAACCGGGTACCTGGAGGAGCGATCAAATTTTTCCGGCCAAACACTTATTTACGCACTGCAAGTTTCGGAAGCTGCTGGCTTATCTGCTGCGTTCCATGGGCAAAGTATCATCATTTACGTATCAGCGGAGATGGTTTCGGATCTGGTAAATACAAACAGCGTAGGCTTCGGTGATAAAAACGGCGCAGTGGATTTGCTTCTGGAGAAGGACTTTGTCTGTCTGGACAATGTTGAAGAAGATCAGAGTGATCAGTATCCAAATCCGCTGGCAGTTAAACCGCTCACCACAGATATTGAGTAACTGCGACGCTGTGAAATCAAAGAACAAACGTGGAGGCTCCATGTCTAATGCACTCCCGGTATTAAATGGGCTGGTATTGGCTGGCGGTGTCAGTAGTCGCATGGGCTTCGACAAAGGATTGATAAACTGGCATGGAAAAGGCCAACGCTATTACCTTGCCGATTTGCTGAACGACTGCTGCGAGGATGTATTCATATCCTGTCGCCCGGATCAAATTGCCCAGGTAGACAAAAATTACAATTGTTTGGAAGACCGCTATCCAGGTATGGGGCCGTTCGGAGCTATTTTATCTGCTTTTAACCACAACAAGAATTGTGCATGGTTGATTGCTGCCTGTGACCTGCCCCTGTTAAATCTGGAACTCATCCAGGAATTGGCTTCTTGCAGGAATGCGGCTACCCATGCAGCTGCGTTTGCGAACCCTGACAGTGGCTTGCCGGAACCACTTTTTACCATCTGGGAGCCATCTGCATCCCGAATTCTGGAAAGTCACCAGGCCAGGGGATGCTTTTCGCCTCGCAAAGTACTGCTGGAAATGGAGATTACCCTGGCAGAAACCTCACCCGGCAACCTTCTGATGAATGTAAATACGCCTGGGGAAGCACGGCACATCCTCTTAAGGCGATAATTTACAGCAATGCTGGTGGGTGTTAAGCTGGCTTAGTACAGGCAGGGCAACGCTCACCAATCAGAACAGTTTGCGCATATGTAAAATGTTTTTGCTCGAATCGATATTAGCTGATTGCTTTCACCAATATACCGGTGAGGAGCACACACAGGTGGGTTTCAACCTGCTGCAAGGGTATCAGTGCTGATCAATTTGAACCCGGAAACATTGACGCTGCATACAATAACGAAGATGTTGGGTACAATTGTTGAGTATATTTCTCAAATTATGTAATATCGTAGATACATTGGGGAAAGTATATCAACTGATGTCTACCTTGAAAATGACGTTAACGTTCACAATATGCAAGAAGCCTCTAAAGAAACCCAGCTAGCCGTCCAGATGAGAAATAACATTTCAACAATTGTGGAGCAGGGATACCCTACCGATTTTATTATTAAAAAGAGGCAAATCATCGATGTTGATCAGGGCGCTTCCCGGAAGAGCGGAACACTGGAATATTCACATCATGCAACCTTTCACGGCATACCTTGTTACTTCAACGTCGAAACAGAGGGCTTTACCGGATCCGGTAAGTTCAATTGCCTGCTTTTGGATGTATTGATCTTTATCGGACGGT